>DATIIE010000026.1:0-17478 GCA_035479955.1 Saccharimonadales bacterium (SeqCode)
GGTAGTGCGGCGTGCCCACAAACGCACATACACCCACACGTTCAAAAGCAGGAACAGGGCCAGGCCAATAATACCCACTTCGTACCCAATTTGGATGTAGTAATTCTCTGTTAAAAAGCTGCCGGCAGGGTTTTGGATAGATGCCAGCCCCGCTGTCCCCGGGCCGTGTCCAAACGGAGCCTGGACAATACCTTCGAGCCCACGCTTGGCAAACACCCAGTGGAAGCCGTTGGAGTCATATTCTGCCCCTTGCGGCGCGCCAGTGCGGTGCGTGACCACACTCTTAAAGGCATAGGTGTTACGGGCAACGAACACGCCGGCCAGGCCAATAACAAATACAGCAGCCATAACCGGCCACCAGCGGCGCAGAAACTTTTGGGCCAGCTCGGCATACTGCCACACCAGCATCACCAGTGCCGACAGCAGGGCAGCGATCCAGGCGCCGCGCGAAAACGTTAGGAACAGGGCTGCCAAATGCAGTACAAATGCGCCAGTAAGCACCATCCGGCGGCGCATGGTAGCCACGCGCGGAATTAGCCCCACAAACAGGGTAATTGGCAGAATAAGGTATGCGCCTAAGGAGTTGGGGTCGCGCAGGGTAGACATAATACGAGGGAAATCCGGCCGGTTATCTATAAAAAAGGCTGGCAGTACGCCGCGGGCGGGGCTGTAGCCGAAATGCGTCATAAAATCACTCGGCAAGAAGTATTGCAGCACGCCAAAGGCCGCCACCAGCGTACTTACGCCCAAAACCACCTTAAACACCAATACCTGGTTGATTTGTTTCAGCGGCCACAGCAGCGCCGCGCCCATGCCAATAACCAAAAACGCAAAAACGCGGCAGTTGTAGGTAATACCGAGCAGGGCACTCTCTTTATACACGTCCATATGCAGCGCCCACAGCAGCAAATGCACGCCCAAGTACGCCAAGCTGAGGCCAATTAACAGATTGACCTCTGGTACTTCCCGCTTCCGGTATCTCCAAACTAAACAAATTGTGAACATGACGCTTGCAAAAACCACCAAATCCTTTGCTAACTTCCAAATTTCCAGGCCGCCTGTAACAAGGCTCAGCGACTGCGCCAAGAAGACATGCAGCGGCATATACAGGAGTAAGCCCATAGCTGCCCAAAATGGTATACGTCGCAAGGTTTGCATGTTAGGTATAATTATAGCAATGACCAAGCATATAGTTATCGATGCGCGCATCCGGCGTGCCACAACCGGACGTTACATAGACCGTTTAGTTGAACATTTACAGGATTTAGACCACCAGAACACCTACACTATTCTGGTTGCGGCAGACGACCCCTTCTCTCCCCGGGCGGGAAACTTCCGTGCCCTCCCCTGCCCCTACCCTCAGTTTTCGGTAAGCCCCCTGCCCGAGCTGCAATTTGCCTGGCAGCTCTACCGCCTGAAGCCCGATCTCGTACACTTTGGAATGACCCAACAACCCCTGCTCTACTTCGGTAACATCGTTACCACCACCCACGACCTGACTATGTTCCAATTTGTGCGCCGCGGCACCACGCCACCTCTGTTATATTGGCTGAAGATGGGGCTGTACCGCTTTTTGGTGCGCTGGAGCCACATGAAGTCCAAACGCATTATTGTGCCCACCAACACCACAGCAGCAGAAGTGGCGCAATTCCAGCCGTCGGCAAAGAAGAAGCTGGTGGTTACCTACGAATCCAGTGAATCAGCCCTGGCAATGCAGGGCGAAAAGCACGCAGGCGTTGACGGCGACTTTTTGCTGTACGTGGGCACTGCTTTCCCGCACAAAAACCTGCAAACGCTGGTAAAGGCCTTTGGCATTTTACACAAGCAGCGCCCGCATTTGCAGCTGGTTATCACCGGTAAGCGCGAAGAAAAGCACCATGCCGAACTCATTGCCTGGTGTAAAACGCTTTCTTACGGCGACCACGTCATCTTCCCCGGTTTTGTAAGCGACCCTGGCCTGAAATGGCTATACGAGCACTGCAGCGCCTATGTTTTCACATCGTTAAGCGAAGGGTTTGGCCTGCCGCCCCTGGAAGCCATGGCACACGGCGCGCCAGTTGTCAGCAGCGATGCCAGCGTCATGCCCGAGGTGTACGGCGAAGGCGCCCACTACTTCGACGCGCATGACCCCAAGGATGTCGCCGCCAAAGTAGCCGAAGTGCTAGATGACAAAACACTGCGCGGCCGCTTAATAGAGCGCGGCCATACTCAGCTCACAAAATACTCATGGAAAAAAATGGCCAAGGAGACCCTGGCCATTTATATGTCACTGCTTAAATAAAAGCTACTCTTCGGTGCTTGTGGCTTCGTTGCCAGAGCTGGAGTCAGTATCCGGGCCGTCGCCGGCAGGAGCAACAGTTGGCGCATCACCAGGTTTCAGCACAATGTGGCGGGCCGGGCCGTCGCCTTCGGATTCGCTGATAATGCCCCATTCCTGGGCCAGCTTGTGCACAGTGCGGCGGTCAGCAGCGTTCATGGGCTTGAGGTCCATGGGCTCACCGCTGTCTTTTACGCGCTTCATCCAATCTTCGGCGCGCTCGGCCAGGCGCTGGGCGCGCTGTTTTTTGTACTCGGCAACATCTACGTTTACGCGGGTATATTCGTAGCCCTGGTTCTTGAGTGCGTTGGAAACCAGGAATTGCATGGCGCGCATGTTGTCGCCCTTCTGCCCAATAAGGAAGCCGTTCAGATGGGTGCTGGGCACTTCCAGCTCAATAACATCGTCTTCACTGGTAGCGTGTACCTCAGTGTTCAGGCCAAAAAACGATAGCAGGTCTTCAAGATATTTCTTTGCGTATCGGATTGCGTCTTCCACTATTTTTTCCTCCGCTTGCCTTTACCTGTCTTCTTCTTACTTTTGGCAGAGGCCTTTTGCTTGGAAGTCTCCACCACTTCACCCTCAATGACTTCAATTTTACCACCGGCTTTTGCTGTAGCACCCGCTTTTGCGGCGGTGTCGCCCAGGCTCATTTCGTCAGCGTCTTCACGCAGGGCAATGTACTGCTGCACAATGGCGACAATGCCAGAGGTCAGCCAGTACAGCGCCAGTGCTGACGCGATATTCACGGTAAACAGGAAGATCATGGCTGGCAGCAAGTAACGGGTGCTGCGGCCAACTGCTTCGTTTACTTCAGATTGGTCGGCCTGTTTGCCGGCGCCGGCGTCTTTCAAAATAGCGCGCAAGCTGCGGGAGTCCTTGCTGGACGGCGTTAACTGCTTGCTCTGGTAAAACTGTGTAACGGCGCTGGCAACTACAATCAGCATGGCGGGCCAGTACACGCCGTTCGGGCCAATAGCGCTCTTCGTAAGGTCAACAACATGGAACAAGGTGGCGTCGAACTGGCCGATATTCTTGGCAAGCTGCTCCATCCACGGCAGGTGCTGCAAACCAGAGTATGCGAAGTTCACAATCTCGTTCTGGTGGTGGATAACCTTGGTCAACCCACTGTACAAGCCAAGCAGGATTGGAATTTGCAGAAGCACCAAACCAATTTGGCCAAACGGGTTAATGCCCTTCTCTTTATATAGCTCCATCGTGAGCAGCTGCTCGCGGCGCTTGTCGCCCTTGGTTTCAGCTTTGATGCGCTTAATATCAGGTTGGATCTTGCGAATTTTCTTTACCTGGTGCAATTGCTTCTTTACCAGCGGCCACATAAGTACGCGGACCACAATAGTAAAGATGATAATAGCCAGGCCAAAGTTATGCCCAGGCAGCAGTGCATAAATCAGCACTAACAGGTTGAAAATGGGCTGTACAATCAGCGTCGTAAACATTACTCGTTCGTCTCCTTTGATCCTACTATAGCATGATCTGGGCCATCAGCGTGGAGTGCGCCGGCTTTGTCGAGCAGTGAGAGGACTAATTTTTTGAGGGTGTCGTGGGGCTGGCCGGCGATATCTTCGCCATAAGCGGTAAACACCAGGTCGAGTGGCTGGGTGAGCTGGCCGGCGTGTTCGCGCACAATCTCGTACGTACGGCGGCGGATACGGTTGCGCACCACTGCAGATTTGCTGACCTTACGGCTCACAACCACCGCCACACGGTAGTGCTGGCGGCGGGGGTTCACTGCGTAGCGCAAACTAACAGCACCACCGCGGACGTTTTGACCGCGCTGGTACACAAAGCGCAGCGAGTTCCTTCCATGAAACCGATGGGCTTGGCTAATCACCCTGAAAGCCTCCTCTGTCAGCGTGGCAGTAACGCCACGCGCTGGTTAGCTGCTAGTGGCTGAGTTGCTTGCGGCCCTTAAGGCGGCGACGGTGCAGCACCAGGCGGCCTGCGCGGCTAGCCATGCGCTTCATAAAGCCGTGCACGTGGGCGCGGTGGCGTTTCTTTGGTTGATATGTACGTTTTGGCATATGCTCTCACTCTACAGGATGATCTGTTGCCAGACAAGCTGCGGTTAATTGTACCTCTTAGTTGATATGTCGATTGCTATTTAGTGAAAATAACAATACTTACCCCACAAATACTACCAAGTTTTCCACATAATCTCAACTACTTTCCACAGATTTTACAGATACGGCCTGTAGCTGTGTATAACTTCGCCCCTGGACTTTGCATTTATTTAGTGTTTCCAGCCAAACGCTATAAAATTGTGGAAAAGTATCTACAGCTAGCGTATAGTCGATTACATAACGAAGTGAGAGGGTATGCAACCGTCAAGTCTCTGGCAGGCCGTATTAGGTGAAATCGAACTTTCCGTGTCCCGCGGCAATTTTGTAACCTGGTTTAAGAACACTGTTTTACTGCGTGAGGATGACGAACGCATCGTGGTTGGTGTGCCGAATATCTTTATTAAGCAGCAGCTGGAACGCAAGTATAACGAGCTGGTGGTGGCCACCCTGCGCAAGAACGGGGCCAACACCCAAATGGTTGAATATAAGATACATTCCGGCCTGGCCCCGGCCCGCGAGGAAGAACCGCTGGTACTGAAACCAAGCGGGGGCACCGACACATCACCCTCAGTAGTGAACAACGTATTGAAGACCAACAGCGCCAACACTGCCCTTACCCACGCTTACCGCCAGGGTTTAAACGAGCGCTACACCTTCGACAACTTCATCGTTGGCTCTGGCAACGAGCTGGCATACGCCGCCTGCCAGGCAGTGTCTTCCCAGCCAGGCACCAAATATAACCCGCTCTTCCTGTACGGCGGCGTGGGCATCGGCAAAACCCACCTTATCCAGGCTGTTGGCAACGCCGTTATGGCCGCCAACCCCGAAGCGCGCGTCGTATATATTAGCAGCGAACAGTTCTTGCAGGAATTTGTAGACGCCCTGCGCTACAAAAAGATCTCCGACTTCACCGACTTCTACCGCAGCGCCGACGTATTAATAGTCGACGACGTACAATTTATTGCCGGCAAAGAAAAAGCGCAGGAAGAGTTCTTCCATACATTTAACGCCCTACACCAGGCCAGCCGCCAAATCATTATCAGCAGCGACAAGCCGCCGCGCGACATCCCTACCCTGGAAGAGCGCCTGCGCAGTAGGTTTGTTTGGGGCATGAGCATAGACATGCAGACGCCGGACTTTGAAACGCGCTGCGCCATTCTGCAAATAAAGGCCCAGATGCATGGCACTGAACTGCCGCGCGACGTCGTAGACTACCTGGCCCAAAACGTGCAAACCAACATCCGTGAGCTGGAAGGCGCGCTCAACCAGTTGCTGGCCTGGTGTGAAATGCGCGGGCTGGAACCAAACATGAGTATCGCCAGCAGTTTGCTCGGCTCTGCCCAAACCCGACCCAAGCACATTAGCGCCAAACAAATTATTGAACGCGTAGCCCGCCATTTCCAGGTACCCATGGAAGATATCCTGGGGCCAAAGCGCGACAAAGACATTGTAGTGCCGCGCCAGGTGGCCATGTACATGTTACGCAGCGAACTACACCTCAGTTTCCCGAAAATTGCCCGTGAACTTGGCCGAAAAGACCATACCACCGCCATCCACTCTATTGAAAAGATTGAAAAAGAGTCTATCCAAGATGCTGATATGCGCGCCGCCATTAGCAGCATCAAAGGGAAACTGTATGCGTAAAACCTGTGGATACACCGTGGAAATAGCTAGCACAAGCCCCACTGCTGAGTACAATTTGTGCACAACTTGCCACAGCCGCAGTAAGGGCCTGCGCACAAGTACCCCCATCCACCCACAGGCAAGCCATACACTAGCCACTGCCCGTCCACAGCAAAAACCCAGCAATTCCCCTCTGTTTTCAGCTAAGTTATACCCACTATCCACAGGGCCTATAACTACTACGACAATTACTAAATACTTAAATTACTTATAGTAACTAAGGAGCATGTGTATGAAATTGCAGGTAACCCAGGAAAATCTAAACAAGGCATTAGGAACCGTAGCACGCGTAGCAAACGCCCGGGGCACTCTTCCAGTACTCGCCAACGTCCTTATTAAGACAGTCAACAACCGTTTGAGCATTGCTGCCACTAACCTGGATATTGCCATTACTCATTACATAGGGGCAAAAGTTGCTGATGAAGGCGCTATTACCGTGCCTGCCCGCTTAATGCAGGATTTTGTCAGCAGTTTGCCCGCTGGCGTAATTGACCTGGACCTTGATGAATACAAATTAAATATTGCCACCGACCAGTACCAATCGGTTATCAACGGTGTCAGCGCGGAGGAATTCCCGGTTATGCCGGCTATTACTGAAGGTAAAACCTGGACCGTGCCTGCCCCGGTTCTTAAAAAGAGCCTCCAACAAGTAGTTATTGCTGCCAGCGGTGACGAAGCCCGGCCGGTACTAACCGGCGTGTATCTGCACACCAGCGATGGCAAATTGTACATGGCCGCTACCGACAGCTACCGCTTGGCCGAAAAGCAGCTCCTGGCAACCAAAGAAGAGGTTAACCTGCTGGTGCCTGTTTCTGCCATGCAGGATTTGCTGCGCATTGTCAGCGACGCCGAAGACGACGTGCAAGTTACCAGCGACGACCAGCAAGTGCTGTTCCGCGTCGGTGACGTTGAACTGGTTGCCCGCCTTATTGAGGGTAAATACCCCGACTACCGCAAACTCATCCCTGCCTCATTTGCCACAACATCGGTACTGAAGCGCGCCGACCTTCTGAACGCCGCCAAAGTAAGCAGCCTGTTTGCCCGCGAAAGCGCTGGCAGTATCACGCTTAACGTCGATGAAGCCACACAGGAATTAAGCATCCGCTCTGTTGCGTCACAGCTTGGGGAGAACACCGCTACGGCTACCGCCAAAGTAAGCGGCGGCGGCGCTATCACTATTAACTCCCGCTACCTGCTGGACGCACTGCACGCGCTGAGCGGCGATGAAGTCAGCTTCAGTTTTAACGGCAAACTTGAGCCTTCAGTGCTTACCGACCCGGCAACCGACGATTATGTGCACCTGATTATGCCGCTTAAAAGCTAAGCAGGTCTAAAATAGAAGCATGATTACCAACCTGCGGCTACAGCACTTCCGCAGCTACGACGACACGTCGTTTGAGCTGGAGAGTGGCGTAAATATTATTGTGGGGCCAAATGCCAGCGGCAAAACCAACTTGCTGGAGGCGGTGCTGGTGGTCGCGCGCGGCGGCTCGTACCGCGTGCGCGACGCTGAGCTTGTGCGCTTTGGCCAGCCATGGGCCCGCCTGGACGCTGAAACCTTAGAAGGCACACGCACCGTAAAGCTGCAGTGCGAAACCGAAGAAAAATGTGTGAAGTCGTTTGTTATAGACGAGCAGAACTTAAGCCGCCTGACGCCGCAGCGCAGCCTGCCGGTCGTATTGTTTGAACCCAACCACCTGTTACTGCTAAGTGGTTCACCTGAACTGCGCCGTAACTTCTTAGACGACCTCATTGAACAAACAAATGTGCGTTTTGGTGCGCTGCGCCGCCATTACAAGCGGGTGCTGTCGCAGCGCAATGCCCTGCTAAAAAGCCAGCCGCGCGATTTACAGCAGCAGCTATTCGTGTGGAACATCCGTTTAAGCGAGCTGGGCGGCCAAATTGCCCGCGAGCGATACGAGCTCATCCAGCGCTTCAACAGCCGCTTGAGCGACCTGTACGGCCGCCTGGCGGCAGCTGAGCATGGTGTGGAGCTCGTATATGTATCCAAGTTCGCCCCGGAATCATATGAAAGCGCGCTGCTGCACAAATTAGAGTCAAGCACTGAGCTGGATATCCTGCGTGGTTTCACGGCTTACGGCCCGCACCGTGACGATTTAAGCATGCAATTAGACGGCCATGATGCCAGCCTGGCCGCGTCACGTGGTGAAACCCGCACCCTGGTGCTGGCACTTAAGATCCTGGAACTGCAGTTATTAGAAGAGCTGCGCGCTGCCCGCCCGCTTTTGCTGCTTGACGACGTATTCAGCGAGCTGGACGCCAAGCGCCGGGCCGCGCTCACTACATTTGTGTCCGACTACCAAACGTTTATAACCACCACCGACGCCGATGTTGTGGCGCAGCATTTCACCAGCAGCAATACAATTCCACTTATCCGCCCTGCCGCAGGCTAGTTCTTGAATTCGTGGACCTGCGGGCCCGACAAATAGTACACGCCAGATGAGTTACTGATAACCGCTGTATCGTCGCTGAGCAGTACCTGGGCAATTGCCGGGGCGTCGTCGCGGGGCGGCAGTGCGTCCTTGTTAAACTTCCAGGTGGAGCTTTTGTCGGTTACTAAGTTGTATTCCACAAAGTCGGTTGACGCACCAGAGGTGTTGTACAACACTTTTCCACTGTTGTCCCACACTGGTTTACTGGATACGCTGTCGCTGATAACATGCACTTCCCAATCGCTGGTTGATGCCCATACCAGCGATTGTGCTTTGTTTTTATTCTCCAGGCCAACAACAGTGTTGCCGTCTGCGGTAATGCCGCTGATTTGGATGTCTGACAGTACTTCTTCATTGGTGGTGCCATTGCTGGTGAAGTAAATTTTGTTGTCGATAGATTGCAGCAGGAAACCGTTTTTAACTGGGAAGAAATCGCTGCTGGGTTCTATTTGCAGGTTGCTTGTTTCTTCTAACGTAGCCGGGTTGTAAGTGTAGATAGCTTCCCCGTCGCTGTTGGGTGCTAAGGCGTACAACTTGTTGCCCTGGAATTTTGCAAGCAAGGTGCCGTCGGGCAATGCCTGGAACGACCTGTCGGCAATGCTGTATACCCACCAGTAATCAGCAGCCTCGCTGCGGCCATCTGCCGCCAGTTGCTTGGAGAGCAGTTCGCCATAGGTGACAACGCTGGTGTGGAACAAAACAAACTTTTTATTGGCGGAGGCGGTAACAGTGTCGACATTATCCAAGCCATTTTGCCCGGTGCTGGGGCTGATAGGTGTGCGCTTCCCTGTTTTGTAGTTAAACGTTTCCAGGGCGGCGTCGTTGGCATACAGCAATGTATCTGTACCGAAAGCCGTGCCCTCGGCAGTAGTTGCCGGCACTTTGGTAAACTGGGTAATTTGCGTACCGCCGCGGAACGCCATAGACAATATATAGATAAGCCCAATAAATAAGGCCAGGCTGCCAAAAATTATAAAGCGTTTTTTTTGCTGCGTATTCATGGTCAATCCCCGCTGAAAATAAGGTTGTTATCGTTTAAGTAGCTAAGTACTGCTGCTGGCGCGTCGCCAATCTGGTTGATGTCAACGACTACGCCAGGGTCGTTTAGCATGCTCCACTGCTGTGTTTCCGGGAAGTAGCGCAGCACGGCAACGTCGCCGTCTTCTTGGTCGCTGTCGAAATGGACAACGGCCCAGGTGTTGGCGTAAAAGTAATTCACTGATTTTATGCGCGGGTTTTGGATGGAGCTAGGCAGCAGTGGTGCCAGTGTTTGCACACTGTCGGCCGGCGGCGCTTCTACCAAGTCGTTGCGTACGCTGACTAACACGTCGCTGTTCTCTTTAACAGTGACATCGGTTTTGAACGTGGTGTAGCCCGGGCGCGAAATCTGCAGCTGGTATTTGCCAGGCGCTACACTGTATTTTTCGGTTGTTTTTTGGGTTTTGCCGTTCAGTTTTACGACTACGCCAATGGTGTCCGACATGTTGTAGCTTATTTCCAGTGTGCCCTTGGGCCCGCCGCCCTTATTGTCGTTGCTGCTGGAGGTGGCTATTGCCAGCACAATGGTTACGATAACCAGCAATACGATAATGATGGCAACGATGATAAACGGTTTCTTGCGTGATGTGTTTTCTGGATACATATTGTTCTCCTATGCCCCGTCCACTGACCAGTGCCATGGCTCTACCGGGAAGTTGTAGAAACCGTATGTTTTGGCGTGGGCATCCATCCATTTGAACGCTGCACTGCCATGGCTGCCAATGGTGGAGCCTTTGTACGACCAGTCTACGGCCAAGCCGGTTTGGTGGTTCGAGAAGCCGGGAGGCGCCGCCGGAGTGCCGCAGCGTGTGGTTGGTGCGGTCCTGTTCTTGTTGGCTAGCAGCGTTCCGTAGTCGTAGAAGCCATTGGCGTCTTTCGAACCAAGGTGGTCGGCCGGGCAGCCGTTGGAGCGCCGGATACTTATTTGGGCGTCCATGGTACGGAAACCGCCGCCTGCGCCACTCAGGGCAATGCCATCCTTTTTAGCGGCAGTCATCATGTTATCGATGTTCGCGGCAATAAAGGCGTTTACCACCACCCCCTGCACTTTGCACAAACGGATTTTGTATGGCCGGCCGCCAGCGTACGCTGCGCCTACACCCATGTCTGTACCAGCGGCACACTTCAGTTCAGAGCTGTTGCAGCGGTATGGGTCTTTCGGGTCGTCGTCGTCGCTCTTTTTGCCAATGTCTTTACAGGTTTTGCCGGTGGCGCTGCCAGCACCTTCCTCTTCGGTCGCGCAGTCGGAGCCCCCATCCTCGCCATCAGGGGTGGTGGATGCGTTGGGGTCGTCTGGTTTTACCACAATGCCGTTCGCCCAACCGCCGGCGTTGGCAGCGGCCAGCACTTTACGGGCGTTGTCGCCGCGCTTGCTGGATGTGTCGGCCGAAATTTCATAGTATTTGTTCCAGGCGTTGGCGACTTCGACTTCATTGTTAAGCGCCAGGATTTTCTTCTTCACCGAACTGTGCTGCCCGTTTAAGTCGTAAACAAGATAATGCAACTGCCCCTGGAAGGAGTTTTTGCCGTCTTTGTCGCCGTTTTTCGACGCCCAGGCTGCCACCCATGACCACATTGGCTGCAGGCGTCCGCCCTGCCACTGCGCAATGCCATGCGCCACGCCGTCACTGGCCGTGGGGCTAATAGACCACCCTGATTCCTGGATAAGGTTGCCGACAATACCGGCCGATTGCGCGGCCGAATAGCCCTGCTGCATAAAGAATACAAAAGCGTCTTTAATGTGCGGGTATTTAGCTGCGTCTTCACCACCTCCGCCGCCACCACCGCCCGCATCTGGCGCGCCTTCGCCTGCTGGCGCACACGGGTCGTCAATAAATTCGATGCCAATGTTTGCGTAGTGCCAGCGTTCCTGCGGCGTCAGGGCCTGCACGAGCGGGGTGCTGGCAAACAACATGATAAGTGTAGAAAAGAAGCTGAGGGCGATAACGAGTTTGGTGCGGAAGGTGTGCTTCATATGTCTCCTATTGTGCCGGTTTCCATTGCGGGCAATTGCCTGGGTCTACTGCGCATTGCAGCGCATTAACAACGGTCGTATCCGCTGCACAGGCGTTAAAGTCTTGGGTGGGTGAAACTTCGGGGCATTTTACTTCCCCGGCTTTTTGCTGACGTACCTGTGCGGCAGTGTCTTGGTCGAGGTCCGTAGGCAGCGCACCGTACCACCGCACGCCAGCTGCCTTTGAATACATGGTGTAATCCGCGGCCCGCACATTTGGTGAGAACGCCCGCATCACAGAGTTCGGCAGCGCCCCAACTTGCTTAAAGAGCGAGGCCATAAAGGCACCTGGGCCGGCACTGGTCGGCGAGTTGCGCAGCAGTGTGGCAGTAAGTGACTTCGGCATATCCGGTGAGAATAACCGGTCGCGGAGTGGCGTCATCGCCATTTCCTCTTGGTCTTTTTGGTCGAGCTGCCTGAATATAAGTTTCTCTTGCAAACTGGTTAATACACGGCACCCGAGAACGTAATGGCAGTGGTAATTAAGTGCCACTGCGGCACCCGCGAACAGGTTGTTAAACATTGCTGCCCCCTTAGCCAGAGGGTCAATTGCTATACCGAACAGCCACATGATGGCTTTTACTGCGAACTTGCCAAACTCTTCTTTCCAGTTGTCGCCGAATACGGCTTTCAAGGTACTGTCCATAAGTGCGGTAAAGCCGGTGACTTTCATAAGCCAGCTTACAACGTCAGCGCCAAGGTCGCCCACCAGTTTAAATAACTTGCCTACGGTGTAGTACCACAGCTCCAGCGGCCCGCGGATAACAAACCGCACACCAAAGTTGTTGTACACCTCATCCATAATGTCGAAGAGTTTATAGTCTTTGTCGTCGCCCACTTTGGGGCTGACCGGCTCGCCCCTGTCGTTATTGTCGTATAGAACGTGGTGGCCCTGTGATTTGCCAGCGTCACCCAGCTGTGACGACAGTGCCGATAACATTGGCAGCGGCACTTTGCCCGCTTTGGTGTTGTGGGCGTATCCTTCCCAGGAACTGTAAATAGCTCCGTAGGCGCTTTGCCGCATAGCAATGGGAATGCGTTCGGCCAGGTGGTTCTTCAAGGCGTCGCCAAAGGCGTGCTGCAGTGTGGCGGCCAGGTCGATCCAACCTATATATGGAATGGCCGCAGTAATAGTTTTGGCCGCGGCCGCGCCAACTACTTTTTTCAGGATGGCTTCAATCATGCGGTTCATGAAGCCGCCCTTACGGTCTTTTACCGCCTCTTTTTTGGCTTCGTCTTTTCCTTCATGCAGGTCTTTTGATACTTCTTCGGAACTGCCGTTACTGATGTTGCGCTGGGCTTCTTCACTGTTGGGGTCGGGCGCGGGGTTTTCGGTGTCGGCGTCTTTAAAGTCGTTACATGCATCTTCTGCCCCATCAAGGACGCACTCAATGGCATTATCAAAGTGGTCCAGAACTTTACCGGTGGCATCGTCAATCTGTTGAGCAGTTAGCTCTTCCACCTCCTTTGCTGCATTTTGGGCCGCGGTTTTCGCCGGGTCATCTTCTACTTTTGGAACGCTATATCCCCTGCCTTTCAGGAACCGGTTCTTAAAGCTGGACGCTTCTATAGACGCTTTATGGAACCGTGCGGCCGGCACCACCGACTTCACAATAATTTTGAAGTCTTTCTTGGTTTTTATGGTGCCTCTGTCGATAATTTTCTGTATTTCTTCGTAGTTTTTTACTTTGCCAAGGTCGCGGCCGTCGTGGATAACATGCACCACATCATTCACTTTAATAAAGCGGATGCCGGTGCGCTTAAAAATTTTCTCTTCAATTTTGCGCGACTGGAAGGTGCGCCACAAACTTTCCAGCGGGCTGCCGGTAATAACGTAGTTAGTGGACAGGCCGCCGGCGCGGGCGACCAGGTAGTTGACGATCATGCGTTCAGCGCGGGCTTCTACAATGTCGTCTACCTCTTTGCCCATTTTGCTTTCCAGGTCGTTCATGAGTGCGGGAATACGGTAAATTGGCGTCACGAGTGCAGCCGACATTATCAGCGCGGTCACGCCGCCAATGCCTGCCCCGCTCAGGATTTTCTTACGCCGGCTAATGCCTTTTAAGCGGCGCGACAGCTTGTTGCCGCCCTCGCCCGCACCGTCAGGGTCAACGCCGGCAGCTTTGTATAGTCCGCCAACAGGGTCCTGTTTTTCGGCATTGCCCAGCGATTCAGCACTGGCCGCACCGCCTGGGGGCATTAAGTCGTTGCCACTGGCGTCAATCCGCCGTTCGCCAAGTTCGCGCTCTAGCTCTGCACGTCTGGCAGCGCGTTGGCCTGGGGTAACGCCACCGCTGTTCGCGCTGTCGCCATCTTCGTCGTCATAACCCCCTGCGGCCATATGTTTTTATTACACTCCCGGATAAAGTTGGTTTTTCAGGTCGATGGTTCCTTGGACTTGGTTCATATCGCCAGCCTGCGCCTGTATTTGCGCAACTTGCTGCGGGTTCGTTGTAATAAGGCCGGTTTCGGTGGGGCTGGCCACTACCTGGATGTGCACGTGGTTTTGGCCGGCAAAGAACAGGCCCTGCCCTACCGGGAATTGCGCCAAGCGCTTCTTTTCCTCGGTAGTTAATTTAAATACGTCAGAAAGCACGTCTACCGCCGACGGCGATTGCTTCAGGAGGAACTGCATGGAGGCGTTAGCCACAATGGCACGGCCCATGCGCGAACCCATAAAGTCTTCAACGTCCTGGGTGATGGTAGTAATGCCTAAGTTGTACTTGCGGGCCCGTTTCGCCAAGCTAAACAAGAAGTTAGCTGAGTCTTCGTATTTCATAAGCTGCCAGGCCTCGTCCACAATAAGGATGCGTTTTTTGCGGTCGGTTTTCGTCTTGTTCCAGATGTAGTTCAGCACAATATACATGGCAACCGGGCGCAGTTCGTCTTCCAGGTCGCGGATGTTAAACACTACCAGCGGGTTGTTGATGTCGATGTTGCTTTGCTGGCTGAAGATGCCGGCGAACGTACCAGTGGTGTATTTGCGCAGGCGCTGGGCCAGCTGCGGGCCGGTGCCGCCCATGTGCAGCAATGTGTCGTATAGGTCGGCGATAGTTGGCGGCAGGCCTTGGTGGGTCAGCGGGTCGTTGGTGATGCCGGCTTTGGCATAGGTTTCAATTAGTGCGGCGTCAAGGTCTGACTCTTCCACCGGCGAAAGCGCGGGCATGACCATTTGCTGGCCGCCCATCATCTGCGCCTGGGCGCCGCCCATCATCAGGCGCAGCAAACCGTGCAGCGTAATGAGGTTGGAGCGGAGGGCGTTGTCGGCTTCTTCGGCGTCTACCACGCGTGGCAGGTCGAACGGGTTGATGCGCGTGGCGCTGCTCAAACTCAAGCGTACATAGGCGCCGGCAACGGCGTCACACATGCGCTCGTATTCGTTTTCAGGGTCAACAATGAAGATTTCAGTGCCCATCATCATGCTGCGGAGTGCCTCAAGCTTCACGGTGAACGACTTGCCTGCACCAGACTTGGCGAAGACAACCGAGTTGCCGTTTTCCAAGCTGAAGCGGTCAAAAATAACCAGGCCGGAGTTGTGCATGTTAATGCCGTACAAAATGCCGCCGTCCTGTGAAAGGTCAGCGCTGGTGAACGGAAAGCTGGTGGAGATGGCGCCAGTGCTCATGTTGCGGCGGATTTGTAACTGGTCGGTAAACTGCGGCACAGTGCTGTTTAAGCCCTGTTCCTGCTGCGATGTGGCAGCCTTGCTGTACACCAACTGCTGGCCCAGCAACGACTCTACCTTGTGGCTAATGAACTCCAGCTCTTCCAGGCTGCCGGAGTAAATGGTGAAGTAAAACCCAAAGCGGAAGAAGCGCTCTTCGCCCACCTGAAGTTTGTCGCGCATTTCTTCGGCGTCCTGGATAGCGGCTTGTTTTTGCGGGTCGCGGACGCGGCCTTTTTCGGAGTCAATTTGGATGCCGGCCTCAAGCTGGGTAACTTTTTTGCGCAGGTTGTCGAGCACTACCTGGCTTTCCACCGGGTAAATAAACATCGATACGTCCATGACTTCGTCGAGGTTAACAATGGCGCTCATCCAGCCGGTGTACAGCTGGCGCGGGTAGCCGTATACATAATAGGTGCGCGCCAGGCGGGTGCCCAGGCGGAAGTAACTGCTCTGCAATTCAATGGAGCTTGGCGCAATAAAGTCGCGCAGCGCGGTAATGCCCTTTTGGAAGGCGGCGGCCACTTCTTGCTGTTCGCGCAATTGCTGGGCCTGTGCCAGTGCCACCGGATCCATTTGCTGTTTGCGCGCCATTATTGTAACTCCCTTTGTAAGTGTGCTTGTACAGTTGTGCCTTCGCCCTTGGTAATGATGTCAGCGTTCAGGTTGTTGAAGTTCTTGAGCTGCTGGCGGGTGGCGGTATCCGGGTTGTAGGTGTCGTAGTACAGCTCAATAAGTTCCTGCGTGTCCAGGGGCAAACCCTGGATGCCGGCTTGCAGCATACCCTGCAATACGGCCTGCACGCGGTTGCGCAGCTCGGTTTTGGCTTTTTCCAGCTCGGCTTCGTTGATAACCACGCGCTGTTCTTTTTTGTTGAACAGGTCTACAAAGCCGGTGACGAAGTTTTTGCTTTGGGTAATGGCCTTTTGCACGTCAATGTGCGGGAAATACGGCACAATAACGTAAAACTTTTTGTCCATAATGTTGGTTTGCTGGCTGAGCTGGTCGATGTAGTTAATGTAGTCTTCCATTAACATGGCGAGCAGCATGTTGTCGTGCTCGGTGCGGATCTTGTCGAGCTTGGCAATGTAGGGTTCGAGGTCTACCTTTTGCGAACGGATAAAGATCTGCAGCGGGAAGTATAACGAGTTCAGGAAACCTTGGTAGGCGTATTCTACAGATTCCTGCTCCTGCGGGCTCATAAGGTCGAAGTTAATGGACTTTACCATGATGACCGAACGGAAACTGCCGTCGCTCATAATAACGATGCCATCGCGGATTTCAGCAATAAGCAGGCTGTTCTGGGTACTGTTGGGGTTTGTTGGCGTATGCGGCGCTGCTGGCGCCTGGCCGCCACCAACCATTCCCTGGGCGCCTGGCTGTGGTGCAGCGGCCATTTGCGGCATGGGTTGTTGTGTTGGTATGGCCATGTTGGGCTGGCCCATCATATTGGGGGCAGCGGGCATAGGGCCCATTTGCGGCGCACGAGCAGGCGCGGCAGGCTGCCCGGCGGGCGCTTGCGGAACATACGGAGCCGCCCCTTGCGGGGCTTGCCCTGGCGTTGGTTGGTTATAGTTAGGATTCATATCCGTTTCCCTCGGCACCTCTAGACGACACGCTGTCTCCCCTGCTCATTAATGTAGCTTGATTACCACTTCATCCGACGCTGCGCGGTCGGCTTCACGGGCTAAAGTTGCCACATTAAGGTCGTTGTTGTTGGCTAGTTGTAGTATAGCAGCCTGCTGTGCTGGTGTCACTGGCGGCTGCACAGGTTGTTGCTGCTGGGGACGCGCAATGCTTGGCTGCGCTTGCTGCGGCACTGGCATGCCATTCGCGACAGCTTGGGCAATGCCACCACCAGGCATTGGCGGCAGCGGGGCTTGCCGCATTTGCGGCATTTGTTGGCTGCTTGGCGGACCCAGTAGCGGCCCTTCGCTTGGCAGCGGCGGAACGAAACTGCCTGCGCCCATTGTGGCCGGCTGGGTTGGCATACCCGCGTTATTTGCGGCTGGCATTTGCGGCATGGGTTGTTGTTGCGTTGGCTGCGCTGACAGCGGCTGGATAGTGTGCAGGTGGCTGTAGTAAGCAGTTGTGGGCATTTCCTGGCGCCGTGCTTCCAGGGCCTGTACGAGGTTCTGCTCGTCGGCCGCAGACGGTGCTGGAATCGGCGCGGGCGCTGGTATGCTGGGCGCCTGGTTCATGCCTGGCGTTACAACCTGGGTGTTGAA
>DATIIE010000027.1:0-26594 GCA_035479955.1 Saccharimonadales bacterium (SeqCode)
GCGGGCAATTGCCGCAGCCTCGCCGTTATTAAATGGGCGGGGTTCTTGCGGGTCGGGCTGGGGCTCGGCTTCGGCGTAATAAAATGCGTCGGGTTCGCCCTCATTCTGGGCGGGCTGTTCAGGTTCGGCGTATTCGCTTGGCTGGTGCGGCCAGTTTGCTACAAACGTGCGCGGGTCACCTGGTTCAGGTTCATCTTCTGTTTCGCCCAAGTGTTCGCCGGATGCCATACGCGTGTAATCTTCGCCCATTTCGGCACGCATGATTTCTTCAAACTGCTCTTTTAGCGGGCGCTCCAATTCTTGCTGGTGGGCAGCCGGACGTTCCGGGGCGGGGGCTGGTGTGGGCATTGGCGTGGCAGTAGTGGCGTGGGCGGCAGAGGTGTCGTCGGCGGCTTCATCGTCGTCATCGTCTTCGCTAGACGCCTCATGTATGGCGTGGGCAATTTCAGTTTCGGCCGGCGGCTGGTAGGTGCGCATTTCCGGTTCGCTCGGATTCGACACGCCTGGCAGCGCTGCAGTACTAAGTAACGGTTCAGGATTTTCCTCGAGATGTGCCTTGGGCTGCTCCTGCTTGCGGATAAAATCAAACAGCGGACGCGACAAATTAGGCGCAATTACATCGCGCGAAAAAATAGTGCCTTCCTGTTGGGCAGGCACCTTAGGATGTTCGGCTTCGGCGGGCGCTAGCGTGTGCTCAGCGGGTTGCGGGCGTTCTGCCGGCGCATCGTCATCCGAATCCTCGTGGTTGTAGCGGGGAAAATCTTCAGCCATTGCGTTGTATCTGCTGTTCTAACGTGTTGTATTATATACTAAATTACCCCTGAAAGAAACTGCTAGTGCTCTGGCTGCGGCTATGGCGCGCTGGCTGCAAAAATAACGGCCTACCAGCCAGCTTCAATATATTGTTTGCCAGCGGCTATGGCGCGGAGGGCGTCGGCTTGGAACCCCATGATTTTGTCGTAGGGTAAGTTGTCGGCGTCGAGCCATGTTATGGGGCCATGGCGTTCAGGCTCCATGCTTTTTGGCGTACCCGACCAGGCACGGGCTTCGAACACCATGCCTACGCGTATGTCTTCATCGTCTTTGCGCCGGTGCATAGAGAATACCGGGAACAGGTCTTCCGGTTGGACAGTGAGGTCCACCTCTTCCTTTACTTCGCGGATGGCGGCGGCACTGAACGATTCACCATACTCAACATGGCCGCTTGCCAGGCAATACTTGCCGTCTTCGTAGCCGGTGTGCTGCCGCTGGACAAATAGTATCTGGCCTTTTTCGTTGCGGATGATCACACTTGCTTCAGGGACGTTAGTAGTGCCCCTCATCTGTTGTCGCCGGCGCCTTTTATGGTGCCGCGGCTCTTGCGGCTCTGCAGTTTTTCCACGTTTTGCTGCATGAGGTCGTCCAGTGACAAGTCGAGCGACTTGGCCATAACGGCGATGTACCACACCACGTCGGCCAGCTCCTTGCCCAGCTCGCGCCGATCGTCGTCAGAGACAACGCCGTCTTTGTAGGCAACAATTTTCTTCCATTTTTCAATCACCTCACCGGCTTCACCGGCAACGCCCATAGCCCAAATGGTTTTGTCCATGAGCGGGTCAGCATGCGGAATGGCGGTGGTGAGCGCCTGCTTTTGGTATTCGTCGAATGTCATGCTCATAGGATTTCCCCTTTTTCATTGATTGGAACAGCGCCCTGCCGCGCAATAAACAGCGAGCCGTCGGGTTGCAGGCGGGCAACGGTTGATGGCGGGCGGTCCGGGCGGTCGCCGCCGTCTACATAAAAATCAACGCGGTCATTAAAGTATGCCAATGCTTCGGCGATATTGTCGGCAACGGGTTTGCCCGGGTGGTTGGCGCTGCTGGTTAGCAGCGGGCCGGTCTTTTCAAGCAATGTGCGCACCTGTGGGTCAGACACCACGCGGAAGGCGCAATGGCCAGTCGCCTGGCTGATATGGTCGAGCTGCGGGCCAACTGGCATTTCAATGCTAATGGGGTTTGGCCATAAGTGGGCGACTTGGTCAAGATATTGGCTGGCGACACCAAGCTCACGCAACTGTTCCACACTGGCTGCGATGACTGTGCCGGGTTTTTGTTCGCGGTCTTTTAGGGCGTACAGCTTGTGCGCCGCTTCGGGGTTGTGCGCGGAAACGGTCAGGCCGTAAATGGTATCTGTTGGCAGCACGCCAACGGCACCGTCTTTATAAAAGGCAGGGACACGCGGGTCGGTTAAAGATGTAACGATGACCATGGCGCACCTATGCAGACTGCGACGTGACGTACACGGCCGTGGCCAGTCCAGCCAAAACTAGCATGATAATTATCGTAATGGTGATGAGCCCTGTTGGCGGCTTGGGGCCAGCCGGGCCCGCTGGTTTTTGCGGGGCTTGGGGTTTTTTGGGCTTGGCTTCGGGGTCAGATGGGGCAGGTGGTTCGGGCATGGCGGCAGCGGCCTCCACGGGTGTGGGCTCAGGGGCTGGTGCGTCCTGCACATTCATGGGGCTGGGGTTGGCAGGCTCAGACATGGTGAGTCCGGGCTTAGCTTCGGGCGTGGGCGCTGGTGCAGCGGCAGCTGGAGTGGGCGGCACTACTGCAGGCGGTGCCGGGGCTAGGGCTGCGGGTGGGGCTGGTGCCGCTGGCGGTGTAATGTCCGCAGGCGCTGGTGCCGAAGCTTGTACAAGTGCCGGACCGACTGGCGCGGTAACAGGGGCCGGAGCGGGTGGAGCTGGCGCTACCGGCTGGGCTGGCAGAACAGGCGGCTTCGGTGGTGCAGACACGTCCATAACTGGTTTGGCAGGAGTTTGCGGTTGCATAATTCGTTGGTTGTATTGTATCACGAGCCCGGGAGTTTGTAGCGCGGATTACCGCCCGGCATGCGCTCAACCATGCCCTCATTTACCAGGTCGTCCAGCACCAGCTGGGCGCGCTCGTCGGCCAACACGGCCAGCAGCGCGGAAGCTGGCTGCGGGCCTGCTGCCAATTGCCGCAGCACCTCGCCGCGCAATTGCCGCTTTGAGCCAACAAATGTTGATTGCACGCTGTAATGCTTACTTAACTTGTTAAGGTTACCCACGGTTTGTTTCAGATGGGTACCGTAATCCATGAGTGCCCAATACCAGGTGCGGGCATCGTCCGGCAGGGTACGGGCCACTAGCTCCAAAATGTCGCGGTCATCTACGGCTTCCCTGTCAGCAAAAAAATGGTAGATGAATACGGTGCGCACATTGGTTTCGATGTACACGGCTGGCGTGTTAAATGCGTAAGCCAGCAACGCGCCAGCGGTGTTGGGGCCAATGCCAGGCAGCGTTACCAGCTCAAGGCTCGTGCGCGGCAGTTCGCCGCCGTAATTAGCAACCACTGCTTGCGCGGCTTGCCACAAAAACTTGGCGCGGCGGTTGTAACCCAGCCCGCTCCACGCTTTTAAAACATCGGCCAGGGGCGCGGCTGCCAAAGCCTGGAATGTAGGGAACTGCTGCGTAAACGTGGCAAATTTCGGCAGCACACGCGGCACCTGCGTTTGCTGGAGCATAATTTCGGATACTAGAATTTTATAGGGCTCAAACGTGCCGCCCGGCCCGGGCTGGCGCCAAGGCAGGTCGTGGCGGCCGTGCTGGTTGTAATACCTCAGCACGGTATCTTGGAATGAACGGAATTGGCCCTGCATGCTACCAAGTCTAGCGCACTACTGGCCAGAGCTGAAGCCGTAGGTGTTGGCTACGTCTGCAACTTTGTGGGTGATGCCGCCTGGCGCGGTAATGTAATCGGCGGTTTGGGTGGCAGTGACCACGCGGTACAGCACGGCGTCGCCAAACCACTGCACTGGGTAATTCATGCCTTCCTGGCTTTGCACGGGGATGTCCTTGTTAGCCGAAACGTCGTACTCCAGCAGTTGGATTTGGTCTACATACAAGCTGGCGCTATGTTCGCCATTGTCGCGGTACAAACGGCTGGTGAATGTGGCCGGGCCCGCTATGGAGCTGCTGCTGCCCGTCTTAAAATTGTATGCCGTCCAGCCATCGGCAGTTTGCAGGGCAATGGTGTTGTAGTCGGTGCGGATGCCGCCCCACACCTCTTTGTCGAATACGCGCTGGCGGCCGCTGCCATCTGGTGAAATGCGGTACAAACCTGGTTGCAGCGCGCCGTTATCGTCGTTGGCTGACACTGTGTAATACACCGAGCCTTGCGCGCTGAACACGCCGTTCATTTTAGGCGCCACACCCAGCTGCACGCGGCTGTTGGTGGCGTAATCATAACTAATAACACTGTAGCGGCTGGCAATGGGCACTTTGGGGTCAGAGCTGACTTGCTCAAACACCAGGCGCGAACCCACCCAATCTATTAACTGGATTTGGTCGGCGTGGGCAAGCGTGGTGGACGTGCCTTCATTTACATCTACCAGTGTGAGGGTGTTCAGCAGAAACCCGTCGCCATCATGCTGGTTGTCGCGCGTGGAAACCAGCGCGGCGTGCGAGCCATCGGTGCTGGCTGCCAGGCTCAGATTGCCGTTTTCGTTGCCGGTGGCTGGCAGCAGCACCTCTTTGTTGGCACCGTCGATGTCGCTCTTATACAAATCGTAATTGCCGCTGGCCTTGCTTACAAACACTACTTTACGCGCCGTAACCATGGTGGCGGTTACGCTTTGGCTGGCGGCCTTCAGCACGGCCTGGCCGCTGCGGTAGCCGTCTTTCGTAAGGGTAATTTGGGCGCCTTCGGCACTGGTGTCTTCCAGAGTAAGTTCAACTTTGCCGTGGTTGTCCGAGAGGGCGGTGGCGTCGCCAGTAGTAGCCTGCACGCCTGGCAGTGGTTTGCCGGTAATGTAATCATTCACCATGATTGTGTAGCGCGTGCCGGTGGCAGCCAAAGGCACGTCGGGCAGCGGGTTACTTCCCCACCCCACAATGATTGTGCGGTGCACGGCTGCAAAGCCCGGCTGTTGCACGTCTACCTGCGTTTCACCCAGGCGCAGCCGGGTAAAGCGCGCAATGCCAGCCTCGTCTGTTTGCTTGCTGGCGCCGGCAATTGTTACCTTCACGTTTTTTAATGGCAGCTGGGTAATGTCATCTACCACAGTTACCGATGCGCCCGCCCGCACACCGGCAGTGTTCAAGGTGTAATAGCGGTACTTGGGCGTGGCCGCCACTACTGCGGCTGCGGCCACAATAATAATAAATGTCAGCCAGCGGCCTTTTGACGTACCCAGCCAAGCATGCCAAAACCCATGTTTTTTCTGGGGAATGTGGAAATGGGCGGGCGCGGCGTCTGCTGATGCGTCTTCTTCGCCCGTGCCTTCGTGCGCCACAATATCATCTACGGCGCGCTCGGTTTTTTCGTTGTCGAGTAAAGGGTCAGCAGTGTCTTGAGTTGTTTCGACGGCTTCACTAGTTTCGCTGGTTTCCGGTGCGGGCGCGGAAATTGGGTCGTCTGGTATAAGTGCTGTGGCTGGAACTGCCGGCTCCTCCGAAGACACCGGTGCTTTAGGTTCTGTATGCTGCTGCGGGTTAGTGGGTTCCGCAGGCTTCTTCTTAGATTGTTCCGCCATGTGGGGCTCCTGGGCTACAAACCGCCATACCCCTTGCCGTAGCCAGTAAAGCTGGTGTTCGGCTTGTAGTAGTCGGTGATTTTAAGAGGTGCTGCGCCGCCCACCGGCAAAATGTACAACTCGCTGCCATTCTTAGAAACTAATAAGTATTTCTCGGTGTACCAGCCGTAGGTTTGGTATTCGCTGAGACTGGCAACTTCTTTTTGGTTCTTACCTTCGCTGTCGCCTACGAACAAGGTGTTCTTGCCATCGCGCGGTTCGCTCCAAAAGGTCTTGCTGTCGGAGGGCGAGAACAGGTAGGTTGGGTAGTCGCTCTCATCATACAAATTGCTGGCCAGCTTGCCGGAAACTGGCTTCAGGCTGTTGTCTTCAAATTCGTATAGCTTATCGTCGTTGCCGCCAGTTGTTCCGTCATAAAAGACACCTATGTAAATTTCGTTTGGCGCATAGCTGCGGCTATTCACTGTGACGTTCCCATAGCCAACAATTTCAGGAAAATTCCCACTCCACGATTTTACCGTTTGCCTATTGCTGCCATCGGGCTGGGCGGTATTCAGTGTGCCAGGGTGGTCCTTGATGCTGCTATCAGAGTTAGCAGACACGCTCTTGGTGTACACGATCCGGTCAGTATTAATGTATACGTTACCGATTGTCTCATAGTAGTAACCGTAACCGCTGGTACTCTTGGCAGCCGCTGTTTGGTCGATAGATGTAAGCTTGCCGCTACTGGCGTCAAACGATTTCAAAATTTGGCGGTTTGCCTGCGACTGCGGGTAGCTGGTGCGGGTAACAGTATAGATGAAGCGATGGCTGCTCCAACCCACCAGGTTGAACGTGGCGTCACCCTCGTCCATGGTGGTCACGGCGTCATTTGAGGTGTTAATTAAGAAAAGTTTAGCATTGTCGCCGCCATCGCGCTTACTAAGCAGCGCCAGGTATTGCCAGTCCTGCGAAGCCAGCAGCACGGTGTTGTACTTATCTTCTTTGCCAGTGCCGCCTAGCACTGTTTCACGGGCCGTGCCATCAAGGTTGGTTTTTACTACATCGATAGTCCCGGATTTGTTAGACAAGAAGTACAGTTTGCCGCTTGGCGTAACCTGGAATTTGTTGGCCGGATCTATGCCGGCAGTTACCTTAATGGTAACTTTCTGGTTGTTATAGCCGTTGCCCTTCAACGTTGCTTCTACCGATGTTTTGTTGGCGGGCACTACTACCGTTGCTTCGCCCTCAGCATCGGTTTTAGCCTCTACGCCTTGGGTGCTGATGGTAACGTTGGAAACTGGCTGGCCACTCACCTTGTTGGTAATAGCTACGGGCACTTGGCGGCCAGTGGCCACCAGGGTTACTTGGGCGGATTGCTTTTGCTTGCCAATAGGCACTAGTACGCCCTTCTTGGAGCTGGTGTAATATTTCTTGGAAACAGTTACTGACGCATTGCCCACATTAGCGCGGATAGTTGCCACGCCCTTGTTGTTAGTGGTGGCGGTTTTGCCCTCCACCGTTACAGTGGCGCTGGTTACCGGCTTTTTGGTTTGCGAATCTATCACTTCCACAGAGAAGTTTTTACGCAGCACCGTGCCAGCCAGCGCGTAACGGGTGAATGGCACTGCAGCCAACACTGCCAAAAGCAGCACAACGGCCACCGGGATGCTTACTTTTTTGTGCGACTTTACCCAGTTCCAGGCTTTGTGGTGCGGCGGCAAACCTGAACTTTGGCCCGTTTCTTCGGGGCCATCGCCGGTTTCAGGCTCACTATCGCTGAGCGATGTACCACCTGGCGTGCGCTCATGCTTCGCCGAGGCATGCTCCGGCGAATGGTGTTCGCGCCCGCGCCCATCTTGCAGTTCTGTTTCAGCGTGCTCAGTGTCTTCAGCCATCGTTGTTATCCTTTTCTTGACTTAAGTCTAGCAGAAATTGGGCATGGCATGGTAGCGCACCTTCGGTACAATAGGGGTATGAACGTATACGAAGCAGCAGCAACGCACTTAAGCGCCCACGACCCAGTGCTTGCGCCGGTTATTGAGCGTGCCGGCCCAAGCACCATGCGGCCGCACCGCAATTACTACCAGGCGCTGGTTGGCAGTATTATCAGCCAGCAGCTCAGCGTAAAAGCAGCCGGCACAATTGAGCGCCGCTTTAGCGAATTATTTGGTATGCACGACGGCGCCATGCCCTCGCCCGAGCAAATCCTCACCAAAGAAATTGAGGAGCTGCGCAGCGTAGGGCTCAGCCGCGGCAAAGCTATGTACGTGCGCGACCTGGCCCAGCGCATTGTGGATGGCACACTGCAATTTGAAAATATCGACAGCTTAAGCAATGACGAAATTATCGCCGAGCTAACGGCCGTGAAAGGCATTGGCACCTGGACCGCGCACATGTTCCTGATGTTCAGTATTGGCCGGTTGGACATACTGCCGGTGGGCGACCTGGGCATTAGAAGCGGCATCCGCGCACTGTATGGCCTGGACCATTTGCCCACACCAGATGAAATTACAGAAATCGCCACGAAAAACCACTGGCACCCGTACGAAAGCATTGCCGCCTGGTATATATGGCACAGCCTGGATAACAAACCTGCCGTATAGCGCTAGTGGGTGCTGCCATTACTGAAAAATGGCACTTGTATGGCAGTTCCCGCTGCAATACCGGCCAGGGTGCTTGCAAGCACATTGTCGTAGGCGTCCATGAGCGGCACCAGCGCTTGCAGTCCCTGCTGCGGGCCAATTGCATCTGCGCGCCCGTGGTCAAGCAGCCGCATATCGGCTTCGTCCAGCACCGCCAGTTTGCCAACCGCGTACATGCCGGTGCTGTGCGGGTTAACAACAGTTTCCACAATAGCCAGTTCCGCGCTTACTGGCCCTTCTTCTTCATGGGCACCCACAAACAGGCGAACGCCCGTCCGGTGGTGGCCGCCCATAGAAGGCGACTCCACAAGAATACTAGTCCCCGTGACATGTTCTATAAAATCTGCTTGCAAACGGGAGATGCTGACGCGGGCGACATCGCCACCCCGGGCCTGGGGCTGGATAGGGGTTGCCCACGGGGAAACGGCTTCAATAATATGCTTTGGGTCACTAGCGCGGGCGGCCATTGCTAATGCGTAGCGTGCCAAAGCGCCAGGATCTAAAATGCCCAAACCAGCCTCCTGCCACCCAATAAACGCCTGGCCAATGGCAGATGTGTGGGTTTCCAGACGCGGCACAAGCAGTGCGGCGTTGGCCACGATTCTGCGGAATGGATTGTTACGGGCGAGTTCGGCTGATACTTGGGCCATTGCCCTTAATAGTACACCCTGTCGGCCGCAGCCGATCTACCAGATAGGCAGACGTACGCCTGCGTTCGGGCGCAGTGTGCTGGCAACACCGCCAAGCACCATACTGCATTCCTCAAGGACAGGTAAAATAGCAGACACATACGGCGCGGGTATTCGTTCGGGGTGGCCGGCGTCTATTGCCGCCAGGGTTGTTTCGTTGAGCGGCACTGAGCCGACCCCTGATAGCTGCGGGCCGGTGGTGTACTCCGCAGCATGTATGAGGTCGACTGCTGCGTTATGCGGGTTATGGCCAAAGCTTTCCATGCGCACGCGTACGCCCACGCGCGAACCGCCAAAATCTATAGGCCCGGAATAAAAAGTAACACTGCTGGTTGTTTGGGAATTCACAATTGCCTGCCGGCTGATGTCGATACGCGATATTTCACCAGGCACACTCCCTGGCTTGCCCGGCCGTATATCTGGCGCAGCCCACATTAAGATCAAGTTGGAAGTATTTGCGGTGGCCAGCGGCAGGCGGCGCATAATTGCCAGCCCGAACAACGCCAGGCTGCCCGGGTCTACTGCGCCCAGCCCGCCGGGCGCCGCTGGCTCTAAGGCCTCAAAACGGCGCATGTACATGGCGGAACGCTTTGGCATAAGCGTTTTGGCGTGTGCAGCTATGAGCGGGAACGGACTTTGCGGCGATTCGGACGATGGTCGGCTCATACGCTTGTCAGTTTGGTGTGCCTACGGGGCCAAACGGTTGATGTCCCGTGGGAACAAAATAGCTTCTTTGACGTTGGCCAGGCCAATAGTCTTCTCTACCAAACGGTCAACGCCAAAGCCGCAGCCGCCGTGCATTGGCAGGCCGTGCTTAAAGGCTTGCAAGTAGTAGCTGTAGCCAGGGTGGGTGGGGTCAAGGCCGGCTGTGCGCATTTGCTCTACCAGTTTGTCGTAGTGGTGCTCGCGCACTGGGCAGGTGGCAATTTCAATGCCGCGGAAGATAAGGTCGCCCCACAGCACGCGGGATGGGTCTTCGGGGTCGCGCATGTGGTAAAACTTGCCGGCTTCGCTGGGGAAGTGCGTGGCAAATACTGCTTCACAGCCGTCGTTCTTCTTGGCGTATTCGCATATCCACTTTTCTTCGTCAGGGATAAGGTCTTTCTCTTTGGTGGTGTCTTTACCGGTAGCTTTGGTGTACATTTCGTGGATTTCGGCTACGGTGTAACGCGGGAACTGTGGCTTCAGCACCAGTTCCGGCGCGTTCAGGCTCTTCAGGTCGTCGGCGTGCTCTTCGTACGCTTTGGTGAGCGTGAAGTACACCAGGTCCTGCACCATGTTCAGCACATCGTCCAGGCCGGTAATAAAGCCCATTTCAATGTCCAGCATGGTTACTTCGGATACGTGGCGCGTGGTTGCTGAGAGTTCAGCGCGGTACGCCGGCGCAATTTCAAACACGCGTTCAAACACACCAACCATAATTTGCTTGTAGAACTGCGGGCTTTGCGCAAGAGTTGCTTCTTTGCCAAAGTAGTCCAGCTTGAAGACTTCAGCGCCGCCTTCGGTAGCGCCAGCCAGCAGCTTGGGCGAGTGCATTTCCACAAATTCTTTGCTAAATAAGAATTCGCGGATGTAACGGGTAAGGTCGCTGCGGATACGGAAAATCTTCTGTTCCTGCAGGTTGCGCAGGCCAATCACGCGGTGGTCGAACAGGGTGTCGAGGTTGTCTGGCTTGTGGCTGAGCGGTTTGTCGATTTCAATAGGCGGCTCGTCGGTAACTGGCACCATAACGGTAACTGTGGCGTCGTGCAGCTCTACACCGCCCGGGGCACGCGGTTCTTCAACTGGAGTGCCAGCAACTTCCAGCACAGTGCCAATCTGCATGCCGCGCAACTTCTCTACTTCTTCTTTGTCTTTAATAACAACCTGCGTCAGGCCGGTGCGGTCACGGACGTTAATAAATGTAAGGCCGCCAAGCAGGCGCTTTTTGTGCAGCCATCCCTGGATAGTGGCGGTCTGGCCAATGTGTTCTTTTAATTCCCTACTAAGAATGCGCATATGTCTCTCCTAAATTGTTGCGGTGTTCGTGCGGCTGGTTGGGGTCGTCTTCCACAGGACCGCGCTCGCCTAGTTAGGCGCGGCTGCCGACCCGGAGATTCATATTAGTTTTAGACGCACTGGATTTCATTAGGCGTATTGTACCACCTCTGGTAGCAAAAGGAAATGGCGGCTGCTGGGGTGTATCTGGCAGTCTTAGTCCATTGACTGGGACTGGATTTTTTCGCGCGGCGTTTCGCCTTCTGCGGTTTCACCCGGAATGGTGTCTTCGGGTAGTACATCTTCGGTTACTGGCGCCAGCACTGGTTCCGCTACTGGTTTGAAGGCGGCAACAGCGCTGCGGTCTTCAAACGAGTCAAACCCGTCGCCGCTCCCGCCGCCAACCAGCTGCTCCAGCAAATGCTGCAATGTAATGACGCCCACCGGCTCCTCAAAGGCGTTGATGACCACTACCATAAACTGGCCGGTGTGGGCAAAGGCTTGCAGCACTTGGCGCAGGCTGAAATCTTCGTGTACAAAACAGAGGCGCGGGTGCATGAGGTCCTTTACCAGGCCGCCTTCTTTGGCAGCAACGGCGTCGCGTAGGAACAGTGTGCCAACGACGTGGTCAGGGCTTTCATCGTATACCAGGAAGCTGTTTTGGCCGCTGTTGTGCAACTCGCCCAAAAGTACCGGGCCGATGTTGTCGTCCAGTTTTACCAGCTTTACGCGTGACATGGGCATGACTACGTCGGCAGCCTGCACGTCGTCGAACTGGGCGGCGCGGGTGATGAGCTCCAGGTCGCGCTTGGCGATGCGGTTGTCGGGCTGCTCGGTTTGCTGGTTCAAAAGCGCAATAAGGTCTTCTTTTTCATACAGGCCGCTGTGCGCGGTGTGGGTGCGGTAGCGGTTTACCAGGCGGGCAACAACGTCGAATGGCGTGTGCAGATAATTCATCAGCCAGTTCAGCGCTGGTGCGGTTTGGACTGCAAAATGAGCGCTGCGCACCGTAAGCCGTAGCGATTGGGCGGCGACAGCGGCAGCCAATGTCAGCGCTGCAGCAATGTAGGCAACAATTGTGGGCAGGCCCTGCAGTAACAGCAAGCCGCCGGCGGTGCTTAAACCAAACACTGTCCATAACAGCATGCGCATGCTGGAGCCGTAAGCTACGGGGCGATATAAAGCCTCGGCCAAACCGTCGCCGCGTGCTGCCAAGCGCTTCAGTTCCTTGGCCGGAACAGAGCTATAAAACCGCTGGAGAGCTAATGCAAACAACCCCAAGGTAATAAGCAGCAAAGCAAATACGCTTATGATCATATAGAACCTATCTTACGCCACCATTGGCATGAATTACAAAGGGCAGCCGTGTGATTTGCGTCACGCTTACGGTTTACGCTCACTTTGCACGCCCGCCTGAACGGGCTGCCCGCCGCTTAGCCAGCAAGTGTTGGTATTCTTCACGTTCACCCAGGTAGTAGCCAATTGCCATCAGTACAACCACTACGTATGCCGGCCAAATAAGCCACAGCCAGCGGTGCAAGGCATCCAAAAATGCGCCAAAGGTGGTGCTTTTTGCCAGCAGCACCAGCCCGGTCCCCTTCACCACCACGCTTAACTGCATAACTGCCTGCTGCCCGTGTTGGTCGGTAACACGGATGATAACGGGGTAATCCTTGTTGGCGGTCGCCCCAGATGGATACACGTGATTCACAGAGAACACCCCAGGCGCATCACGGTCCAGGGACGTTGTGGCGCCATCACCCCAGTCGGCAGCCACTTTGTACGGTGTGGTGCCGCCAGCAACGTCAACCGAAATTTCGGCTGCCTGGTGGCCAACGTGCACGGTGTACTGGTAATCGGTGCGCAAAACAAGCGGGTCAGCAGGTTTCGGCGCCAGCACATTCGGCAGCGCCAATGATACAAGAATCTGGAAGGTGGGGAAATTAAACACCTGGCCATCTGGCGCAACAGCCTGGATATCCACATGGTGGACGCCGGCTGGCAGGGTGCTGGCAAGCGTACACGCCCAGCGGCCGGATCCGTCGGCCTGGGTTAAGCAGGTTTTCGGGTCAGAGTGGAAGGTGACTGTTACTTTAGAGTGCGGCGGCGCCCAGCCCCACATAGTTGGGCTGTCGCTGGTAGTGGCCCGGGCACTCTTCTTGTAGTTGGCGTTATCTACACCAACTACCGACACAGTCGTAGGCACTTCGCTGGGCACTGCGGGCAGCGGCAGGGTGATAGGGTCGTAATATACGGTGACTGGAGCGCCGGATGGCCCGGCCTGGTTGGTGAGGTTATACACCTGCGCCGTTAGCTGGTTGGCGCCGCTGGCCAGGCTGGTTTGGATCTGGTAGGCGTTACTACTGCACATTGAGGCGCCGCTAAACGCCGCGTTGCGGTACAACTTTACATATGAAGATGCCGGGCAGCCGCCGGTTACCGTTACCAGGCCAGCTGAAAAGTGCTGGGCATTGCCAGGGCCGGTGATTGTTGCTGGGGTAGATGGTAATTCCGCAGGCACTGTTGCGGTGACGCCAAGCGCTGGGCTGGCTGCAAAGCTGCGCAGCGTTACGCCGCCCAAAAGCACACCGGCGCACAGCAGCACCATCACCGTAAACGGATGCAGCAGCACCCGCTTGTGGAATGCCCGGGCCGGTTTCGCCGGCGTCCTGGCCTTGGCGCGCGCCAAAAGCGGCCGGAGGGGCCGTTTGGCGGTTTTACTCTTTGTTTGTTTCACGATATTTTTGTTCGTTTACGTACGCTCATAGTAGCACACTGTAGAATAGCTTGAGAATAGCGTGCCGCCAGCCGCCAGCTCGTTGTATACTAAGTGGCATGAGCAAAACATTTTGGGCAATTATTGCCGTCATCGTGATCGTTTTTGGTGGGATTTTACTTTTTAACGACAAAGACGCTGGTGCGCCCAGCGGCAATAACAGCGCCAAACCAACCGAACATATTGAAGGCGAAGGCAAATCCGGCCTCACACTTGTGGAATACGGCGACTACCAATGCCCCTTCTGCGGCCAGTTCTACCCTGCAGTAAAACAGGTACAGGCCAAGTACAAAGACCAAGTTAAGTTCCAGTTCCGCAACCTGCCACTGCTGCAAATCCACAAAAACGCTTTCTCTGCCGCACGCGCCGCTGAAGCCGCAGGGCTGCAAGGCAAGTTCTGGGAAATGCACGACATCCTGTACGAAAACCAATCCGCCTGGAGCGAGAACAGCAACGCCCAAGCAATCTTTGAGTCATACGCATCTTCGCTTGGCCTGAAAGCCGCCCAATTCAAGAACGACATGGCCAGCAGCAAAGTAAACGACATGATTAACGCTGATGTCAGCGCGTTCAACAAAACCGGCGTAGAAAAATCCACGCCCACCTTCTTCTTGAACGGCAAACGCGTGCAGCCTGCCGGTTACACCGTTGAGGACTTTGCCAAAATCCTTGACCCGGCAATTAAAAAAGCCGAGCAGAACAAGCAGTAAGCTTAGCCGGCCAGGCTAGTAGTTTAAAAATTCCTGCCACGACGGGCGCCGGACAACAACCGGTACCCGGGTTGGCCGTGATGAAACCATTTTCATTTTTATTTTGGTGGACATTTGTAGTGCTCCCTGGGGGCTTTACCTAATTTTTGAAAAATCAAATAAAGCGTCGTTTTTTGTTTATTTACACATGTTTGTCTCTCGGTGGCTTCATGCCACAGAAGTACGTACAAGCTTACCAAAGACGGTTATGCTTGTCAAGCACTACTTGGTTACTTTGGTATTTGTGGAGCCGCATGAGCTGCACCCCGTCTTCACTACCTTGCTGCTATAGGAGTACCAGAGCGACTTCTTGCTGCACTTAGGACAGGAGCGCTCGGTGTCGCGCAGCAGCTCCTCATCATCTTCGGTTTTAAGTTTATCGCGCATTTCGTTAGCTTCATCACTATCGTCAGCGCTCTCCAGGTTACAGCTGCCAGCGCCACAGAATGAGACAGGGGGCGCCTCTTTTTCAGCCTGCGCTTCTACATTCCGGGCAGCAGCTTCTTGCCCGGTGGCGCGCAGGCGCGTGGCTTTTTCTACACGCTCGGCGGTTTTTTCGTCAAAGGCGGCGGCCGCTGCTTCAGGATTGCCTTTTACGCCATTAAAGACCATTTTATGCACGTGCTTCTCGACTATTCCCTGGGCAACGTCATGGTCGGTGCCGCCACGCTCCAGTGCAATGAGGAAGTCAGTGAGTTCTTCACTCTGGGCTTCCAGCTTGTCTTGGCGGGCAAGCGCTTCTTGCTCGGCGGCGGCGTAATCACGCGGCTGGTCTTCGGGTATAACTTCGCCCATGAAGATACGCTGGCCACTGCGCTTGCTGGCGATTGAGTCGAGTAGTTTGAGTACATCCCATGCGCCTTTATTCTCGAGGTTAATCCCCTGTATATTCAGCACTTCTGCCTTAGTGGGGGTATCATGTTCGCCCACCAGGTTCATTTCGCGCAGCCCTTCAACGACTACATCATGGGTAATATATTCGCCAGACACTGCCAGCTGTTCCTGGTAACGCACGTCAGCGCCAAAGCGCACGCCGCGGATCATGAGTTTCTTAATTTGGGGTACATAATGGCCGTAACCGCCCTTTGATTTTTTCTCGTAAGCGGCAATGGCCCAGTCGGGGCATTCAGAGATTGTGGCGGTGCGGGGTTGGATAGCGGGCGGTGCGGCCTGATCGGCGTCCGCACCCTCAGGCGCAGCCCGACCAGGGCGCAGCACTGCTATATTGCCAACACTTATGTGGCCGAGGTCGCGGATAGCTTTATATGTAGCCTCTTCAACATATTCAGCAGTGCGGTTGCTGCCCTCCTCTTCACGGGCAGCCGGTGTCACACCGTCGCGGACCATCTCGAGCAGCGGACGGCCCATAAAAGTGTAACTTTCGGTGGCCTCGTCGTACGGCTGTTCAAGTTCGGGGAAATATTCCCAGGTGTTTTTACGGTAGGCTTCGCCAAGCAAACGGCGGGCGTCAACTTTCAGGCTTGTGCGGGCAGCATGGTGTTCCGGGCTGTCCGCACCGCATTCACCCTCCGCCTCCAGGACGCGGGCAGCGGTAGTAAGCGGATCAACTTCATTCGGCACTGCGTCAAATTCGCCTTCGCGCAGCAGTTCCATACGTTCTTCCAGAATTGCGTCTACTTCTTGGGCGGCGGCGTGGCGGGCCAGGCGCAGCCCGGCAATGGAATCGGCAGCACGCCAACGCGCCGAAACATCGCCTTCCACGCCGGGCGGAGCAACCTCTGCGGGCATGACATTCGACACTACTTCAAGCGGCGGCCAAAACCCGGGCTGGGCAAACGGCAGTGCGACTGCTTCGGCTAGTACGGCCATAAAATGAAAATCCCCCGCCGGGCAGGCAGGGGTGTTGGTACACCGCCGCGTTTCTGCTCGGAACGCTTAGCTACAAGAGCTGTATCTGACTTGTCCCATCACGCTTTTACGGCGCAGAGGCTTACAGTTGCGGCACAGTGCAGGATTCTCACCTGCTTCCAGCTATGTATTGTTAACTATTAGAAATATAGCATGCGCACACGCTACATGCGTGGTGTAGTTTTACCAACAAAACGCTATTGCTGTTGGCCAGGCAGGCGTTGCTTGAGGATGGTCAGGCGCGGGATAAAACTCTGCGCAGCCCCGTCCAGCCCCAGTACCTTCAGGGCGCCAACGAGCACATACAGATGGTCCAGCTGCTCGCCGGCTATTTCGCCAGCCTGCTCCAGCTCCGCAAATAAATGCTCAACTTTTTCCACCAGCCACTTTTCCTCACCGGCCTTGATAACGTTGCTCGTAACTTTGGCTGGCTCACTGGGGCTCACCACCTCAAGCGAACGCGCCGAGTGGTCACGCTTGCGCAAATGCCCCCGCCGGATAAGGTTGTTGATGTGCAGCGCAACCGTTGCCACTGACGTGTAATTAAGCCCGGTCATAATTTCCCGGTAACTCGGGCTGTATCCGTGTTCACCAATAAACTGCTCTATATAATTGAGCAGCTCACGCTGTTTTTTGGTTGGGCGTACTGTTTCACTCATGCTACCTCCTTGGCGTCCCCACCCCGTTTACCATAAAAGACCCAAAAGCGGTACCACATATAATTCCACACTGTAAAAAATCCTGCTGAAATGAAAAACCCAATATACGGTGAAATGCCTATGTTATTCAAGGCCCAAATGATAGCGTAATCGAGCCCGAAATTAACAACAGTAATAATTCCGTACTTTCCAATAATTGCGCCCTCGCGGCGGTTAAGCGATGGGTCGTTAAAGGCCCAGTAGCGCTGGATGAAGTAATTGAGCGTCCAGCCAACAACGTCGGCCAGCATTTTCGCGGGCAGCCATGTCCAATGAAGCCCGCTATAACAAACAGCGAATACAATATATCCCGACCAAAAGTAGGCCATACCCCCCACAAAATACTCTGCGAATTGGATGATGCGGCGGTGGGACTGCACGAGAACGGTCTGTAACGGAACGACTTGTTTCATAAGTACTACATTCAGTATACCGGTTATGCAAACAGAACCCGCTAAATCCCTGCAAAAAACCTATTATGCCAGCGCCACAAAAATGGGCGGCAAGTGGTACAATCGGGGTAACCTATGAAGAACAACATTTCGATTATTTACAACTTATGTTTGGTAGTCGGCGACTTTTTAGCACTGGTAGCGGCCTTTGTAATGGCTTACGTGCTGCGCGTGAAATGGGAATTGGGCATTAGCACCCAGCAATTCGGCCCCTTAAGCGGCAAAACATACATTGGCGTGTTCTTATTAGTACTGCCCTTCTGGATCCTTATTTTTGCCCTGCTTGGCTTATACAATGGCAGCATTTACGAAAAACGGTTTACTGAGCTTGGCCGCCTGCTGCTTGGCTCGTTCATTGGCATGCTGTTTGTTATTTTCTGGAACTTTGTGGCCGACAAACCCATCTTCCCTGCCCGCTTAATCCCCATCTACGGCTTTGCTTTTGGCTTCATCTTCCTGGTAATTTTCCGCAACCTGGCCCGTTTAATACGCGGCTGGCTGTTTGGGTATGAGGTGGGGCTTACCCGCGTACTCCTGGTTGGCAATACCCGCATGACGCGTGAGCTGCTGGACTGGCTGGCCGAAAGCCGCAAGTCCGGATACAAGGTAGTCGGCGTTATTGGCAGCAAAAAGATGACCGAGAGCCACAGCGTGCCGCGCTACGACAGCCTGGATGAATTCCTGAAGCACTACCACGGCGAGCTGCATGGCATCATCCAAACAGAGCTGTACGCCGACGAGGAGCGCAACTCCAGCATTCTGGCGTACGCCCAGGAGCACCATGTAAATTACCGCTTTGTACCTGGCAACACCGGGCTGTTCGTGGGCAACATTGAGGTTGAACTGTTCCGCTCCAGCATTCCGGTTATTATTGTGCACCAAACCGCGCTGTTTGGCTGGGGGCGCATTGTAAAACGCCTGTTCGATATTGTTGTGGGCACTATTTTTACCATTCTGGCGCTGCCGCTGATTGGCCTCATCAGCCTTATTATGATTATCTTCGACCACGGCGACCCCATCTGGCGCAATACCCGCCTCAGCCGTTACGGCACTAAAATCGGCATGTACAAATTCCGCACGCAGTACCACGCCTACCACCGCATGTCGCCCGAAGAAGGCTTTGCCAAAATGGGCAAGCCAGAGCTGGCAAAGAAATTCCGGACTAACGGCGACTTTTTAGAGGACGACCCGCGCATTTCCCCCTTAGGGCGCTTTTTGCGCAAAACCAGCCTCGACGAATTACCCCAGTTATTTAACGTCTTAAAGGGCGACATGAGCCTGGTTGGCCCGCGCCCGCTGGAACCATTCGAACTTACCAACTACGACAAAAAGAACCTTATGCTCAGCGTAAAAACCGGTGTTACTGGGCTGGCGGCTGTTTCTGGCCGGCGCGCCATAAGTTTTGAGGAGCGCCGCGCGCTCGACCTGTACTACGTGCAGAACTGGAGCCTGTCGCTCGACCTCATTATCCTGGCGAAAACCGTGCGGGCAGTGTTTGGCGCACGCGGGGCAAAATAGTGGCCAGCGGACCTGCCGGTAAACCATTAAAAGTAGCTATCGTGCACGACTGGCTGATTGGCGGTGGTGCCGAACGCGTGGTGCAGGAATTGCACAACATGTTCCCTGACGCGCCCATTTACACCTCGTACGCTACAAAGGAATGGCAGCAACGGCTGGACGGCAAAGTAGTTACTGGCTGGCTGCAGCACTTTGGGGCGCTGCGCAAATTCCTGGCCGTGTTTCGGGTATGGTGGTTTAGCCATTTGGATTTTACTGGGTACGACCTGGTTATCAGCAGCACTGGCAATGGCGAGGCAAAAGACATCCGCGTACCTAAAGGCACGACTCATATCTGTTACTGCCACACGCCGACCCATTATTATTGGCGCCAGTACAACCAATACTTGCAGCGCCCTGGGTTTGGCGGCTTCGACCCGCTGGCCCGCATTGGCCTGCGCCTGCTGGTTGGCCCGCTGCGCCGCCGGGACTACCGCGCCGCCCAAAAACCCGACTACTTTATTGCCAACTCCACGCACATCCAAAATGATATTAAACAGTATTATGGCCGCGACTCAGTAGTCATCCACCCGCCCATAGACATCAGCCGCTTCACCGTTATGTCCAACGACCGGCGCAGCGGTTTTGTAACTGTGGGGCGCCAGGCACCTGCCAAACGTACCGATGTCATTGTAGAAGCCTGCAGCCGCCTGGGCGTGCCGCTGACAGTGGTTGGCGGCGGCCCGGAACACAGCCGGCTGCAAAAGCTGGCCGGCGAAAGTGTTATCTTTGCCCCGCCTGCCTCGGACGCAGACGTGGCCGATTACATGGGGCTGGCAAACGCCTTCCTGTTTGCCAGCATGGACGACTTTGGCATTACCCCTGTTGAGGCGCTGGCCTGCGGCACACCGGTAATTGCCTACAAAGCTGGCGGCGCACTCGATTATGTCATCCCTGGTAAAACCGGCGAATTCTTTACCGAGCAAACCGCCCAGTCCCTCGCAAAGGCCCTCAAAGCATTTAACCTGGATGCCTACGACCCGGCCGCAATCCGTGACCACGCAGAAAAATTTGCGCCAGAAGTGTTCCGGCGCAAACTCACTCAGCTTATAAACGAAGCGCTCAAACGCTAAGAAACCTGGATAATGCCTTCAATAACAATGGCGGTTTCTTCCCAGGCGCTAATTTCGATAGTGTCGATACCAAACTCTTTCACCGGGTAGTCGTTGCCGCCCTCCATGAGGCGGTCGCCAATAAACAGGATCTCTTCCTTGCCAATGCCCAGTACACCCATCAGCTTTTGCATGCCGTAGGCTTTGTCGATGCCAGGCTTGGTAATGTCAATGGTGGTTAGGCCGCCGGCGCGCACCTCAAAATCGGGCAGCAGCGCAGCTGCGGCGGCGCGGATGGCGTCCTTCTTTTTGTTGTCGGCGTCCCATGCTTCTTTCAGCTTGACGCCTTCCAGGCCAAGCTCATCTACCACATTTTGGCCAAGCGCCGACCACGACATTTGGCTGCCGCGGTCTTCAATAACTTCGCCGTATAGTGTTTTTTCTTCGTAGCCGAGTTCTTTGACGACTTTTTCCAGCACGTCGGCAATCTCTTTTTTCTGCGGCTCGGTAAAGTCTTCGGCGTACACTGTTTCCCACTCGTTCTTGGCGGCGTCAAACTTCATGTAGCGGGTGCCGCAAGTGGGCATAATGTGCAGGCGTTCTTTCAGTGCCGGGCCAGCGGCCAAGCGGTCGATAACCTGCTTCTTAAACTGTTCGAACTTGCCGCCGGAAATAACGCACACGTGGTAATGCTCCAGCAAGCGGTCCAGCTGCACGGCCATGCGGTCGGGCAGGGGCGATTTGCTGGGGGCTAATGTGCCGTCTAAGTCAAAGGCGATAACTTGGCGCTTCATTACACTGTTTCCCCGAGTGCCTTGAGCAGCTGCTTGTAGGTCTTTGGATCGTTCACTGCAATCCATGTGCCCCGCAGCATGCCAGCAGACCACAGCTTGCCTTCCTTCGCAAGCAGCGGAAACAGCACCTGTTCAAAGTCAGTGCGCTCTTCCAGGCTGAACAGTTCGCGGAAACGCGGGTATACTCCAGGCGAAAATACAGTGATGCCCACATGGGCTGGCACCGGAATAAGCGGGTACATCTGTGTGTCTACAACAGCGTTGTCAACGACCATCATACCGGTAGAGGCATAGGCTTGGCCGCGGGCCAGCACCGGGGTCGCCACCATACCTTTCGCCTCACCCTCAAGGTGTGCCTGGCCGATGTAACGGGCAAAATCCGGGAAATCCAGCACTACGTCGTCGGGGTTGGAAACTATAAGGTAGTGGTCTTCGGGGATTGAGCCGTTTTCCAGGGCATTGCGCACTGCGCCGCCCTTTCCGACCGGGTGTTCCGGGTCGTGGCTGTACTTGATCTCAACACCGAGTTTAGAGCCATCGCCCAGCAAGTCTTCGATAGTGTGCGCGTTGTGGTACACGAGCGCCACAAATTTCTTAATGCCAGCGTCACGGTACATGCGGATAGCCATTTCAATCATGGTGTCGCCGTTTGGCAGCTCCAAGGCGTTCTTGTGGATAGCTTTGCCGTCGAGCACTGCGCTGAAGCGGCTGCTTTCACCGCCGGCCATCATGGCAACCACGGTCTTGTCGGCAAATGCCTGCCATGCTTCGTCGCTTACTTCTTTTGGCTCACGGAAACTGGCGATCTTCGCCGCTAGGGCATCGAGCTCTGCTTGTAGATTCATGTAGACATATCCTTTCGTAACTTACTGCATATGTCGCTCCAGGGGTCCGCACAAAACGGACGGGCGGCAATCACTCCCCATCATAGCAAATGAGTGCGCCACCAGATAGTGTGGAGATTACTATATCTGTTCCGCTATAGGAGCCGTTGTGTTAATAACACTTTCTTGAGACGCTTGAATTTCGATGGTAGAATAATATGACATAAGCGAAAACAAAAATGCCTTATATACAAAATAAAAAAACATCCTCCAGCCTCAGTAAGCGCCGCCGCATAGTGCTTATTGTTGGAATTGTTATAGCGCTGCCCCTGGTAGTATTTGCTATTCTGGAACTCACGAATACAACACATTTAATTTTGCACCGCAACACAACTCTGGAGACCGTACCGAACACCCCGCACCGCACCGCAAACCAGAATACCAAGGGCCAGCCTGCAGGCCCTGTGCAAAACTCTACGTCCAACACACCGGCCCAAACGGACGATAAAGAAAAAAGCGGCCAGCCCCAGGCAGACGCCGATTTGCTTGTCCCCACCGGCACGTTCGTAAGCAACCACCACCCCAACCTCAGCGGCCAGCCTGCACCTAACCAAATTCAATCTGTTTGCGTAACAACGTCGGGCGCCACCTGCACCATCGTATTCACCAAAAACGGCGTCACTAAGCAGCTGCCAAACCAGGTCACCGACCGCGGCGGTGCAGCATATTGGACATGGAAACTACAAGATATAGACCTAACACCCGGTACATGGCAAGTAACCGCTAAGGCAACGTTTGGTTCTCGCACAGAGACAGCCAGCGACGCCACGGCATTGGAGGTCGCCCAGTAATGATCAAAAAATTTACCGCAGTTGCCGGTTTTGTAACGCTCGCGCTCTGCCTGCTGGCACCAGCGCAAATGGCCCATGCCAGTTTCAACTCCAACAGAATTATTGACGACCAGATTTTTGACGATGTAAATTCCATGAACGCCAGCCAAATTGACGCCTTTCTGAACAGCAAACCAAATAGCTGCATCAGCCAGAACCGCGGGTTTAGTGCACCCGACCCCACCGGCTATTCACCCTCAGGCGGCTACACGTACGGCGGGAATGTCAGTGGCGGCACCATTATTGCCCATGCTGCGCAAGCTTACGACATCAGCCCGCGCGTGCTTCTTACCACTTTGCAAAAAGAGCAGAGCCTGGTGGGCGGCGAAGCTGGCTGCAGTACCCTGCGCTACACCGGCGCTGTGGGGTACGGCTGCCCGGACAGCGGCACCACCCACGACTACTCCGGCGTAAACCTGTACAGCATTAATGGCAACGCCGTAACCTCAGTTAGCGGCACCTGCGTAAACACGGCTGAAAAGGCTGGGTTCTCGCAACAGGTAATCCGCGGCGCCTGGCTCTTAAAGTTTGGCGAACAGCGGGCGCTGGGCAATATAAACTGGGCAATTGTGCGCGGCAGCTGGGACAACTCCGACGACCTCGACAGCTGCTACAGCGGCCCCATGACCCAAGGCACGCACAAAACCTGCCCCAGCTCACCGGCGGTATACTACGACGGCTACCGCACCATCGACGGTGTCTCAACCCACATGGACACTGGCGCCACCGCCAGCCTGTACTGGTACACGCCGCACTTCCACGGCAACCAGAACTTCGTCAGCATCTATGAAAACTGGTTTGGCAGCACCATTGTGCCCAACCTGTCATGGACAAACGCCGGCTACCAGGTATTCGACAAAACTGAAAGCGCACGCGTTGACCCGGGCCAGCTCCAGCCCGGAGAATTGTACATTGCCAAACTGCACGCTATTAACACCGGTAACTTCACCTGGACTAAAACCGGCTTAAACCCAGTACTGCTTGGCACCACCAACCCAGACAACCACACCAGCAACCTCTGTTACAGCAGCTGGCTCACCTGCAGCCGCACTGGCAGCTTCAATGAAGATAGTGTGGCGCCAGGGGCAGCCGGCGACTTTAAGTTCACCTTCCGCGCGCCGTATGTGCCCGGCAGCTACCGCGAATACTTTAAGCCTTTGGCCGAAATGCTGGCCTGGTCCAAAGACGACGGCGGCGACAGCCTGGGCATTAAAGTTGTCAGCCCGGGCACGTTCAGCTGGTCGAACGCTGGGTACAAAATACTTGCCGCCGATGAAAGCGCCTACGTTGACCCCGGCAACTTACAGCCCGGCCAAACTTACCTGGTAAAACTGCACGCGATTAACACTGGTACTGCCACCTGGAAGGACACGGGCAATTTCCCGGTAAACCTGGGCACATCCAGCAGCGAAGGCCGCAACTCAATTTTGTGCACCACTGGCTGGAGCGGCTGCGCCCGTCCCACAACCCTAGAGGAATCCAGCGTCGCACCCGGCCAAATGGGACACTTCCTGTTCAAAATAAAAGCGCCGTACGCCCCTGGCAGCTACCGCGAATACTTCAAACCATTAGCCGAAATGATGACATGGATGAACGACAGTAGCGAACCGCTCGGCATCAAAGTGGCCGACCTGGGCTCGTTCAGCTGGAAAAACGGCGGCTACCGTGTGCTCAACTCAGATGAAAGCGCGTTCGTAGACCCCGGCAACCTGCAAGCCGGCCAAACATACATTGCTAAATTACAGGCCATTAACACCGGTACTGCCACCTGGAACCGTACTGGCAACACGCCGTTCACCCTTGCCACGTCAAACCCCACAGGCCGCAATAGCATTCTGTGCAATGGGCAATGGCTCACCTGTAACCGGCCAGTCTACTTGCAGGAGAACAGCGTGCCGCCCGGTGGGATCGGCAACTTCAAGTTCACCTTCACGGCGCCCGCAGCCGGCACGTACCGCGAATACTTTAAACCGCTGGCCGAGTTCCTCTCCTGGACAAACGACAGCAGCGAACCGCTCGGCATTATTACCCACTAGCCGAGATCATCCTTGTACTCCGCGGTGCGCGCCGCATCCTAGCGCAGCGTAAACAAAATGATGCCGGCCACAATAATGGCCGCGCCTACCATGTTAATAACACTGAGATGGTCGTGGAAAAACGTTGTTGCCACCAGCAGCGAAAAAAGCAGCGACAGCGGAATCACCATGGCCTGCACAAAACTAAAGTTATAGCGCGACAGCAGCACCATATATAAGCCAGTGGCCACTACGTACAACACCATACCCAGCAGAGTAAGCGGGCTAAAAATAAAACCCAGCAGTTTCCCAAAGGTTACATTGCCCGAAAATAACGCCGTGTGGCCATTAACCGCCAGCTTCCAGCATGTTTGCGCAGTTACTAGCAGTAGCGCCAGCGCAATCGTCGCGATATAACGCATAAAATCCCCTCTAAATATCTGCAGCTAGCATATCATAACGGCGGCGGGCAGCCTGTGAATGTTGCATTTTTTTGCAAGGAGTTGTGGCCTGGGAGCTTTCGTTGTTATAGTAGGAAAACAAGAGAGGGTAATCTTAGTGATTGGAATTGCAGCGCCCAATATCGGGCCAGAGGAATTTGAAGCCGTGCGCACAGTGCTGGAATCCGGGCAATTAGCCCAGGGTCCGCAGGTTGCCCAGCTAGAGGCCGACTTTGCCGCGTACTGTGGCAGCAAGTACGCCCTGGCCGTTAACAGCGGTACTGCCGCGCTGCATGCTGCTTTGGCTGCCGCTGGTGTGGGGCCGGGCGACGAAGTCATTACCACTCCCTACAGCTTCATGGCAACGCTTAACTGCATCCTCATGGTTGGCGCCACCCCCGTGCTTGCCGACATCGACCCAGACACGTACAACATTAGCGTTGCCCAAATAAATGCCAAAATTACCGCCAAAACAAAAGCTGTTATCCCTGTAGACCTGTACGGCCAGCCATTTGACTATGATGAGCTGCGCGTGCTGCGCGACGAACGCAACCTTACAATTATCGAAGACGCCTGCCAAGCTGTTGGCGCCGAATATAAAGGCAAAAAAGCCGGCACACTAGGTGACATGGGCTGCCTGAGTTTGTACGCCACCAAGAATATAATGGCGGGTGGGGGCGGCATGGTTATAACCGACAACGAAGAATACGCCCGCATTATCAAAGAGTTCCGCCAGCACGGCATGAGCGCCCAGTACGAATATGTGCGTCTGGGCTACAACTACCGCATGAGCGACCTGCATGCCGCCATTGCCGTGCAGCAACTGAAGAAAGTAGATGCCTTTAACCAGGGCCGCCAGAAGAATGCCGCCTTGCTAACCCAAGGCCTGAAAGATATAAAAGGCTTAGTCCTGCCGGTAACCGCACCCAACCGCACCCATGTCTACAACCTGTACACCATGCGCCTTACCCCGGATTTCCCTTTGGAGCGCCAGGAATTCATAGACGCACTTCGCGAACGTGGCATTGGCGCCGGCGCTTACTACCCTAAGCCGCTGTATGCCTTCAAACACACTGCCGCATTTGGCAGCGACCAAGACTTGCCGCAAGCAGCGAACGCCGCCAAACAAGTTGTGTCCCTGCCCGTCCATCCAAAAATAACCGCCCAGGAAATCCAAACCATTATCACGGCCATTAAGGACCTCGCTTAAATGGCTGCCAAGCCTAAGCAGGGGACAGTGCGCATTGCTGTTATTGGCGGCGGCAACATGGGCCGCAACCATGTGCGCACGTACTCTAAAATGGACGGTGTAAAACTGGTAGCCGTCGTAGACATCGACAAGCGCGGCGCTGAGCTCGCCAAAGAATACGGCGTGCCCTACCTAAGCGACTACCGCGACCTGTTTGAAAAAGAAGAAAACAATGTAGACGCCGTATCCGTGGTAGTGCCCACGCAGTTCCACCACCGCATTGGCCTTGATTTCATTAAGCGCGGCATCCACACCTTGGTTGAAAAACCAATTGCCAGCGAAGTCCACGAAGCCGAAGAACTTATTGCCGAGGCTGAGCGCGCGGGCGTCATCTTTACCGTTGGGCACATTGAGCGCTTCAACCCCATGATCCAAAAGCTCAAGAAATTGGTAGACGACAAAGA
>DATIIE010000028.1:0-13544 GCA_035479955.1 Saccharimonadales bacterium (SeqCode)
GTCAATGTAAACGGCAACTGTGTGCCATCGCCGTCAAGCAATCCTGCTGGCGCGAGCGCACAATGTAACGACGGCACATACAGCTACAGCCAAAACCGCAGCGGCACGTGCTCGCACCATGGCGGTGTGGCGCGCTGGCTGTAAACCAGCCCATACACAGCCCAATTAATAAGGCGCAATAATTCTAATTATTGACAACAATCCAACAGATACGACTAATCCGTGGTATCCTTAGGCGTGCTGCAAGTAACTATTTCCGAAAAGACTATTGGTTCAAAACCTTTGCTGTCTGATGTCAAATTGTGGGTGTCTGACAACGAAAAGGTTGGTTTTTTAGGCCGCAACGGCACTGGCAAAACCACACTTTTTAATATTATTACCGGCCGGGACACCGATTTTAGCGGCGAAGTAACGCGCTCCAAACACGAAGCCCTGATGGCCACCAGCCAGGAGCACCACGACTCCGAAGGCACAACCATTGAGTTCGTATCCCGCAAACTGCCCGATTTCGCCCGCCTGGAAACAATCCTGCAAACCTACCCGGAACACATGGGCGACGACATCAAAAAAATCAATGTCTACACCGAAGCCCTGGAAAAATTCTCGGAACGCGGTTACTACGAAGTAGAAAACTCGCTCGAAAAACTATTTGACGCCTACCAATTAAATAAATCGTTGCTTCAGCAGCCCTTTATTTCGTTGAGCGGCGGGCAAAAACGGCTAGTAGAACTGATTGCGATCCAGCTGGCAGCACCGCAAATTGTCTTGCTCGACGAACCTACCAACCACATGGACTACCTGGCCAAAGAAGCGTTTGTGGAATGGCTGAAAACTGTTAAAAGTTCGGTGCTGGTTATTTCGCACGACCGCGACGTGCTGAAAAATGTTGACCGCATCCTGGAGCTGAAAGACCAAAAAATCTTTAGTTACCCCGGTAACTACGACAAATATCTGGCGCAAAACGCCGTTACCACTACCAATGCCATCAACGAATTCGGTACCAGCGAAAAGCGCATTGCCAACTTGAAAGAGCAGATTGCGTTCGCCAAAGCCCGCGCTGCAACTGGCGGCCCGCGCTGGGTAACATTGTACGAGCGCTACGAGCGTGAGCTGAACGCCATCCTGGACAACCACCAGAAACCCAGCTTCTGGATCGACCGTGAATCAGCAAAAATGCTCAAACCTAAAACAACTGAAAACTACGAAAAATTCCGGGCCAAGAATATCCGGCTGCACGAAACAAATGCCTCCGAAGTGACCGCAACACTGCTCACCGTTGACAAGCTCAGCTTGGGCTACGGCGACACGCCGCTCCTTGAAAACCTCTCGTTCCAGCTAAGCGGCGGCGAGCGCATGCACATTGTTGGCCGTAACGGCGTGGGCAAAACCACTCTTGTAAAAGCAATTACCCAAACCTGGCAGGGCAAGCGGCCCGACACACTCATGGGCAAGGGCGTTATTGATTGCGACCGCAGCCTGTCAATCAGCATGTACGACCAGGAAATCGGCACTGAGCTTTTGGACATGACGCTGCACGACGCCATTGAAGCAATTTACGACGCCAAGGAATTGAGCGTTAACGAAGAGCAAATTAAGCAGGACATGGCCAACTACTTGTTTAACCCGGCGGCCGACAGGAACGTGGTGGTGCGCAACCTAAGCGGCGGCCAAAAAGCGCGCCTGCAGCTTATCCGCCTGCTGGTAGGGTCGCCCAACTTGCTTATTTTGGACGAGCCCACCAACCACCTCGACCTTCCCAGCATTGAAGAGCTGGAAAACGCCCTCAATGATTACAGCGGCGCCATCATCTACATCACGCACGACAGCTATTTCGCAAAAAATATTGGCGGGGAAGTACTGGCGCTTTAGTCCAGGTGCCATCAGGTATAATAGAATAACGTCCATGACGGAATTTTTGCTTATAATTTTAGCGCTCCTACTGGTGGCTGCCTGCGGCATATTTGTGGCGGCCGAGTTCTCTTTGATAACTGTTAACCGCAACACTGTTGGCCGGTTGGCCGCAAAGGGCGACCGCAAGTCGCAAGGGGTGGCTGAAGCGCTCAAAACCCTGTCGACCCAGCTGTCTGGGGCGCAAGTGGGCATTACCATTACCAACCTGGCAATTGGTTTTCTGGCCGAACCAGCTATTGCAACACTTATTAAAGGGCCACTGGCTGCCATTGGCGTTCCCGACGCAGGCGTGAGCAGCATTGCCATAGTCACGGGCATTACCATAGCTACCATTGTTACCATGGTGTTTGGCGAATTAGTACCCAAAAACCTGGCCATTGCCCGGCCGCTGGCAACCGCGCGGTTCGTACAAAATACCCAGCGGCTGTTCAGCCGTATTATGAAATATCCTATTAAACTTCTGAATGGCAGTGCTAATTTTATTCTGCACCGTATTGGTATTGCCGCCCAGGAAGAGCTGGCTTCGGCGCGCACCGCCGATGAGCTGGCATCGCTGGTACGCCGCTCAGCAGAAAAGGGCACGCTCCCGAAAGAAACCGCACTCATGCTGGAGCGTTCGCTGGTATTCGACGAGTTGACCGCGCTTGATGTCATGACCCCGCGCGTGCGCATGCGCACCCTCCAAGCCGACGCGCCCATGAGCAGCGTCATTGATCTCACCAAAGCAACCGGACTGTCACGCTTCCCGGTAATCGGCAAAAACCTGGACGATGTTGTGGGTATTGTGCATGTTAAACACGTGTTCGGAACGCCGGCGGCGCAGCGCCAAACACTCAGCATCAGCCGCATTACGCAACCGCCCATACTGGTGCCTTCAAGCATCCAGCTGGACGCACTGCTTGAAACACTGCGCAAGGGCGGCCTGCAAATGGCTGTAGTAATTGACGAATTTGGCGGCACCGACGGCTTAGTCACTATTGAAGACCTGCTGGAAGAGTTAGTAGGCGAAGTGCACGACGAGCACGACCGCTCCGGCGTTGCCATCCGTAAACGCAGCGGCGGCGGCTGGATTCTGTCCGGGCTGCTGCGCGCCGATGAAGTAGGCGAGGAAATTGGAATTTTCCTGCCCGAAGAGGAAGATTTTGAAACTGTTGGCGGCCTGATTATCCACCTTTTGGAGCGCATCCCCGAAGTGGGCGACAGTATCGAAACTGAAGCAGTCGACCGCGACGGCCGCAGCGTTGCCGTCCGCCTGAGTGTGGAACGCATGGATGGCCGGCGTGTCGACAGGTTGCATATGGAAACAACGGCCCATGATACGTCTGCGGCTAAAGGGGCAAACGCATGAGCTTTGAAGTTGCCTTACTGATTGCTGTGGCCATGCTGTTGGGCAATGCCTTCTTTGTGGGCGCCGAGTTTGGGCTGATATCTGCCCGGCGCAGCAGCATTGAGCTGCGGGCGCTCAGCGGGTCGCGCGCTGCAAAAATCACCCTGGACGCAATGGAACACGTATCCTTAATGCTGGCCGGTGCGCAGCTTGGCGTCACGCTGTGCTCGCTTATACTGGGCGCCGTTGGTGAGCCGCTGCTCGTGCACTTGCTGGAAAAGCCGTTTGCGGCGCTTGGCATGCCCGAGGGGCTGCTGCATCCGTCATCATTTATTCTAGCGCTGGCTATTATGGTGTACTTCCATGTGGTTATCGGCGAAATGGTGCCTAAAAACATTGCGCTGGCAGGCCCGGAGCGGGCGGCGCTGGTACTGACGCCGCCGCTGGCATTGCTGGTGCGCGCCACCCGGCCGGTAGTTGCCGCCCTGAACGCCTTTGCCAACCTCTCGCTGCATGCATTTGGCGTAAAACCCCAAACAGAAATAGCCAGCACGTTCACCCGCGATGAAGTAGCCGGGTTCGTGGAAGAGTCACGGCGCGAGGGGCTGCTCGACAAAGACGAAGGCAGCCTGCTTTCCGGCGCACTGCGCTTTGACGAACGCACCGTGCGTTCTGTGCTGCTGCCGCTGGAAGCGTCGGTAATCACCACCACAAAAGTCACGCGCGCCGAAATTGAAAAACTTGTTACCGAAACAGGGTATTCCCGCTTCCCAGTACAGAATACACGCGGCCGGCTCGTCGGCTACCTCCACCTGAAGGATATTTTAGAGATTGACGACACGCTGCGCGACGCGCCCATACCAACAAAAGATTTGCGGCCGCTGGCAACGCTATCTGTACGCACATCGCTGCGCAGCGCCCTTGCCGCCATGCAGAAAACTGGCGCCCACCTTGCGCAGGTAACCGGCCCGCGCGGCAAGGTGCTGGGGATTGTCGCCCTCGAGGACATTCTGGAAGAGCTGGTTGGCGAAATCCAGGATAGCAGCAACCAGCAGAAGGCCGCCTAAGCCGCGCTTGCTGCTCCCGGTACATGTGCAGCAAAACCATGGAGCCGCTATAATAGAGAGTGAACAGAGGTAGCGTATGAATGAAATTAAATGTCCAAAATGTGGAAACGTCTTCAAAGTAGATGAAGCAGGGTACGCTGATATCCTCAAGCAAGTGCGCGACCACGAATTCGCCAAAGAACTGCACGAGCGGGAGCAACTGCTGAAAGCCGACAAAGAAAACGCCATCAAGCTGGTAGAAGAGCGCACCAGAAGCAGCCTGAAAGACGACCTTGCCAAAAAAGAAGCTGAAATGGCCGCCTTAAAAGCTGAAAAAGACGCTGAAGCCGCAGCGCTAAAAGCTGCGAAAGAGCTGGCGCTCAGCCAACTGCAATCCCAAAAAGATAACGAAGTTTCACAGCTGCAGGCTAAGCTCCAATCGATTGAGACAGAGAAAAAACTGGCCGTTACCGAAGCCGTGAACAAAGTTGAAAAACAGCGCGATGAACTGCGCATGGAGCTGGCCACCAAGGAAAACGAGAGTCGCCTGGTTGAAACCGGCCTGAAAGACAAGTACGAGAACGAGCTGAAATCCAAAGATGAGCTGATTTCCTACTACAAAGACATGAAAGCCAAGCTGTCAACAAAGATGGTTGGCGAATCGCTGGAGCAACACTGCGAAACAGAGTTCAACAAGCTGCGTGCCACTGCCTTTCCGAACGCCTACTTTGAAAAGGACAACGACGCCAAAACCGGCAGTAAAGGCGATTACATTTACCGCGAAACCGACGGCGCGGGCAACGAAATTATCTCGATCATGTTTGAAATGAAAAACGAAGGCGACGAAACCGCCACCAAGAAAAAGAACGAAGATTTCTTTAAGGAGCTGGAGCGCGACCGCATTGAGAAAAAGTGTGAATATGCAGTGCTGGTGTCGCTGCTGGAAGCCGACAGCGAGTTCTATAACACCGGCATTGTTGACGTGTCGCACCGACACCACAAAATGTATGTTATCCGCCCGCAGTTTTTCATCCCCATGATAACGCTGCTGCGCAACGCCGCGCTCAACTCCATGAAATACAAGGCCGAACTAGCCATGGTGCGCAACCAAAATATTGACATCACCAACTTTGAAGACAACATCACCAAGTTTAAAGAGGGCTTTGCCCGCAACTACGACCTGGCCAGCCGTAAATTTAAGACCGCCATTGATGAAATCGACAAAACAATCGACCACCTGCAGAAAACCAAAGAAAACCTGCTGGCGTCCGAAAACAATTTGCGCCTTGCCAATAACAAAGCCGAGGACCTGACCGTCAAAAAACTGACGCGCGGCAACCCCACTATGGCTGCCAAATTTGCCGAACAAGAAAACCAACAAATGTAAGCTGCTGCCAGGAACCTACGGGGCAGACTTTATTTTGCTACACTGAAAGTATGGGCATTATCAGCACCATCTTTTATTTTTTTACGCCGTACACTGACTCGCGCGAGCAGGCAGTTGGGCTCTTTTTTAAAGGGCTGAACGAACGCCGCCGCACGGCGCGCACACGCACCAAATTAGGGCGGTTGCTGCAGCGCAACATTGCGGTTATTAACCTGTGGACCGAATACCAGTACAAAGGCTACAAGTACCTGAATAAATCGGAGCGCAGGAAGCTATACGCCAACTTAGAACTAATTGCCGAGGATTTCGGCCGCTTTTACGCAAACAACGCCTGGCCTGCGGAAACCATACTGGCGCGCGCCAGCAGGATTGCACCAGGGCAGGCAGCTGATGCGGAAAAAATTGTGCTGCTCCAGGCGCTCATGGATTACTTTTCGCCGCTGCGGGGCAAATATGTGTACCGCGAATCCAGCTCGTTCGGGCGCCTGCTGCGCAACCCCGCGCACGAAAAGCTGGTGGGCGACTGCAACCAAATAGTCACGCTGTATATTTATTTGTACTCACGCTACTACTCTGTGGACGATCTGCAGCTGCGCTCGGTGCCCGGGCATGTAGCGCTGCATTACGCGGGCATCGATATTGAAGCCACCAACGGCACATTCATAAACTACAGCGGCCGTGAAGGCAGCAAGCTGCTGCCCATAGAGGAAATTGTGAGCATTAACCTGCTGGACACTACCGACTCTTATTTAGCCACACACGAAGTCGCCCCAAAAGCTTTTCTGCAGGCGTCACGCCTGGCGTTTATTTTGTCGCATAACCGCACGGTGGCTACGCAAAACCTGGCCGCCGCTTACAACAGATTGGTTAACACCTGCATGGAGCGTGGCGATTACTCTCAGGCCTTGAAATACGCCCTTGCCAGCCGCAGCCAGGAACTGCTGGGTATTGTTGGGCATAACGGCGCCGTGCATGAAATGGAGCGCCACAATTACGCGGCCGCGCGCCGTTATGCCCAGCACGCCCTAGACAAAGATGCGCTGACACGCGCCAGTTGGCAGGCGGAAGGTTCCCATTATTTTGATGCGCACAACTACCACAGCGCTATCAAGGCGTTTAAACATAGTGGCGACAAAGCGCTGGTAGGGCAGGGTTACGAGGGCCTTCTTTTGCAGGAACAGAAAAAACTAGGGAAGAACCCAACTACTGATTCCATCAAACAACATGCCCGCACCATACACCGCATGCACGCCTACGCCAAAAAATCGGGCAACAAAAAGCTAGTTGCGTACACCAGCGACCTCAAGCGGCATTTATAGGCGGCGCACCCGCACTACTAGGAGGCGTCTTGCGGCCGGTCCAACAGCGTCAGCCACGATAAGCGGGCGCGCTGTTCAGCCAAAATCACAGGGAACTCTAGGGCGCGGTGCCCCAGCGCCAGCGCGTCAACATGCATAGTGCCAGCCCCCATATGCTTGCCGTCCGCAGTTGCCGGATAATTCGTTTCAACCGGGATGCTGTCGTACGTAGCATGGACGCGCGGCGGCTCTACGCTGGTGTCGTAAACAGTTATGGTGTGGTCTGCAACTGTATCCAATTGGAGTATGCCCGTTGAAGGTATACGCACTTTGGTAGTTTTGCGGGAAACAACCGTTACTGCCGCCTGGGTGAGGCGGGTAGGTTCGGTAGCAGCACCACCGAGTGGCTCTTTTACTACATCCAGCGGGGCGTGCACGGCTTCTGCGAGCGCCCGGGTGACATCGATAGGGCCAAACGAATGCGTCCAATCTGTAGGCCAGTACGGGCCCTGCTCATCTTCGGCAACGGGCTGTTGTTCACGCTGCACTGTGGCGTCATCAACAGGCAAAACGTCGGCTGTCAGGCGTTCAAGCTGGGGGAGGATGCGGGTAGTTTCGGTGAGTTCGATATCCACGCCAACGCGGATATAATCTTCGGCAGATGTAGTCATGCTACATAAAATACAATATTTTCGGCTTTAGCACAAATAATACTTGCCCGAAACACGGCAGATACTACCAGGCAATAGGGAGGCACTCAGCCGCTGCTTTCAGGGTAATGTCCGATAACCGCTAGTATCATCTACCTCACCGTGCCAAGATGAGGGCATGATAGGTGGGCATAAAAAAATTCCGCACAAACTAATTCCAGAGAAAACCAGCACGCACGACCTGCCGGCTGCGATTTTAGGCGGCATACGCGCAGGCGCCGTCAATGACAAGGGTGTGCGCGGCCTGGCTGATTCACTGCACATCAGTGAGCGGCACCTGCGGCGCATAGTGCGGGCCAAAACCGGCACCTCACCGCTGCATCTTAATGATACGAAACGCTTAAGTACTGCTAAGCGGCTTGTCACCCAAACCACGCTCCCTATTATTGATATTGCGTTTATGTCTGAATTTTCCAGCCTGCGCCAATTTAATGACGTATTCAAAGAGGCCTTTGCGTTCTCTCCCAGTAAAATGAGAAAGGTTATCGCGCTTATTGCGCACCGCCCATCCCGCACCGTTGTATCATCGCTCACTAATAAATAGGATCACACATGCATAAAACCAGACGCCGAATATTATCCGTACTATCCATTGCATTAGCTCTTGGCGTTGCCGTTGCCGCACCGCGCATACATGCAGCCGGGCCTACAACTGTCAATTTGGGCACAGCTGCCTCGTTTGCTATTTTAGGGGGAACTGGTGTTTCAGATACGCCCACCTCAACTATTACCGGTGACGTTGGTGTTAGCCCAGCCTCGGGCTCGTCGATTACCGGCCTGACATGTCCGGAAGTGACCGGCACCATTTACACTGTTGACGCCGCCGGCCCGGTTTGCCGTGTAGTAAATGGCCCGCTAATGGTCACCGCTAAGAATGATTTAACTGCCGCATTTATTGACGCCGCCGGGCGCACACCGGTAACAACCGTGCCCACGGAACTGGGCGGCACCACTAAAACCGCTGGCGTATACGATTCAGCCGCTACCACCTTTGGCATTACTGCTGGCGCAGGCCCACTGGTGTTGGACGGGCAGGGCGACCCCTCATCAGTCTTCATCTTTGAAATGAACGCTTCTGGCACCGGCCTGACGGTTGGGCCAGGCAGTACGGTCTCACTTATAAATGGCGCCCAGGCTTGTAACGTTTTCTGGCGTGTAGACACTGCCACCATTAACACTACCGCCGTGTTCAAGGGCAACATCCTGGCGCTTACCTCAATCACCGTAGCTAACGGCGCAAATATTGAGGGGCGGCTGCTGGCACGCAACGGCAACGTCACCTTAATCAGCGACACTATAACCCGGCCAACCTGCACCACAACCAGTTCGGGCGGCGGTTCGTCGTCATCTACGACTCCGGGCTTGCCGAATACCGGCATTAAGCCTGAGGCCCACAATGGCTATATCGCTGTAGCTGCTGCTGTTGGGGGCAGTGCCGCACTTATTGGCGGATCTTCATTCGTCTTGCTGCGGAAAAAACGGGCCCTGTAGCTTCCGGAAGCGGTCATGCGCATAGCAAGGGTTCAGCTGTACCGGGCGCTTAGAGGCACTGTGCTGGCGGAACTGGCGGTTTGCGCCGGGCTTGCCGTTACCCTGGCGCTACAAAAGGCACCGGCGCAACAGGGGCCAGCACCTTCTGCCGCCCATGTGCAAACAGCAGCGCTTCGCAAAACAGTCAACGCCGGCGTGCCGGCACGGTTAAAAATCCCCAAAATTAGCGTGGATGCCGCTCTTGAAAAAATAAACCTGACCTCCCAGCGGGATTTAGCCGCTCCCGTAAACCCGGCGAACGCTGGCTGGTACGAGCAGGGGCCGCGGCCGGGCGACTCCGGCAACGCCATTATCGACGGACACTTTGGCTACAAAAACCACATACCAGCAGTATTCGACAACCTACACGCACTCCAGCCAGGCGACAGCATCTTTGTTACCGATGAAGCCGGGGTAACAACTACATTTACAGTGCGCACCACCCAAACATTTAGCCCAAACGACAACGCTGCCAGCGTGTTCCACCCGCAAGATGGCAAAGAGCACCTCAACCTCATTACTTGCCACGGGACATGGAACGAAAGCCAAAAAAGCTATGCCGGGCGGCTGGTTGTATTTGCCGATAAGCAAAGCACGCCATAACACCGCCATTAGGATATAAGGCCAACAAATGGTACACTATGTGTAGCAAGTTACTCTAATCTATACCTTTTATATCGTGAGCCTCCAAGCCACCCCTATTCTCGGCTATAGCGAAGACCCTGTCTCGCATAACATCAGCTCATAGAAAGGCTCACATAAAATGGCAACTAAATTATTCGTAGGCAAACTGTCTTACGACACAACTAACGACAGCTTGCAAGCACTCTTTACCCAATACGGTAAGGTAGTCAGCGCCCAGGTTATTATCGACCGCGGCACCAGCCAGTCTAAAGGCTTCGCCTTTGTAGAGATGGAAGACGACGCAGCTGCCCAGGCAGCAATTGCAGCGTTAGACGGCAAAGAATTTGAAGGCCGCACTATCGTAGTTAACGTAGCCAAGCCGCGTGAAGACCGGCCCCAAGGCGGTGGTGGCGACAACGGCTACAGCTTCCGCGGTGGCTTCCAGCGCCGTTAGGCATAGTAACCGCTATGGCTACTGACCAAAAGCTCGGAACACCCGAGCTGCTCTTCAGGAGTGCCCAGCAAATGGGCCTGGCACCTGTGTGGGTGACGCCGAATGGTGTGTTCGCAATTACCCTAGACGGGCAAGAACGTTACGTGAATGAGGCACGCAGCCTGCTAAACCCAGCGCCCAGCGTTGCCTTGTCTAAAAACAAGTACGTGACCCGCCTTATTTTGCAGCGCCACAATATGCAGAATATTGCATTCGCGCACCCGCGCATCCAGGCCGACGCCGAGGCGTTCCTCAAACAGCACAAAAAAATAATTGCTAAGCCAGTGCTTGGCGCAGGCTCGCGTGACATACATATCGTCACCACCAACGCCCAACTAGCCGCTTTGGACATAGCAGAGTATATCTTGGAAAAATACATTGCCGGCAAAGAACTGCGCTATCTGGTGCTGGATGGCAAGGTTATTGGTGTGCACCACAGCGAGTACGGCACTTCCGTTTCGGAAACCCGCCCGCTGCAGCGCATATCGTACCCCGAAGCCGTCTGGAACGCCGGGCTTGTAGACACCTCGCTCCGTATCGTGGAGATACTGAACCTTAAGTTTGCGGCCGTTGATTACTTAATCGACGCCTCAGGCCGGGCCTATATCCTTGAGGTAAACTCCATGCCTGGGCTCAAATGGTTCCACGCACCCAGCAGCGGCCCAGCCGTTGATGTTGCTGGTTTATTTCTGAAATCTACCATAAACAGCTTCCACGCGCAGAGGCCAATTACCTCTGGTGCATTAGCTTCACGCCCAGCGGTGGCGTATAGTTAAAGAAATAGGGGACATATGAAACATCCAATTGGGCAGACCCGCAACGGGGCACAGGTGTACGTCAATCTTATTGGCTCGCAGGCTGCAAAGCATATTGCGCAGCAGCCGCAGCTTCTAACGCTCGCCAAAGAAATGCTTGAGCAAATCTCGGTGCGCGGTGCTGAAGCCAACGTTGAGCGCGACATGCAGCGCCTAGTAGGCTACAACTTTATTGTTACTACCACCGACGCCGATACCATTCTGTACGGGCGCTTTTTAAAAGATGAGGTGTACACCCGTTTTGTAAAAAACGGCAAACCGCTTTCTACTAATTACCTGACAGTTACGCTGCGCCAAAGCCCGGACGGCGGCAAAGATTACGAACTCACCGACATCTGGATTGGCCGCTTGCACCCGCCGCGCCCTGGCAGCGACAACGAAACCGCCGAAAGCAAACCCTACTGGGCCAACCACGCCTTTGTGCTGGACAGCCAACCACTGCAGCTGCGCACCGTTACAAAAACTTGCCCGTACTAATTCATAGTACTCAACTCATAGTATTCAACCACAACGCCTTAATTGGCGTTTTTTGGTATAGTAAACACATGCTTAAAATTGCCGTTTTAGATTACCGTTTATTACCCGACGTTAAAGAGCAGCTCCAGGCGCTCGCCAGCAACACTATTACATTTCCAGATGAGCGCTGCCCGGAGCAGGAGCGTATTGCCCGCACTGGCGACGCCACCATCGCCCTGGTAACCCCGTGGGATAAAATTGACACCGCCTATTTACATGCCTGTCCGCAGCTGAAATATGTGGGGCTGTGCGGCACCTCTACCGCTAATATCGACCTGGCCGAGCTGGAAAAACGCGGCATCGGCTTCAGCAACATTGTGTCCAAAGACAAAGAAAGCGTGGCCGAATATATCTTCATGGAGCTGGTCAGCCTGCTGCGCGGCGCTGGCGAATACCAATGGAAACCAGGCGAGGAGCACGAACTTGTTGGCCGCCGCATGGGCATAATCGGCCTGGGCGAAGTAGGCAAAGCAATTGCGCACATGGCGCTGGCCTATAAAATGCAGGTGGCCTACGTTAGCCCGCACCGCAGGCAGGAGTGGGAAGACCGCGGCGTGGCTTACATGGAGATGCCCGAACTTATAGCCGCTAGCGAAATAATTGCCGTGTGCAGCCCCACAAACGTACAAGTGCTGGGTGAAGAAGAATTCGACACCATGCAGCCAGGCACGATTTTAGTGCAGGGCAGCTCTGGCACCCCGTTTCCAGAGCCAGCGTTTGCCAAATGGGTCGCAAGAGATGGCAATTTTGCCTTGTTTGATATGTCCGCCGGCGAACAAAACTACCAGCTGCGCAAAAACATGCCCCGCGTCATTTTCCCGCGCGCAGTTGCCGGTGACACCTACGAATCCAACCAGCGCCGCGGCCAGCGGGCACTGGAAAACCTGCGCACGTTCTTACAGAGCAACCCGCAGTAAAACAGCCGGCTAGAGGTGAAAGTCACCATAACGCTGCGCCACTAGCCATAGTCCGCTATACTGAGAAGATAATAGGGGGACTTTTATCATGGTAAAACTAAACGCATACATCAGTTGCAACGGCGACGCCCGCGAAGCAGCCGAATTCTATAAATCCGTATTTGGCGGCGAAGTGTACATGGACACATATGAAAAATTTGCCGGCAAAATGCCCATGCTGGACGCCGACAAAGACAAAATTATGCACGCCTACCTTAAGGGCGACAATGGTATTGAGCTGATGATGGCTGACACTCCCACCGGTGTGCCGTTTACCAAGGGCTCGCAAATTTCACTGAGCCTGAGCGGCGAAGACGAAGCAGTAGTGCGCGCTTACTGGGACAAACTCAGTGAAGGCGGCAGCGTTACTATGCCCATGGAAAAGGCACCGTGGGGCGATGTGTTTGGCATGCTCACCGACAAATTCGGCATTAACTGGATGGTGGATGTCACCTCCGCCGAAAACGCAGACAAGGTTTAGGGGCGGCTATGCAGAAAATAGTCCCGCACCTATGGTTTGATACCCAGGCAAAAGAAGCTGCCGACTTTTACGTAAGCGCCTTCCAGCCCTTGGGCGACTCCAAAATAGACAGCGCCATTACCATGCACGACACGCCGTCTGGCGACGCCGACAATGTGTCGTTCCACCTGGCCGGCTACTCGTTCCTGGCAATCAGCGCCGGCCCGCTTTTTAAAGTAAACCCGTCAATTTCATTTATGGTGAACTTCGACCCCGCGCACGACCCGCAGGCAGCCGAACACCTGGAAACGCTGTGGAAGACCCTTGCGGAGGGCGGCACAGTGATGATGGAGCTGGGCGAATACCCGTTCTCGAAACGCTACGGCTGGATACAGGACAAGTTTGGCGTGTCGTGGCAGCTCATCCTTACCAACCCGGATGGTGAAGACCGGCCGTTCATTATACCGTCGC
>DATIIE010000029.1:0-14189 GCA_035479955.1 Saccharimonadales bacterium (SeqCode)
AACCCTCGCCATCTTCAGGGCGAGGGTTTTCGAGATAGAGCGGTCAGTCAATGCTCGTTAGGATTAACTGTAGCACAATCTTGCAAGATTGGCTACCCGCTTATCCACAGGTACTTAGCGTTCGGCACGTGCGCGGCGGCGCAGGAAGATGTTGTGGGCAATGAAGCCGGCAACAGCTGCACCAACGAAGGTGCCGATGATACCGCTTGGGCCAGTGCTAGGCATAGTGGTCGAAGCGGACTCTACTTGTGGTGGCGTACAACGGGTGTCGCCAATGGGGATGTTTGGCTGGCAGTAGCCACAGTTCGGGGAGTCGGGTGCTTCGTTCTCGTGGCCAGGAACCGTACATTTCGGTGTCTGGGTAGGAGTTACGCTTGCTTCACAGGTTGCAGCCTGTACGCCTTGGGCGGTGTTGAAGTTCACGCTTACCTTCACGGTGTGTTTCACAGCGTCGGTAAAGGTGTATTCCTTGTACACGTTGCCATTAGCGTCCTTGGCGTTTACACCCTTGGTAGTGTCTTTGCCGTCGAGGGTAAAGTCAACGTCCTTCAGAGTGGTCTGGCCAGTGGTGTCGGTCTTGGTGTTAACAGTAAAGCGGAAGGCTTTCTTGTTGTTGTCGATGGCAGTTGCTATCAGGTTGGTACATACGTAGAACGGAGGGACAAACTTCACCTTCTTGGCGCAGTCAGCAATCTGGGCAGCCTGGATTTCGTGGCCGCCAGGAACGCTTGCGTAAACCGTTACAGTAACGTCAGCGTCCTTGGTGTAGGTGTGCTCAACAACTTGAGTGGCAGCGTTAGCGCCGCTCTTTGTTACCGTGCTGTTGTCGTCGCTAAAGTGGTATACAACGCGGCTGATCTGGGCGTTGCCAGCAACGGCTACGTCAGTAGTGTACTGGTAGGTGTTTGGCTTCTTGGTAGCGTCAGACTGGGTCTGCTTCAGCGCCTTACAGGTAACATTGTTCTTTACCTTAGTACCGCCGCCGATGCCGTTACCGCAGGCGTTCATAACGGCCATTTGTACTTCACCCTTGTCGTTGAACCACACCATTACTGGCAGGCTCTTGCGGCCGGAGGCGAAGGAAAGTTCAGGAACGCTGTGGTAGTATGTCTTGCCGCCGATGGTAATAGGCTGGCGCTTGTCGCTGCTCATGCCCATAGTGGTGCGGCCCAATGTCCATACGCCATTCCAGACAGTTTGGCTGCCAACAGTGATGTGGCCGTCGCGGTACAAAGTACCATCTACAGCTTCGCGCTGGAATTGGTCGTACTTAGCTGGGGTAAGGCCGCCAATTTGCGGGTCAGCATAAATAGTTTGCAGGTCGTTCGGCTGGTTAGCGCGGACGTCCTTGATAAATTCGGTTGGGTCGGCAGCACCGATGCCACCGTTCAGGTTAGCGCCGTCAATAGAGTTAGCAGAGTCAGTGTCACGAATAACACTGGCGCTTGTTAAACCACGGCTGGCAACGCCCAGGCCAATAGAGCCGGCGAGAGCCAAAGTAAAGATACCTGCACAAACCAATTGCTTGGCGCTTGGGCGGGAAACATTACGGATAAACTTATTAATTATAGACATACGAACCACCTCCTCGTGTTCAGCTAGTATATTAACATAACGGGCTTAGATTGTCAACATATGACGCCTCTACTATTTGCCATCCTAGCAATATTATTACCTTCGGGCAAGTGTTTAGCAGTAAGAAAGCGCACAAAACCAACACAAAAAGAAAACACCCGCCTTGTGAGCGGGTGTTTAGAAGCAATGAAAGTGCTTACGCGTTAGCGAGGTCTTCTTCGTCTTCTTCGCTGAAGAGTTCGTTGATAGAAGCGCGAACAGCGCGTTCCTGGGCTTCAGCAGCCTGAGCCTGGAATGTCATAGCGGATTCGTTTACATCAGCGGTTAAACCAGCGGTTGCAAGGTTGGCGCGGCCAACTGCTACAGCAGCATCTTGCATGAGGTTGTCGCTGTTCATGTCGATGTTCTGCATCGCCATTACAGCTTCCAAAAGACCGTCGTTAGCCATCTGTTGGGCCATCATGTCAAATTGAGCGTTTACTTCAGCTTGTGGGATTTGGGTCATTGCTTCATTCATGTGCCCTATTGTAGCACTGCTGGTCGTCTAAGTCAACCCTCTTTTACAGAGTGTTTTCAGGGTTTTGGGGGTGGAAATTCTCCGGTAACAGATGATGTTTGGCGAACGTGAAGCCAAATGTGCTTCCCCGCCCCTGTTGGCTCTTAAAGATAATGGCGCCGCCCTGGGCGATAATCACCTTTTTAGCCATAAACAGGCCTAAACCAGTGCCATCTGGGCGGGCACGCTTGGCGTTGGGCGCACGGAAAAACTTGGTGAACAGGTGGTGCTGCTCGTGGCGGGGCACGCCAATGCCGTTGTCTACCACGGTAAATTCAACGCTTTGCGGCTTTTCTACCAAATGCACCTCAATGTGGCCGCCTGCCGGCGTGTAGTACACGGCGTTGTCCAGGAAGTTCATAATTACCTGGCGCAGCTTGGTTTCGTCCAGCATAAGCATTGGGAAGTGTTCGGGCTTGCTATATATAAGCTCCAGGCGGCGGCCTTTGGCGGTCTCAACCAACTGTTCCACCTCCTCCTGCACCACACGGGCCAGGTTGCACTCAATGGGCTCAATCAGGAATTTGCCGGTTTTAAGGCGCGACACGTTCAGCAGGTCGGATATGAGGTATACCATGCGCTGGGCGCTCACAAACGACTGGGTCAGCAACCGGCGCTGCAACCGCGTAATTTTGCCGGCGTCACCGTCCAGCACCATGCTGGTATATCCCTTAACGGAGGTGAGCGGCGTGCGCAACTGGTGGCTGGCCATGCTAATGAAGTCATCTTTGGTTTCGTTGAGCTTGCGCAGTTTGTCGTTGGCACGGCGCAATTTGCGGGTGGCGTCGTCGATGCGCTCTTGCAGGGTTTCGTTAAATTTCTCGATTTCCTGGAAGCGCAAGGCGTTCTGGATGGAAATCACCATCTCGTTGACTACAATATCGATAATTTTGATGTCAGCGCTGGTGAACGGGTTGCCGCTTTTCTTATTGCCTAGTAACAGATAGCCGTAGGCGGTCATTGACGGCTGGCCAACGGGCACCAGGCGCGCAAGCATGGCAATGTTGTTACGGTTGAGGACGCTAGTAAGCTTGTCTTGGCGGGTGGCGTAATATTGGGCGTCAGTCACGATAATGCGGCCCTGCATGTGCGGCGTTAAGCTGCGGACTGCGGCGATATCCTCTCTGGAATACTGCTTGGTAACTGTACCTACAATGCGCTGTCGGTCGTGCACGTCAAGCACGCCAAACACCACAAATTCGGTCTTGAGGTTGGTCTGGATAACGTTGGCGGCCGCCTTCAGCATCGATTCCAGTTCAATATTTGCAACCAAGGTGCGGTTTAGCTGGTCGATGAACACCGACGGCTCATAGGCGTCGCGGTAAAACCACTTGTTGGTTTCCCGCTCAAAGAAGCGCCGCACCGGGTAAAATGTGAACGCCAGGCTGGCTGCCAAAATGGCATACACCAGCTGCTGCTTGGTGCTTACCAGCGAATCCTGGAAAACCAATTTGTCTACCACTGTTACGGCAATTAACCCGTAAATAATAGCCAGGCTGGCCACAGCCAAAATGTAGCCCACGGACCGCGCCAGCACCAGCCGGATATTAAACAGGCGGTGGCGCACAATGGCAACAGTGGCAGCCGCCGGGAAAATAAGGCTGAAGAACGGGCCAAGCCACACATAGTCGCGCACGCCGTTTACCGGCAGCGTCAGGTTGCTCATTAAGGCCAGGAAACTGCCGAACAGCACGCCGTAGAAAATGTAGTGCTCCTGCACCTTGCCCACGCCGCGCAGCTTGCGGGCCTTGGTGAAGAACCCGATGTACGCCATGAAAAAGAAGAACGAGAAGAACGCCGAATACAGGAAGAAGCCGGGTTTCTGCGGCGTTACCACGTTCAGTGTATTAGTAATTTCAATACTCTTTACAAAGAAGTCGAAATTCACAAAGAACACCGACGCAATTGCCACTAGCGGCACTAAGGACACGACCGGCAGCCACCATCGCAGCTTTTGCTCATCCGGGAATGTCAGGGAAAAGAACCAGATCGACAGCGGCGTTATCATGGGCGCTATGTAAAATACCAGCGCCGCGATGTGCACCGACGACTCTTTGCGCAAAAACAGCATCCCCAAGTCGCCCAGGGCCCACAAAATAATACCGAACACGGTGATAACAAAGAACCAGCCAAACGGCTTTTGGTACACACGCACAAGCACAGAGAGGCCAAAGAATATATTTATAAGAACCGTGAGCCCCAGTACGATGAGTGCTATTTGATGCATGCTACAGTGGTTATTCCCTTTGTAGCTATGATACCACGTTCCCGGTTATGCTAGGCAGCGTGCGGCGTGGGGTGGATTGGCGACGGGCTTGTGGCGTTGTGGTTACGGCGCGGTAACTGTGGCAAGTGGCGCCTTACACCAAATGATTGCGGCTCTGCAGCGCCAATGCCATAACGGTCAAAGCGGTCGCTGGCGGCTTGTACTTGTTGTAGGTTTACCGGGCCGCGCACTGCTTGCTGGCGGGCCATATTTGCTGCGTGCGCGTGGTCGAAGCCCATGCCGCGCAGTTCGTTGTACATGGCAACCAGGGAGGCTACCTCTGCTTCACAGCCAAACAGGTCGGTGCGCTTGTTGACCATGAGGTCACCATAGCCGCAGAATTCACGCGTGATAAGGCCATTTTCGTCTGAACCGATTGGCCAGAGCACTGCCCCGCCCAAAGATTCAACTTCTGTAGCGTCAAAGCAGCCAGGCTGGCTGTCGTCGACAACTACGGTGCCGGCAACATCTTTTTCAGTGAGCCCAAGGGCGCGGAGGCTAATTTGGCGGGTTATGGCCGAGACAACCACGTCGCTTTCGCGGATTACTTCGGCGTTGTCGGCGGCCGGTATAAAGCGCTCGGGGCGGGCTTTCATGGCTTTGCCAATGCGGCTGGCGGTTTCGTCGTAAATGCGCACCTGGGCGTTGGGGTACAGGTCGGCAAGCACTTCGGCGGCGCGGGCGCCAATGGCACCCAGGCCAATAACGCCCATGCGCTCAACTGTTTCACGGTTGGGGTGACGCTGGTCTATGGCTTTGGCGATTTCAACAATGGTGCCGGCGTGGCCGGTAGTGGTCACAACGTCTTGGCGGCGGGTGGCTTCGCCAAATTTCATAATGCCGGGGAATGTAGCCCCATAGCCTATGGCCCAGGCGCCAAAACCATCGGCAGCGAGGTCGACAGCGTCGTTGATGATGCCGCGGGAGGTCATTACCATTTCGCCAGTGGACAGGTCGGACCTCATGTCGCCGGTTACGTTGGCGCAAATTAACAGGCCCTGGTTGCCGCGCTCATCTTTATGGTAGAAGTCGACGACCCACGGGGGTACGCCGCGTAACATTGCAGCGCGCAGCTCTGGTTTTACCAAACGCAGCACGTGCACAAGTTCGTTCAGTTCCTTGCCATATTCAGGGGTTTCGCGGGAAACGCGGGGTGGCACTACGAAGGCGAACGAGCCGTTCATAAGTTTCTCGCCCGAGGGGTCGTCCTTGGCTTCCCACATCGTGAAGGCAGCGTCTACAAAGGCTTCGGTGGCGTCCACTTCAAAGCCGGTAACGTGCTCGTGGTGCTTGTGGTACATGTGCTTTGCCAGGCCAACTAAGCGCCCGGTGACTTTTTCGCGGTCGTAGGTAGCGTATTCCTCTGGTGTGCCGGGCTCCAGAATTTCCGGGGCGTTCTCTTTCAGCCAGGCTTCGCTTTCGGCGTACAGCGTTTTCTGGGTTTCGGGGTCGATATCCCGCTTCACAAGCTCGGCGTGCCCGCGCATGTTGAAATATTCTTCAACGGCAGCACGGCCGCGGCCGGGAACCTGGGATTCGGGGGTGGTGGCTCCAGCAAATTCAGCGGCCATATACGGGCCGGCAAACGCTGCTTCGCCAATTGTAGGCATTGGTAAAACTGTCAACGCAAAACTCCAAAATAAAAAACAACGCCAGAACCGGGGTGGTTCTAAGCGTTGTTTGTCTGATAACTTGGCGAACCCCTTTACAGGGGATTACACGGTAATGATACTACTTAAAGGGTATTCTGTCAACGTGATGTTTATCACATTGGTGAACACTTTCTTCATTTTTTATAGTTAATGATCTTGCAGGCTGGGTGAAAGATATGTTACTACTAGTGTTATCGGTTCGCACAAAAAGCAATAAAATATTCCAAACAGTGATTGTTATTACCTTATGCCATCTATAAAAGCAGTTGTAGTCGAAGACGACGCAGACCTACAGTTTCTATACAGAATGAAGCTGGAGCGCGAAGGGTTTGAGGTGCGTTCGGCCGGGAACGGGCTGGAAGGCCTGGAAGTCATTAAAGAATGGCGGCCAGATATCATACTGCTGGACTTAATGATGCCGGTCATGAGTGGGTCGGAAATGCTGGCCCACTTACGTTCGGAGCGGTGGGGCAGCGACGTACGCGTCATCGTTCTCACTAATATCAGTAAAGACGAGGCGCCCCCGGCGCTTCGTTTTTTACATGTCGACCGGTATGTGGTGAAGGCGCACCACACGCCCGCACAGGTCATCCAAATGGCACGCGAGGTGCTGGAGACCAACGCCCGCTAGCGGATTTACAAAAAGTGATACACTAAAAACAGAAAAGAGGGGTCATGACCAAAGTCGCAATTATCGAAGATGATGAAGCCATCTCACAGATGTACCGCATCAAGTTCGAGGGGGAGGGCTATGAGGTGGAGACTGCCGAAAACGGCAAATTAGGGCTGGAGCTGTGCGAGGAAATGCGCCCGGATATTATCCTGCTCGACCTGATGATGCCCATTATGACCGGCGAAGAGATGCTGGCCCGGATGCGTAAAAGCGCGTGGGGCAAGAAAATTAAGGTCATTATCCTGACCAACCGCGGTGAACAAGAGATTCCGCCAGAGGTGAAACAGCTGGGCGTTGACGCCATTATTTTGAAAGCCGCAATGACACCTCGCCAGGTGGCGCAAATGGTTCAGCAGCACTTGAACGGCAAAGCTGCCGCCGAATAGGTTTTAGATACGCGGTTCGCGCGGAGTACGGTCGTGGGCGTATTCTGCCATGCGCCAGGTGTTGTCGTGGGGGCCATTGGGGCACACCTGCTTCACTACCGGGCGGCCAATCAGGCGTTTCTTCGCCAGTAACCAGGGGCCGTCACAATCTTCAACCGCAGTTTTTGCGAGTTGGAACGGAAGTTGGTCGGGCATGTACAGCTTGTCGAATGCATCGAGTTTGCCAAATACTTCAACGCCGGACAGCCCGGCGCTCACGGCTTCGAACTTACCCATACCAGCGTGCTGGCCGCGCAACTCGTCTTCCATGGCGCGCAGTACGGCATCATCCGGGCCGCGGCTGGCCAGCGCTTTTGACGCTTTCAGTAAGTGAGGTTCGGCAACCTGGGCGAAATAAGTGCGGGCGCCTTCGGGCAATGCGGCAAATGCCTCTTGCTCGGCTTGGCGCCGGGCGGCAGCCTCCTGCAAAGTTTCAACTTGGCCTGCGTTGAGGTATGGGCCGGCCTGCAGCTCGCGGCGCATAAACCATAACCCTGCCTCTTGTGGCGTGTATGGGGCGGGTATGCCGTAAGTGGGGCTGTCGGCAACAACATCCAACCGGTTGCGGCGGACTACCGTGCGCACGGCGTCAGCAGTGAACAGGCCTTGCGTGTCAACCAGCTCAGGCGGGTTCATAAGCCATTCTTCTGGCTGGACAAGCTGTGAGGCTAATTCACCCAAGGCAACACCTGTCGCGATTGGGCACGCATTACAGTTTGGGGTAGCTTCAGGGGTAGGCAATCCACTCATAATTTAGATACTATACAATTTTACTTACTAAATTACCATACCCATGGCTTCACCAGACAGATCAGGTACGGTATAGTAGACGTATGAATGTAGCAATTGTTGGATATGGTGCAGTAGAAGGTAAAAGCGCCCTTGCCTATTGGCAGGCGCAGGGCGCGGAAGTAACGGTGTGCGACAAAAACGAACACGTCGTAGTGCCGCCCGGTGTGCCCACGCAGCTTGGCGCCGGCTATTTGCACGACTTAGGCCGGTTCGACCTTATTGTGCGCAACGCCGGCTTGCACCCCAAGATCATCCTAGCCGAAAACCCTAGGGTGGAAGGCAAAATCACTACCATTGTCGACGAATTCCTGCGCGTTTGCCCCACCAAAAACACTATTGGCGTTACAGGCACAAAGGGTAAAGGCACCACATCTACCCTTATTGTGAAGATGCTGGAAGCCGCTGGCAAACAGGTGTTCCTGGGCGGCAACTATGGCATTTCGCCCTTCGACTTCCTGGATAAGCTCACGCCCGACTCCTGGGTCGTTTTAGAGCTTTCCAGCTTTATGCTGTACGACATTAAGCACAGCCCGCATATTGGCGTGGTACTCATGGTGCAGCCGGAGCATCTGGACTGGCATGGCAGCGAAGAGGATTACTACAACTCGAAAGCGCACATGTTCGCCTACCAAAACGACCACGACATTGCTATTTATTACGCCGACAACAACACCTCGCACCGCCTGGCCAGCACCAGCCCTGGCGAAAAAATTGCGTTTTACGACGAGCCCGGCGCCTACATTTACGACGGCAATGTTATGATCGACCAAACCGTGCTCTGCAAAACCAGCGAGCTGAAACTGCTTGGCAAGCACAACTGGCAAAACGTGTGCGCCGCGGCCACTGCCGTATGGCAGGCAACACAAGCGCCAGACGCTATCCGTAAGGTGTTAACCACCTTCAGCGGGCTGCCGCACCGCCTGGAATTTGTGCGTGAAGTAGATGGCGTGGGCTATTACAACGACTCATTCGCCAGCGACCCGTACGCCACGCAAGCGGCAATCCAGGCAATTCCAGGCATGAAAGTGCTTATTGTGGGCGGCTTTGACCGCATGCTGCCGCTGGAACATTTTGTGGAAACCGTAAAAGAGAACCAAAAAGATATCCGCACCATTATCCTAATTGGCGACAGCGCCAAGCGCGTTGCCTCCGAGCTGCACGACAGCGGCCTGGACAACTTCAAACTCAGCCCGGCAACCACCATGCAAACCGTGGTGGCCGAAGCCCACGCCCATGCCGAAAAGGGCGATAGCGTGTTGCTTTCACCCGGCTTTGCCAGCTTCGACATGTTTAAAAACTTCGAGGACCGCGGCCAGCAATTTAAGGAATGCGTGCACCACTTATGAGCAAATACAAGCAATTCATCTTCGAAGATTACCGCTTTGACCCTGCTTCGCGCATCTTGGAGCTGCACTACAGCATGGACGGCCAGCTGCACTTTACCGAAACCTACCGCTTTGATTTTGACTACGCAGCATATGACCCTGCGACGCTTGACCGCGCCCTGCAAAACCTGTTCTTCATGGCCGGTGTTTCGTACTACAAAACGTATATTCCGCCGGAAATCGTCATTAACAAAGGCGAACTTGACGAGGGCGGCGCTGCATTCTTCAGCAAAACCTACCAGCGCGGCCTGGGCGAATTCTGGTTTATTAACAAGCTAGATCCGCGCACGCCAGTCACCTTCCCCGTTACCGCTACCACGCCGCTCACGGCAATCGCGGGCGAACCGCGCGGCAATGGCTTGCTGGTGGCGCTGGGCGGCGGCAAAGATTCGCTGGTTTCGGTGGAGCTGCTGCGGGAGCACGAAGACATTACTACCTGGAGCCAGGACCACCGTTCGCAGCTGGAACCGCTGGTAGAACAAATTGGCCTGCCGCACGCCTGGGTAGCCCGCGAATGGGACCGCCAGCTGCTGGACCTGAACAAACAGGACGCCCTGAACGGCCATGTGCCCATCAGCGGTATTTTTGCCTGCGTTGGCACTATTATTGCCATCTTGGCCGGCAAACGCGACGTGGTTATGAGCAACGAACAATCCGCCAATGACCCTACCCTGCACTACGAAGGTGTGGCCATTAACCACCAGTATTCGAAGTCACAGGAGTTTGAGCAAGATTACCAGCGCCACTTACAGCACACGCTGGGCGCACAAATACGTTACTATTCGTTCCTGCGCCCCTTAAGCGAAGTGCGCATTTCCGAATTGTTCAGCGGCGACATTTTCGAGAAGTACAAAAGCACATTCAGCTCGTGCAACCGCGCGTTCGTGCACAGCAGCGACCGCATGAGCTGGTGCGGCGAATGCTCGAAGTGCGCCTTTGTTTTTATGGCGCTCACCCCATTTGTGCCGCGCGCCGAATTGGAAGCGCTGTGGGGTAAAAACCTATTACTGGACCCGCTGCTTGAACCCACCTACCGCAAATTACTCGGCATTGAAGGCGACAAACCACTGGACTGCGTGGGCGATATAAAAGAATCGCGCGAGGCAATGCAACTGGCGTTTAAAGAATACCCTGAGCTAGCGGAAAGGTACCGCTTCGAAATCCCAACCGGGTACAGCTACCGCACCGAAGGCAGCCACGAAATGCCAGAAGAGATGTACCGAATTTTGCAAGCTGCGCTGGCTAAAAAATAACCGCGCCGCGCCCTTACACTAGGGTTGTTCAACAGAGCGCCGCGCCGCACGCAGCACGTTCTCGAACAGTGCGCACACTGTGAGGGGGCCAACACCGCCTTTTGCCGGTGTAATGGTCAGGTCGTCGCGCTCATACATTTCCGGGGCAAGGTCGCCAACGGTTTTGCCTTCTTCACCAGCCACGCCAGCGTCAACAACAACAGCGCCTTGCTTAATCATGTCGGGGTATAAAATTGCCGGGCTGCCGGTGGCGGTAATGATAATGTCGGCCTGCAGTGTTTCAGCCTTGAGGTCGGTCACCGAGCGGTCAACGCTCGATACATCAATGTTTGAGGCTTTCAGTAGGCGTTCCAGCGGTTCGCCAACTAGCTTGCCACGGCCCACAAGCAGCACTTTTTTGCCGCGCATTTCAATGTTGTAGCCGCTGAGCAGCCACAATATGGCCAGTGGTGTTGCCGGGTCAAAAGCTGGGTGTTCGCCCAAGCCATCGACATCTTTTTCAGGGGCAACTAAACGTACGATATCCTCTGTTTTAGAGGGGTCGTCCAGGGGCAATTGCACGATTATGCCATGCACGCTCGGGTCGGCATTTAACTCGGCGATTACCTTTGGGGCGTCGCTTTGTGCAATACGGTGCACGTCCACGGTAACGCCCAGGTCGTCGCCGTAACGCTGTTTCATGCGCATATACACATTAATAACCGGGTGCTCAATGGTGAGCACAATAGCCAGCTTAGGCTGCACGCGGAGCGCCTGGATAACACTGCGCGCGTCGCGCAGCTGGCGCTCTTTAATGTAATCGGCGAGCTCACGCCCGTTTAGTAGCTTCATGCACAACATTGTAACAGATGTGTGCGCATTGCATAAGCAGCAGTTTATGGTACGGTAAATAAATGCAGGGGTCGAATGACTAGCGCTGAAGCGCCGCCACTGAACGCACCGGCACGTGCTGAGCTCAGCCCGCTGGCCGACACGGCCATGCTCATGGATTACGCTGGCAACCACCCTGGAAAGCTGGCAACAATCATCGCCCTGTCTACCTTTCCCGGCGACGGGTTCGCCACACATGCCGAAGTGATAAACAGGCTGAACAGCATACAAGGTGAAGACCCGGGCTGGGATTTTACTGATTCCCGCAGCCTGCCCGCTGCCTATTGCCGGAAATCACTAGCACCGGCCGGGCTGGTCGAATTCGGTACAAAAGTAAGTGTAAAGGGGGTGCCGGTTGAGGCAGTGCGGCTAACGCCAACGGGCCTGACAGAGGGTATTATGCTTGCCGGGGCGCTCATCCCGTTTGACGCAACCGCGCCAGAGGGAACGTCGCTGCAAGAAGCCATGGGCGGCTCGCAGCAGCAGCGCGTCCTTGGCAACGGCGAGCCGTCACGCCTGGCCATGTACCGCACGCTTTTGGATGCGCCGCGGGGTGTTGTTGCAGGGGTTGACCTGCAGCGCGCCACCGGCTTGAGCCAGGGTACTGCCAGCAGTATCGTGAAGGAATTAGATACCGCTGGTATTTTCTCTAGCATTGAACGCTCTGCGCCGGCAAACCGCTTGTTCCATCTGGCAGAACCGCCGCAAAGCGTACACAACTTGCCAATACACACACGCGGCGACACACTCGCCATAATTAAGGCGGCCATGCAATTGCGGGCGCATGGCAAAACTCAGGCCACTGGCGCGGAGATATTGGAAATGTCCGTACTCCCAGCCGGGAGCGACCCCGGTGTTGCCTGGGGTGTTTTCACACGCTGGCTGCGCGAAAGCAACAACTCGTTCCTTACAGAGCAAACACCTCACGACAACATCGCGCTGCGCACCCGCATTGCCATAACACGCACCTGGCGGCCGTTCTTACGCGAACTGCTGCGTGTGCGCCAGTTACTGGCCGAAGGCGCCGAAGACGCTGCAAACTTCCGGGCCAATGCCCTTGCCTACGGCCAGGACCTGGTAAACCACCCCAAAATCCTAGCAACAGTACTTGCCCGGGCCGAAGCTTATTCGCGGCGTGGCAGCGATGACTGGCTCGACCACATTGCCGGTTTCGTGCCAGACGAAGGCATAGCCGCGCCAGAGTTGCACCGTATTGCCACCGCTGCCTTAGGCGCCAAAATAACGTATAAAAAGTTCCGCAAGCGGCTAGGCAGGGCTGCCACGCTCACTATTACCGAGCAGCAAGGCGGCGGAAGCAGCGGCAATTCTATAAGCTACGTAACACCGCCGCCGCGTTTTGCAGCCGACTGGACGAACGACGCGGCGTGCCGCGGCCAGGACCCCGACCTCTTCTACCCCGAGGGTATAGGCGAGGCGGCCGTCGCCCAGGCCCAAGCAGCCCAACGCATTTGCAACGGGTGCGTAGTGGAGCTGGCCTGCCTCAAGACAGCCTTAACAGAGCGGGTCAAGAAGTTTGGCGTCAGCGGCGGCGTATGGTGGGACCGCAAGCACCGCCCCGGGCTAACTCCGGATAAACGGCGGGCGGCGCTAGCCGTGCGTATCGACGCGCAGCCTAAGAGACAGGATTTGCCGGCGTAGCGCCCGGGTCTTTGCGTGTTGGGTATGGCGTGTCGGCCAGCTCATCTGGTTCAGGCGCGTGGTACACTGCGCTGCCAAACCCAAGTATCGGGTAGGCCACAAATGGCACCAGCAGCATCAGCACCAGAAACCCAAGGCCTTTGCCAAAGCATTTCACCAGCTGGTAATACACAATTACTGCCACAACGAAGTTGACAATAGGGATGAAAGACAAAATCAGCCACCAACCCGGCTTACCGGCAATTTTCAGCAATACATAGCTGTTATACAGAGGTACAAGCGACGCCCAGCCCGGCTTTCCGGCCTTGGTAAACACGCGCCACATGCTCGCAAAAATTAAGACTACGAATGCAACGCCCAGCAAAAGGGCAAAAACATTACCGAATATATCAAACGGGCTGCTTTGCGTATCATTCAGAGTTGTGTCGGAATACGATATCGCGAACTGCGAAGGCAAGTGAAGCATATTTTCCTTTCTTCTAAAGCTTGTCTTAAGGTTTATTATACACAGTGCCGCGTGCATACCTAGCAACAGGGGGCTTGCAATAACAGGGGTATTTTGCTATACTAACCCTCTGTCGGGCCAGTAGCTCAGCTGGTTAGAGCGTCTGCCTCTTAAGCAGAATGTCCAGGGTTCAAGTCCCTGCTGGCCCTCCAAAATGCAATTTATAAAAGCGGCTCCCGTAGAAGCCGCTTTTTTGTTAGCTTATTTTACGCTGTTCTTACCACTTGTAATCGGTGCCCGCCGTGCCATTTTGCAGCAAGCCAATGTGCGTGTAGTAGTTTAAGGCGCTAAACAGCAGGAACACTACGCCGGCGATCAGCCAAGCCCAGTACACCAGCCGGGCCACTTTGGGGTTCTTTCCACCCGGCAGCAGGGGGAAGAACAACGCGCCCAGCGCAACCAGGCCATACAAACCAAACAGGAACGACGCCTCCAGCAGCGGGTGGTTGCCAACGCGGCCGCTAATTGGCTCGGTGGGCGGCGCAGCGCCAAGCTGGTAGCGCAGCCACGAAATGGCACAGGCGCCCATCACTAAACCAATCGCAAATACGTAAATAGAAACCGGTTTCAGCACCCGC
>DATIIE010000030.1:0-2132 GCA_035479955.1 Saccharimonadales bacterium (SeqCode)
GCCTTTCATCAGTTCCCACAGCGCGGCCTGGATGAGCTTTTCGCTTTCGCTGTCCAGGGCGCTGGTGGCTTCGTCCAGCACTAAAATGGGCGCGTCTTTTAATATGGCGCGGGCAATAGCAATGCGCTGGCGCTGGCCGCCACTGAGTTTCACACCGCGCTCGCCCACGAGCGTGTCATAGCCCTGCGGCAGGTTTTTAATAAAATCGTGGGCATACGCTTTTTTGGCTGCGGCAATTATGAGTGCTTCGCTGGCGCCGGGTTTGCCGTAGGCGATGTTTTCGCGGATTGAGCGGTGGAATAACAGCGGCTCCTGCGGCACGTAAGCGATGGCGCGGCGCAAATCGTCCTGGGTGATGCTGGCGATATTCTGGCCATCAATGGTAATGGCACCGCCGTCTAGGTCGCTGAAACGCAGCAGTAACCGGGTGAGCGTACTTTTGCCTGACCCGGAGTGCCCAACCAGCCCAATTTTTTCACCTGGCGCAACGCGCAAGTTAAATTTGTTAAACAGCACGTCGCCGCTGCGCGAATCCGGGTGGGTAAACTGCATGTTTTTGAACTCGACTTCGCCTTTGGTAATGCGGGCTTTTTCAGGCTGGGCCGGGTCCTGCACTTCCGGTGGGATAGACAGGATGGTTATCATGTCCTGGGCGTCGCCAAACGCACGGTTGAAGTTGCGCAGCGTGCCACGCACAAAATCCCAGGTGCGCTGCATAAGGCTGCTGGTGAAGGTGATTACCAGAAACACCGTGCCCACTGTGGCGTTGAACACCACTACACTTGCCACCGCCATAACCAGCGAGATAATGCCAATGGAAATGTTGGTGATACCAAACACCGCGTCCTGGCGCAGCGTGGCATACATAACGTTCAGCGAGGCTTTGTGGGTGGCGCTGGTGACGTTGTCATATAATGTGCGCTCCTGCTTGCTGCCGGCAAAACTTTTTACCGCCATGATGTTGCTGATAGCGTCGGCCAGCTGGCCGGTTTGGACAGTTTCGGTCTTGGCCTCTATGTGGCGCAAACGGCGTACATTGCGGCTAATCCGAAATGCCAGCGCCACAAACAGCAAGGCGAATGAAACAAGCATGACTGCTACCCACGGCACCGCGGGCAATAAAATGGCAAACGTGTATATAAATGCTAAGGCCAGCGTGCCGGTCTCAAAAATAATAGCGTCAGCAAACGTTATGTACGAGGACGCCAATTTGTTGGTTTGCGATACCAGCGAGCCGCTGAAGCGGTTTGAGTGGAAGTTGGCACTCATGCTCATGAGGTGGTCGAACACTTCGCGGTAAATATCGCGGGCCACGGCAACTTCCAGCTTCCATACAAAATACACCGCAATGCGCCACAGCACCACACCGCTTAACAGCACCGAGGCGGCATATAGCAGCAGCTGCGGGCCAAAACTGTGCCACAGCTGGCCATGCACAAAGTCGCCGCTGCTAATGCGCTGCAGAATATGCGACACAAACAGGGACGGCAAAAAGCCCAGCAGCAACGTAGCGGCAGGCACTGACAGGGCAATACCAGCCAGGTAGCCCTTATATTTACGGGCGTGCTTCCAGTAATAACTAATAATTTGTTTTGTAAGAATACCGTTGTCCATATGCAGAATCTCCGTTGACGGAGTCAAGAAGTTGGTTAGTGAAAATTTACAGGGTGTGAGGAGACACGAACGGTGCGGCTAGCCGCGCAGGCGGCAGGATACGCACGCATAAGTGCTGGTTGTGGGTGATGTCATTTTTTTGCCGTCTTTCCGTTACGTTTAATGCTTGGTGTCAATTATATCACTAACGGGTAGTTAAACAGAGAAAAATGTGTAGCCTTAATTACATCAGGGTGTCAAGGGTATTTGGTATAATCCAAGTAGAAATGGGGGACGGGATGGCGAGCGATCAGAAAACCGCAGACGACGAGTACACGCTGACCGATGCAGACCACGCCCGTTTTGCCGGCGAACGCGAGCGCGGGCTGGTTTCCCCAGGCAGCCAGGTGCTGGCGCGCAAGGCGGCGTCGGTGCCCATACTTGAAATTACCTCACCGAAATTTACTGGTATTGTGGCGCGCCTGGTTACCGTGGCTAACGGCCAGCGCCGCAAAACCCGCCAGGCAAAACGCCGCCGG
>DATIIE010000031.1:0-10533 GCA_035479955.1 Saccharimonadales bacterium (SeqCode)
TAATATGAATCCAACAGCACCACCCCTCAAAGTAGTTATCGTTGAAGACAACACCAGCCTGGCTGACATTTATAAGACCCGCCTGGAAGCCCTGGGCTACACCTGTTTTGCAGCCTACGACGGCGAACAGGCGTTGGCAACTATCCAGCGCGAATTGCCCAGCTTAGTACTGCTGGACCTGATGGTGCCTAAAATTGCCGGTGACCAAATTTTGTCACGTATGCGCGGCAGTGACTGGGGTAAAGACATCAAAGTGCTGATTATCTCCAACCTGAACGAGGCTGACGCCCCTGCCGGCCTGCGCGAGCAGGGCATTGAGGGCTACGCCGTAAAAGCCAACCTTACCAACGATGAACTGGACCACTTCGTTGACCGTATTTTGAAGCCGGAAGACCAAACTGAAGATGTGATGCTGGAAACGAAAGGCTCAGAGAGCTATCCGGTTGTCGAAACTGTTGAGGCGCCAGCAGCGCCTGTTGTTGCGCCGCCATCTGTGGGCGCGGCTCCGTTTAGTGCGGCACCTCAGCCAAGCGCAGCAGCCCCGCAAGCACCAGCTCCCCAGCCACCCCAAACGCCACCCGCTCCGCAGCCGTAGCTATTGCATAGCTGCCGTGCTCGCCTATGATATAGTTAGCGTAAATGCATACGCGATAATGGAAATGCGCCAATGGTAAAACACAAAAAACAGAAGCCAAGCCACGGTCGACCCGCTGTATTTATCTTGTTGTGGGTCTTGGTTTTGGTTGCGCTTTTCGCGGCACTGCTGCATGGGACGAATGTTGAAGTGCTTAACCCGAAGGGCCTGATAGCCGACAGCCAGTTTGGGCTGATCCTGTTTTCTACCTTAGTCCTATTGGGCATTGCTGTGCCCAGCCTGTTCTGTTTCTACTTCTTTGCCTGGAAGTACCGCGAAACCAACACCAAAGCCACTTACGAACCAAACAAGCCGCATGGCAAATGGTTCGTATTTAATATGTGGGCTATCCCGTGCGCAATTATGCTCATTTTGGCGGTGGTTATGTGGATTGCCACGCACAAGCTGGACCCGCGGCGGGCAATCGACTCCAAGAATAAAACCCTTGTAGTGCAGGTAATTGCCCTGCGCTGGAAGTGGTTGTTTATTTACCCTGAACAAGGGATTGCTACGGTGAACTACGTGCAGGCCCCGGTGAATACGCCTATTGAATTTGACCTTACAGCAGACGACGCGCCCATGAGCTCGTTCTGGATACCGAGCTGGGGCGGCCAGCTGTACGCCATGACCGGGCACTCTAACCAGCTCCACCTAATGCCGACCACTAAGGGCGACTTTACTGGGAGCTCTGCCGAATTAAATGGCGCTGGTTTTGCCGGCATGAAGTTTACGGCGCGCGCCAGCTCCCAGGCAGACTTTAACGAGTGGGTCACCGGCGCCCAGCAATCCAAGGATGTCCTCGACTGGCCTGAGTACCAAAAGCTGCTGCAGCCAACCGAAAATAATAAGGCCGCCGTTTACTCGTCTACCGAACAGGATATGTATGGTACTGTACTTATGAAATACATGGGCTCACACCACATGGGAACCAGCCACACGGAGCAACAATGAAAGAATTCTTCCTCGGTAGACTAACTAGAGATGCATTACCACACGAGTGGTTTAGCATTGGCGGGTCTGCGTTTTTTGGCCTGCTTATTGTGGGCCTGGTAATTCTGCTTACGGTAACCAAGCGCTGGAAGTGGCTCTGGAAAGAGTGGCTTACCTCTGTTGACCCGAAGCGGATCGGGATTATGTACTTTATTGTGGCCGGCTTTATGCTGATTGCCCGTGGCGGGCTGGAAGCACTGATGATGTGGCTGCAGCAGGCACTGGGGGCCAGCGACGCGCCGGGAGTCCTGGGCGCTGCGCATGGCTACCTCTCGGCCCAGCACTTCCAGGAAATCTTTACCGCCCACGGCAATATCATGGTGTTCTTTGTGGCCATGGGCTTTATTTTTGGGCTCATAAACTATATTGTGCCGCTGCAGATTGGCGCGCGCGACCTGGCCTCACCGTTCCTGAACACGCTTGGTTTCTGGCTGTACGTTGCCGGCGTGGTTATGGTGAACATGTTCTTCTTTTTGGGCGGCGAGTACGCAGCCACTGGCTGGCTGGCGGTGGCGCCGCTGAACGGCATCCAGTTCAGCCCGGGGGTTGGCATGGATTATTTGATATGGAGCTTGCAGATATCTGGTATTGGCACCACGCTGGGCGCCATTAACTTCATTATGACTATTTTGAAAATGCGTGCACCAGGCATGAGCCTGTGGAAAATGCCCGCCTTCACCTGGGGTTCGCTATGCAGCATGGTTATGGCGGTTACGGTGTTCCCGCTGCTTACCGCCACGCTGTTCCTGGTGTTCTTTGACCGCTATTTTGGCACGCATTTCTTCACTACGACCCTGGGCGGGAATGCCATGATGTATACCAACCTTATCTGGATGTGGGGCCACCCCGAAGTGTACATTTTGGTGCTGCCGGCGTATGGCGTATTTACTGAAATTGTTTCCACGTTTAGCCGTAAACGCATCGCCAGTTACAAAACAGCGGTACTGGGTATGATTGGCGTGTCGCTGCTGGCGTTGTCGGTGTGGCTGCACCACTTCTTTACCATGGGCGCGGGTGCCGACGTAAATGCATTCTTTGGTGTTATGACTATGGTTATTGCCGTGCCAACTACAGTGCTGGTATTTACCTGGATTGCCACCATGCGCAAAGGCCGCATCCGGTTTACCACGCCTATGCTGTGGTTCCTTGGTTTTATGGTGATATTTGCGATTGGCGGCATTACCGGCGTCATGCTGGGCATACCACCTGTAGACTTCCAGTTCCACAACAGCTTGTTCCTGGTGGCGCACTTCCACTCTAACGTTATCGGCGGCGTATTGTTCGGCGTATTTGCCGGCATCAGTTACTGGTTCCCGAAAATGGCCGGCTTCCGCTTGAACGAACGGTTTGGCCGGTATGCGTTCTGGTGCTGGATGGTTGGCTTTAGCCTGTCGTTCATCCCCATGTACATTTTAGGGCTAATGGGCGCCACCCGGCGGCTTGACACCTACGACGCCTCCACTGGCTGGCAGCCGTTCTACATAACAATGTTCATTGGCGGCTTGGTAATTGCTGTGGGCGTCGCCTTCCAGCTTATCCAAATAATTGCCAGCATTATTGAAAAGAAGCGGTTGCGCGACACTACCGGCGACCCATGGGAAGGCCGCACGCTTGAATGGTCAATGCCGTCGCCCGCGCCAGCGTACAACTTTACGACCGTTCCTACGGTTACAACCCGTGACGCTTTCTGGGAGATGAAGCAGCAGGGCGTGCCGCCAAAACCCAAGTATGAAGACATTGAAATGCCGCGCAACACGGCATCCGGCATTTACATTTCCATCTTTGCCTTTTTTGCTGGCTTTGGGTTTGTTTGGCACATTACCTGGATGGCTATTGCCGGCATTGTGGGTGCTATAGTGTTTGCTATTTTGCGCACCTTTAATGAAAACGTTGAGTACACGATTCCGGCTGCCGAAGTTGAACGAATGGAAGAAGCCCGCCTGCAAAAAGAACGGGAAACCTACGGCACCGCAGCACCGGTTGACGCCGGGCCGGAGCACGACATGACCCTAAAACAGTTCATTGTCATTGTATTTACCTGGGCGTGGGGCCTGATAAAACGCAAAGGGCGGGCAGCATCATGAGTGAAGTTGAACAAGCCGTCGCGCATGGCCACGAAGGCATGACGCACGAAGAAGCCGCCAACGACCGCGTGATGTTTGGCTTCTGGGTGTACCTTATGACCGACCTTCTGATGTTCGCCGTGCTGTTCGCGGTGTACGCCGTGCTGCACGGGAATATTGTTGGCGGGCCGAATGGCGCTGAGCTGTTCAGCAAGCAACAAGCCCTAGCTGAAACGCTCATCCTGCTTACCAGCAGCTTTACCTGTGGGCTTGGTATGATTGCCGCCCGCAAGGGTAATAAGGCACAGGTGCTTGCCTGGTTTGGCATTACGTTTTTACTGGGCCTGGCCTTCTTGGGCCTGGAAATGAAGGAGTTTGCCGAGTTTGTACACGAGGGCCACACTCTCAGTAGCAACGCCTTCCTGTCGTCATTCTTTGCCTTGGTGGGCACGCACGGGCTGCACATTACATCTGGCTTACTCTGGATGGGCATCACCCTGTTATTTGTTATGAAACGCGGCCTGAACAAGCACATGGTGCGCAAGCTGGCGCTGTTGAGCCTGTTCTGGCACTTCCTTGATATCGTGTGGATATTTATCTTTACTATCGTTTACTTAATGGCATTCGTATGAGCAAAAAACCACCTACACCGAACACCCACCAAGAAGAGCACGGCACAACCGCGTCCTACATTGTCGGCTTTATATTGTCGCTGATTTTTACAGCTATCCCGTACTACATGGTGGTTAACAAAACGGTTACGGGCACAGCACTTACCGTGACACTGCTGGGGTTTGCCGTGTGGCAAATGCTTATCCAGATTTTCTTTTTCCTACACCTGGGGCGTGGGCCAAAGCCGTGGTATAACGTGGTGTTTTTCGTATCTACCGCAGGCATCATTATATTTGTGGTGACGGGTTCAATATTTATTATGGACCACTTGCAGGCCAACATGGCACCAGTTGACGTAACCAAGAAGCTTGCCCAAGATGAAGGCATTGCTGAAGTGGGCGGCCAAAAAACAGGTGCCTGTGACGATATTGGCGCAAACCACAAAGTAACTATTACGGATGGGGTGGCCACGCCGGCTCATGTACAGGCGCGCATGTGCGATTCGCTGAGCTTTATTAACGAAGACAGCACCGTGCACGATATAGCCTTTGGCAAGCATCCGGCGCAGGATATTTACGGTGGCGAATCCGGGGAAACGGTGCGCAAGGGCTACCCCAAAACGCTTACACTCAACCAGGCGGGTACATATGAGTACCACGACCACCTCAACCCCAGCACGCACGGTTTCTTTACGGTAGAACCGTAGCAATAGTTAGCGGGCTAAATACCAGCTGTCAACGCGCATAACGCCGTCGTGCTCAGTGTCGCGCATAACATCAGTGTCGAGCAGGTCTACTAATTTGGACATAACTTGGTAGGCGCTAATAAGCACGTCCTCTGGGCGGTCGTGCGGGTGGCGGCCAACGCAATCTTGCAGGACCCGTTTGGTATAGGTCGGGAACAGCACCATCATGCGCGCAAAATATTTTTTGTTGAGGTGGCTGGTCATGACCAGCCCAAGTATGTCATTTGCCGAAAAGCCCGCCATGCCTGGCCCGGTATCTGTGGGGTGCCCCTCATCGTTCGTGACGAACAGGGCATCCCGGTACGCTTCTGCAGAGAGGCCGGCAATAGATAGCAGGCGATCGAACATTTCGTCGTTGGGAGGGTCGTGGTGGAACCACTCTAAATATTGCTGGTACGGGTCGGGCGTAACCGGAGTATCTTTGTTTAGCAGCCCTGTTTGCATTAGGTTTGGCGTAAAGTTGTTTTTGGTGCGCAGCTCTTCAGGCGTGTTCACTTCCTGCATTTCCGCGCGCTCAGACATTGCTAGGTCGGGACGTCCGGCGTCGGCAAGGCGGCGGTTCATTTCAGGTATATCTTCAAGTACGGCGTCTATTTCGGCGCGCATTTCTGGAAGGTATGGCGCTGTTTCGTCGTGAATGATTGCTTCGGACGTAAACGGCGGCTGTTTATTTGACTTGTAGTTCGCGTATCTGGCAACTACGGCGTGGTGCTCCCATAGTTCTGTGCCCGCACCCAGTATCCCTTGCATTTGCCACAGGGTCATGCGGCCAAAGCGGCGGATGTGGGCAGCAGGCGGCAGATTCAGCGGCGTTTCGGGGTCAATCCGTGCTGTGCCGTCTTCGCCTGCTGTTACAAGGAACGCTTGCAAACCAGATTGCGTTTCACCAGGGCCATATGCCACGGCCAGTGTGCCTTCGGTAATACCGGGCGTGGAAGGGTTCTGGTTGGTTAGTTGGATGACATCGCCGTAGCGAAGTTCCGCAGCGCCTTCAGGAGTACTCATTTGCAGAGTATATCATTTTATGGTTTGGACCGGTAGGCTGGCCAGCGTTTACCGAGTAAGCAGCCAAGTGTCCACTTTTGCCGCGGTGGTATACAATGGTGGCATGACAGAACCTTTGCAAACTCCGCTTACACCAACCGTTGTGCTCGGCATTGCCGCACACCCCGACGACCTCGACTATACGGCGGCCGGTACCATGGCCGCCTTTGCTAAACAGGGCGCCCAGGTGTATTACCTGGTGCTAACCGATGGTGGCAAAGGCAGCGACGACCGCGATATGACTTCTGAAAAATTACGCGATATCCGCCGTGCTGAGCAGCGCGCTGCCGCCCAAGTTACTGGCGCGAAGGATGTATTTTTCCTGGACTATCCAGACGGCACGCTGGAAAACACCCAAGAGCTAAAGCGCGACATTGTGAAAGTAATCCGCCAGGTGAAGCCGGATGTAGTTGTGGGCATTGACCCCACGGTGCTGTATAACGCCAAATACCGCCTGGTGAACCACCCGGACCACCTTGCGGCCGGCCTGGCCACACTCGCAGCGGTATATCCGCTGGCACGCGACCACATGACATTTCCGGAACTTGCAGCCCAGGGTTTTGAGCCGCACAAGACGCAAACGTTGCTGCTGCTGAGTTTTGACCTCGACCCGGAGCGTGCCAACTATGCCGTAGATATTTCGGACACGCTTGATATAAAATTCCGTGCCATTGCCGCGCACGCCACCCAGTTTAATGCCGAGGCGCTACAGCCGCACCTCACCGACATGGCTACCCAAGCCGGCGAGAAGTTTGGCTTTGCCTATGCCGAGCCGTTCGTCCGCGTAGACATGGACTAATCTAACGTCCACACGCTGGTGCTAGCAGATAGGCGCTGTTAGTTCTTTTCCGGGCGCATTGATTCGTCGCGCGTGAAGCGGTTGTAATACTTTTGGCGCCATTCGTTGCGGTTTTCATTGCCTTTGCAGGCGTCGCGCAAGCGGATCGCGGCATCGGCGGCTGCCTTCAGCTCCTGCAGGAATTGTGTTGGCTTAAACTCCATGCCGCTGTAGGGCGGGTCAAAGCCGATGATTTCAATGTCTACGCCGGTGCGCAGGCAAATTTCGCGCATGGCGTCGAAGTACTGGGCGTACCGGTACAGGGAACCGGTGGTGAACAGGATGTTTTCGGTGGGCGTAAACGTCTCTTGCTCCAGCCGGCGCATAAAGTCGTAGGTGTCAGCGGTGTTGGCGCGCTTACCGCCCAGGAATGGCGGGGAACTTAGCAGTACAACTGGCACGCCGTCTTTTTGCTGCAGGCGGGTAATGTGCCATTCGGAGGTAAAGACGTCATATTCGTTAACACCGTCATCGGTCAGTTTGTCGTTCATAAGGCTGGTGATAGCGCCTTTGCCCAGGTCAAACTCGGTTTGCGCGCCGCGGGCGTACATGCTGGTAATTTCTTTTTCAGGGTCCGCAAGGGCGCGTTCGGAGCCGAGGTAGGCCAGCATGCCATATTCCACGTTTTGCTCCAGGGCATAGCGCAGGCGGTAGTATGGGCCCATGTTGGCGCCGCCCAGCACCGCCATAATGCTGTACTTTTTCAGCGTGGCGCGCGATGACGTGCCCATTTCCAGTATTGCTGCCCCTTCAAAAATGATTTTGCCGGTTTCGTTGCCGGGTTCGTCCATCTCGTATGTTTCGGTGATTTCAAAGCGCTCGCGGCCTTTGCGGAAATCCCAGTGTTCACCGGCGAGCTTTTTCAGGTAATCTAGCCGGTCGTCTACGGTTTTGAGAGTTTTAAAGTGGCTATCGTATTGGCCGACTACTTTTTCAACGCCCGGGTTGAATGCGAAACGCGTCAGATAATCCCAGGCATGATCGCGGGCATCCTGCTGCCAGCCGGGAATAGTTTGCTTGCTGTGTCTCGAGGGGGATGTGGAACTCATGGAGGTTATTGTAACAGAAGATTGCTGTTACCCGTACGCCCGCCGGGCTGGTGTCAGCTGAATAAAAAATGAACGTTTGCCCGGCAACGCACTTGTGGTTATAATGCCAAGTAAGAATTACAACTCTAACGACGGGACAACAACATGGACAGAACCTCGGACAGCGACAGCAAGACAGTCGTTTCTTCTTCTAGCACGCTCGAAAAACTGGGCAGGCAGCGCCGTAAACTGGTGGTGTTGTTCGCGGTTATTTTTGTAATGGTAGGGCTGTCGACCGTTTTGTGGGCGCGGGCCGCAACAAGCACGTACCAGTTATGGCCAAATAGCCCTACGCCCAAGACGATTACGGTGAACCTGAAGGGCAGTATTGAGCTGGGCTTGAAATTCCGCGCTAAAAACGCTGGCTATGTAACTGGGGTACGCTTTTATAAAGGCGCCCAAAATACCGGGACACATACCGGCAACCTGTGGGACAGCAAAGGCAAGCTGCTGGCGACCACTACGTTTAAGAATGAGACTGCCAGCGGCTGGCAAACAGCCACATTTGAGCAGCCTATTAGTGTAGCGGCAGATGTAACATATGTTATTTCTTACCATGCGCCGGTCGGGTATTACTCGTCATCGGCTAATTATTTTTCAAGTGCGTATACGCAGGGGCCGCTTAAAGCACTACGCAGCAGTAACAGCGGCGGCAATGGCGTGTACGCCAGCGGCACAGGCGCCACATTCCCGAACCACTCTAACCAGGCCAGCAACTACTGGGTGGATGTCACGTTCAGCACTAAAACAGTAAGTCCGCCGGTTGCACCGGCTGCGCCGCTTGGCGTGCAGGGTGCCCAGAGCGGCGACAGCATTGTGCTGAACTGGCAGGCCAGCCAAAGCGCTAATCCGCTCAGCCAGTACCGCATTATCCGTAACGGCAGCCAGCTGGCGACTGTTGGCGGTACTGTACTAACCTACACCGACAAAGCCATAACGGCCGGCCAAACCTATGCCTACCAGCTGCAGGCGGTAGATACTGCAAACGCGGTTTCTGCGTTGTCGAACACTGCTTCGGTAACCTACAATGTGGTGCCACCCACCACTCCGCCCACAACGCCACCAGCCACCGGCGGCACCATGAGCATTAAAGTCTCGGGCAAAGATTTCGTAAACCAAAACGGCAAAGTTATCCGTTTGGCCGGTGTGAACCGCAGCGGCACGCAGTACACCTGCATGGACGGCGACGGATTCTCGGATGGCCCGATTGACGACGCCTCTATCGCCAACATGAAGACCTGGGGCATTAACGTAGTGCGCGTCAACATGAATGAGCAATGCTGGCTCGGTATTAACGGCGTACCTGCAGCTTACGGCGGCACCAACTACCAAAAGGCAATTGGCGACTTTGTGAAGCGCCTGCACGCTGCTGGCATGTACGTTATCATTGACATGCACCACAGCAACGCTGGCACTAAAAAGGCTACCGACACTGTTGTAATGGCCGACCGCGACCATGCCAACGACTATTGGAAGAGCGTTGGCGCCTACTTCAAGGACGACCACGCCGTAATTTTCGACTTATTTAACGAACCATACCCGGACGGCAACAAAGACAGCACTGCTGCCTGGACATGCGTGCGGGACGGCGGCACATGCGCCGGCGTGACCTTCACAGCCGCGGGTATGCAGGAAATGCTCAACAGCTTGCGCTCTTCCGGCGCCACGCAGCCAGTTATGATCGCTGGCCCGCAGTACGCCGGCGTGCTTGACCGCTGGACAGAATTTAAGCCCAGTGACCCGCAGAACCAGCTGGCAGCCTCGGTGCACATTTATGGCAAACCGCTTGGCTCGCCCTACGACGACACTACCCGTTGGGATAAAGAAATTGCGCCACTCGCCAAAACCACACCTATTGTTGTGGGCGAACTGGGCGACAGCGACTGCACCCACAACTTTATAGACAAGTTTATGCCATGGGCAGACTCGCACGGCCTGAGCTATGTGGGCTGGGGTTGGGTAACCAGCAGCTGCGCCGACGAGCCAGCGCTCATCACCAACTACAACGGCACGCCAACCACCTTTGGCAGCGGCTTCCGCGACCATGTGAAGGCGCTTGGTTTACAGCAACAGTAGTGCCTACACCCAAGCAGGCGACTGGCCCCGCGCAGTGCAGGGCCAGTCGTGGATATAGCAAGCCGCAGATAATTATTATATAATAACGTATATGACTTTTACCGGCGGTGAGCAGCCCAGCGCCCGGCCGCCCCAATTCCCATTCGAGCAGGCCTACCACGACATACCTAACCTGGCTGAAACCATGCATTTCAACGGCCGCGTGTACGATATCCTGGGCCAGATGGCAACAACGCAGGCAGCGCAGCACGGCACTGAACATTTTTGGCAGCCGGCGCGCTTAGTGCGGGCGGTTGTAGACAGTAAAGTTGGCGGATATGAGCGGGTAGGTCTGCTGCGGGCAGTAACAGATTATGCCGTAGACGCGTACACTGCCACCCCGACCACCAGCCAATATGGTGATGTCGTGTCCCGGCTGGTCGACCATGGCTTGCTCGGCAAAA
>DATIIE010000032.1:0-24587 GCA_035479955.1 Saccharimonadales bacterium (SeqCode)
GGGCTGAACAGGGCGCTACGTGCGCCTATGACGACCATTGGCTCTGGTTGTTCCAGCAGGTATTGCCAGGTGCGTTCGCGCTGGGCCTCGGTCAGGCCGGAATGCACTACGGCCACGCGTTCGCCAAACACTGCCCGGAAATCATTTGCCAACTGGGAGGTTAGGCCAATTTCCGGCGTCAAAATAAGCGCTGAGGCACCGCGTTCCAGGCTCAAACGCGCCAGCTCAATATATACGCGTGTTTTGCCGGTGCCGGTTTCACCGTGCAAAATGTGCAGCCCGGTAGCAGTTATTTGCTGCAGGGCTGCGGTTTGGTCACTGGTAAGTTCTGGCAGCTCTGGCAGCGGGTTTACAGGCAGGACATCTACGGCCACTGGTTTTTTAGGCAGCGCTTTTGGCAGGAACAATTGGGTTATAACGCCAAGCGGCGCCGGGTAGTAGCCGCGCATCCAGGCCAGCAGGCCAAGCAACGCATTCGGCACAACAGGCAATGCAGCAACGCTTACAACAGGCTTTACCGCAAATGACGGTTTTTGGGTCTGGGCAACCACAATGCCAAGCACCTGTTTTTTACGCAAAGGCACCAGCACCAGCTGGCCGGCGTGCAAGGGCTCGCCACTGGAGTAAGTGAGCGCTTCATTACCGTGATAAGCGGCGTCCGCAACAAGAACCTCTACATAAGTCATTAGTTGCATTATATGGTTTTTGTACGATAAATAGAAAATTGAGTTGTCAGGGCTGGCGCGAATGAGCTATACTCAGATGTACGTTGTTTGAATGACAATAGAGAGCTTATGTTAGACGTTTTTATCACTTCACGAGTCCGGCGCAAGATCATTGTGATCTATGCCAAATATCCCGACTTCAAGACGCATGTCCGGGGCTTGGCGAAGCTCATCAAAGAAGACGCCGGTAATATCCAGCGCGAGTTAAAGCGCCTCGAAAAAGTAGGTTTCCTGGTTTCCGAAAAACAGGGCAACACCAAAATCTACCACACCAACAAGCAATTTGTTATTTTTAAAGAGCTACAGAGCATTGTGCTAAAAAGCCAGCGCGCTGCACAAAAGAAGCAGCAAGTCGTTTAACGCTTGCAAACTGGCCTCTGTTACGATAGAATAGGTGCATATGATCCAAGTAACCCGCAAAGACTCAAAAGAATCACTGGAGAACCTGCTCCGCCGCTTTAACCGCAAGGTACAGCAGGCAGGCGTTATTGCTGTTGTTAAGCAAGCTCAGTTCTTCGAAAAGCCAATCAGCAAGCGCGAACGCCGTAACAAGGCTATCATCCGTGCTGAGCGTAAAGCGCTCAAGCTGAAGAAAATTAAATTCGGCCAACGCTAACGAACATGCTTAAGAGCCGCATTGACCAGGATCTGAAACAAGCACTCCTGGCAGGTGATAAGGTGCTCGCAACTACGCTACGCGGTCTGAAAAGCGCTATTCTATATGTCGAAGTTGCCAAAGGCAGCCGCGATGAAGGCTTGCCCGATGACGAAATCATCGTGCTGCTAAGCAAGGAAGCAAAAAAGCGCCAGGAAAGTGCTGACTTGTTTAAGCAAGGCGGCAACAACGAGAAGGCCGAAGCTGAACTCACCGAAAAGAAGGTTATTGAAGCCTACTTGCCACAGCAGCTTTCTGACGATGAACTTAGTAGCATTGTCGACGAAGTAGTAGGCGGCTTGAGCGTCACCGGCCCGCAAGCTATGGGCCAGGCTATTGGCGCGGTCAAACAAAAAGTTGGCGCGACCGCCGACGGTTCCCGTATTGCACAATTGGTAAAGGAAAGGTTGAACTAACCCCTATGATTATCCTAATGGGCGTCGCTGGCGCCGGTAAAAGCATGCAAGGTAAAATTCTGGCCGACGAACATGGCTACGCCTGGATTTCTACTGGCGAAATTTTGCGCGTCCTGGTAACAGGCAAGCGCCGCCAGGAAATGCTGCAAGGCAAACTTTTGAGCGACGAAGAAATGATGAACCTTATGGACAAGGTACTGGAACTGATCGACACCAAACAAGAATTTGTACTAGACGGCTTCCCGCGCACCGTGGCCCAGGCTGACTGGCTGCTGGAGCAAGTGCACAAGGGCCGCTTCCCATTGACCGCAGTTGTACATTTGCATGCTACCGAAGACATCGTTCGCAGCCGTTTGCTCGGCCGTGGCCGCCAGGACGACAACGAAGACGCTATCGCCAAGCGCTTTAGCGAATACCGCGAGGCAACGCTGCCAATTATTGACCACCTGGAGCGGGAAGGTGCTAAGGTGTGTAAAATCGACGCCGCCCAAGAGCCGCGCACTGTACATGACGCAATTTTGAAGTGCGTCGACTAATAGGCATATAATTGATACTGAAATGATGAGCACGGTTAAAACAGAAGCCGAAATTGCCGCCCTGCGTGAAAGCGGGCGGATGTTAGCTACGGTTTTGGAACTTATGCGCACCCAGGCTAAATCTGGCTTGTCCCCGAAAGACATGTCCGCGCTCGCCAAAAAAGAACTGAAGCGTTTGGGCGGGGAACCGGCATTCCTTGGCTTCTACGGATATCCGGATATCATTTGTATTTCGGTGAACGACCAAGTGCAGCACAGTATTCCTACCGACCGCCCGTTTGAACCTGGCGACGTCGTAAATTTTGACTTTGGCGTAACGTACAAAGGCATGGTTACCGACGCCGGCATTACGGTGTGTATCGACGGCAAAACAACGCCAGACACTGCCCGGCTTATAAAAGGCACTGAAAAAGCATTAGCCGACGGCTTGAGCGCCGTGCATGCTGGCTGCCATGTTGGCGATATTTCTGCTGCTATTGAGCGCACGCTGCGTACTAACAGGTTAGGCATTGTGCGTGAACTTGTTGGCCACGGCGTAGGCCACGAACTGCATGAAGGCCCAGACATTGCCAACTACGGCCGTGCCGGCACTGGCCCTATTTTGAAAGCTGGCATGACAATTGCCGTTGAACCCATCACCACATTGGGCAGTCCGTCCATCTTCCAGGAAGACGATGGTTGGACGCTGCGCACCGTAGATGGCAGCTATGCCGCACAGTTTGAGCACAGCGTTTTAGTGACCACAAATGGCTGCGAAATTTTAACTACGCTTAGCTAGACTTGCCCAAATCTAAACTCAAGCGGTATACTGCTTGCATATGCATGGCTCTTCTAGTAGCCCAACACCATATGTTGGCCTCGACATTGGCACCAGCACAGTTCGCTGTGTCATAGGCGTCGTTGATTCGACGAACCCGTCAAAATTATCTATTGTTGGGCACGGCGCTGCGCCGAACTTGGGTATGCGTAAGGGCGTAGTTGTCCATGTCGACGACACTGCAGACGCCATAGCGCAGGCAATTACAGAGGCCGAACGGCTCAGCGGCATCCACATTAATGGCGCTACGGTAAACATTAATGGCACGCATGTAAGCGGGCTGAACTCTAAAGGCGTTATTGCCATCAGTGCCGCAAACCGCGAAATTACCCCTGAAGACCGCTTGCGCGTAGAGGAAGCGGCAACCATTGTGCAGCTGCCCAGTAACCGCGAAATCATCCAGGTGTTTGCCCAAAACTACCGCCTTGACGGCCAGGAAAATATCAAGGACCCGGTTGGCATGCACGGCGTGCGCCTGGAAGTTGATACCCATATTGTTACCGCAGCTACGCCCAACCTGCGCAGCCTTGATATGGCGCTCGATAAAGCCCAAATAACGATCCACAACCATACGCTCAGTGGCTTGGCTGCTTCTGAAGCGGTGTTACAGCGCCAGCAAAAAGAAGCTGGCACAGTGCTGCTGGATATCGGCGCTGGCACAACCAACCTGGTGGTGCTGGAAGATGGTGAGGTGCAACACACCGCCGTATTGCCAATGGGCGGCCAGCATATTACGAACGACCTGGCGATTGGTTTGCGCACCGACCTCGACATTGCCGAAGCGGTAAAAGTGCAGCACGCTGGCCTTATGCAGGCCATGGGCAAACGTGACATCCGCGTAAAAATGCGCGGCCAGGAGCACATTTTTAAGGCTGAAGACATTGCCATGATTACCGAAGCCCGTGTTGAAGAGATTTTTGAATTTGTAGATAAAGAACTGTCACGTATCCACAAAGCCCACAAACTGCCGGGCGGCGTAGTGCTGGTTGGCGGTACGTCAAAATTGCCCGGTATTGCAGAATTTGCTAAACAGCAATTGCAGCTGGCGGCGCGCGTTGGCAAACTCCAGCCGCTGAGCGGTTTGGTGGACACGGTTGCTGATCCAACTTATTGTACGGCCGTAGGCCTGATGTTGCTGGATATGCTGCTTTTGCCAGAGGAAATTCCGACGCACGGCAACCGTCCAGCCGACCGAACACTACATTTTGTTGATAGCCTGATGCGTCGTTTTCGTAAGTAAAACGCCGCGCACACAAAGTATTCAAACTGCAGGTTGGCCCAAAGCGGGCGGGTAAAAAAAGTGGACGCACGCCGCTTATGTGGGTTATACTGCAAAACATAACGAAGTAGAGGGACCTTTCGTATGCCTCAAGTTGCACCAGCTATAGAAACATTTGCACGAATTAAAGTTGTAGGCGTCGGCGGAGCCGGCGGCGCAGCTGTAAACCGCATGATTGCCGCCGGCGTAGACGGCGTTGAATTTATTGTCGTAAACACCGACGCGCAAGCGTTGCACCACTCAAACGCACCTATAAAGATCCACATTGGCAAAGATGAAACCCGCGGCCTTGGCGCAGGCGCCGACCCATTGGTAGGCCAAAAAGCCGCCGAAGAATCCATCGACGAAATCAAAAAGGTTTTGGAAGGCGCCGACATGGTATTCATTACTATTGGCGCTGGCGGCGGCACCGGCAGTGGCGCAGGCCATGTTGTGGCCCAGGCTGCTAAAGACATGGGCATTCTAGTTGTTGGCTTTGCCACTAAGCCGTTTGCCTTTGAAGGCGAAAAGCGCCGCAAGAACGCGGAGCTGGCTATTGCCAACCTGCGCAGCAGCGTAGATACGCTCATCATTATTCCGAACGACCGTTTGCTGCAAACCATCGACCGCCAAACGCCGCTCATGGAAGCCTTTAAGGTTGCCGATGACGTACTGCGCCAGGGTGTGCAGGGCATTTCCGACCTTATCACCGTCCACGGCCTTATTAACCTCGACTTTGCCGACGTAAAGGCTGTTATGCAGAACGCTGGCAGCGCCCTTATGGGCATTGGCCGCGCTGCTGGCGATAACCGCGCTATCCAGGCCGCTCAGCAGGCTATCGAATCGCCGCTTCTGGAAGTTTCTATCGACGGCGCACGCGGCATCCTGTTCAACATTATCGGTGGCGCCGACATGTCGATGCACGAAATTAACACTGCTGCCGAAACTATCACCAGTGCCGCTGACCCAGACGCCAATATTATTTTCGGTGCTACTATCAGCCCGGAATTGGACGGCGAGGTAATTATTACCGTTGTTGCAACCGGCTTTGACGCATCATACTTTGGCGACCGGGGCGCTGCCTCAGCAGCCGCTGCCGGTGCTGCCGCGGCAACAGCCGCTGACAACAACGTTCCTGTGGACGACGACATTCCCACCCTGAAAACACGGACCGACGTGGAAATGTCCAAAATCGACATGAACCTTGACCAAGATGCGGCTGCCGAAGACTTTAAGTCCGACCACATGCCCAACATCTGGACGCTCGATGAGCACAGCGACGACACTGACGATGACGAATCAAAAGAAGATGAGAACCCGCTAACCCGACACGAACCTACGCAATCGCACCAGCCGGAACCAACCGCTGCCGAAAGCGACGCTGAGCTGGAAAAACCATCATTCCTGCGCCGCTTGGCAAAGCGCGTTAACGCCAAAGACCACGACGAATCTGGTGACGCGAAATAGCGCCCAAATACACTAGCGTAAAAAATACAATCTACTTGCAAACGCTATACATAGGGCTTAGTATGAGAAGCATAAGCACTATATGTAGTGATGGCACGTTGAAACAACCTAGAGGGAAGGAGTGGCATGAAATGTAGCCAATGCGGATGCGAGGACACGAAAGTGATTGAATCGCGCGACGCAGGCGAGGGTCAGGCCATCCGGCGCCGGCGAGCGTGCCCAGCATGCGGCTACCGTTTTACCACCTACGAGCGGTTGGAACGGCCGCAGCTGATTGTCATTAAACACGACAGCACGCGCCAGCTCTTCAACCGCGACAAACTGCTCAGCGGGCTATACCACGCCTGCGAGAAGACGCCAGTTACTAACTTGCAACTTGAAAAGTTAGTGGCCGACATAGAGCAGAACTTGTACGCGTGCGGCGAACCAGAAGTCCAGTCGTCTAAAATAGGCGAGCTGGTGATGGAACGCTTAAGCAAGTTGAATGAAGTCGCCTATGTACGGTTTGCGAGCGTATACCGCCGCTTTACCGACATTGCCGGATTTGAGCGCGAACTCACGCACATCAAAAGTCGCAACCACCAACCCCTTGAAGTCTAGCGCCGGTTGCCCGAGCGCGCGTTTTCATCTTGCGTTTACGCAAGGCTCTGTACTATAACCAATACGTACAGGGTGAAAACCCGCGGGGGGAGCTGGCACTGCTTTGAGAGCGCAGTGGAACTCTAAACAAATAATCAAAAAAAATAACGTAATGTTCGCGGCAGGTTGGGGACTGCCTGATTCGCGGGCAAAAAGTGAGGGTACAATGGGACAAACTACCAGTCTGACAGTCGGGCGGCTTTTTACGCAGCCCAAGAGCAAAGCCTACGATCAACTGACGTGGGTTAAGACGGATTCGCTCATTAAGAATCCGGCCAGCGGCAAGCCAGTGTTTGAGCAGCACGGCGTTGAATTTCCGGAAGGCTGGACACTCAACTCTATCAACATCGTTGCACAGAAGTACTTTACGGGTACGCCTGGCACCGACGAACGCGAATATTCGCTGAAGCAGCTGATTGACCGCGTAGTAGACACTGTTACCCGCCACGGTTTGCAGGAAGGGTACTTCGAGTCGGACACAGAGGCTGAAGACTTCCGTGAAGAGCTGAAATACGTGTTGGCCACCCAGCGCGCTGCGTTTAACTCGCCAGTATGGTTTAACATTGGCGCACCGAGCCGTGCACAGCAGCCGAGCGCTTGTTTTATCCTTGGTATCGAAGACACCATGGAATCCATCCTGAACTGGTACAAAGAAGAAGGCGTTATCTTTAAGGGCGGCTCTGGTTCCGGCGTGAACCTGAGTGTGATCCGTTCCTCAGTTGAGCCGCTTGGCAAGAGTGCAGGCACTGCATCCGGCCCGTTGAGCTTTATGCGCGGCGCTGACGCATCTGCTGGCGCTATTAAGAGCGGTGGTAAAACCCGCCGCGCCGCTAAAATGGTTATTTTGAACGCCGACCACCCGGATGTAGAGGACTTCATTTGGGCCAAGGCTATTGAAGAGCGCAAAGCCCGCGTACTCCAGCAGGCAGGGTTTGACATGCGCCTGGACGGCAAAGACATTTTCTCTGTGCAGTACCAGAACGCCAACAACTCGGTACGTGTAACAGATGAGTTTATGCAGGCTGTCATTAACGACGCCGACTGGGACCTGCGTGCCGTAACTACCGGCAAGGTAGTGCGCACCATTAAGGCCCGCAAGCTGTTCCGCCAAATTTCCGAAGCCGCATGGGAATGCGCTGACCCTGGTATGCAGTTTGACACCACCATTAACCGCTGGCACACCGCACCGAACGCCGGCCGCATTAACGGTTCGAACCCGTGCTCGGAATACATGCACCTGGACAACTCTGCTTGTAACCTCGCCAGCATCAACCTGTTGAAATACCTGAAGGACGACAATACCTACGACATCGAAGCATTCAAGCACACGGTAGAGTTAGTATTCACCGCCCAGGAAATCCTGGTGGGCTACGGCTCATACCCAACCGAAGGCATCACCAAGAACGCCAAAGCATACCGCGAATTGGGTATTGGCTACGCCAACTTAGGCGCACTGCTGATGGCCATGGGCTTGCCGTACGACAGCGACGAAGGCCGCGCTATTGCCGCAGCCATCACCGCACTTATGACCGGCCACAGCTACGCTACCAGCGCCAAAATGGCCAAGCGCGTGGGCCCGTTTGCCGGCTACCGCAAAGACCGTGAAGGCATGCTGAAAGTACTGCGCATGCACCGTGCCGAAGTCTCCAAGATTGACGCCAACCTGGTGCAGGAAGAACTGCTGAGCGCAGCTGCCAGCGCCTGGGACGAAGCTGTTGAGCTAGGCGAACTGTACGGCGTACGCAACTCACAGGCCAGTGTGCTTGCCCCAACCGGCACCATCGGCTTTATGATGGGCTGCGACACCACCGGCATTGAACCAGATTTCTCTCTAGTGAAGTACAAGGACCTAGTGGGCGGCGGCAACATGGTGATTGTGAACCAAACCGTACCGCGTGCCCTGAAATTCCTGGGCTATGGCCCCAAGGAAATTGAAGAGATCGTGGCTTACATCCGCGAAAACGGCACCGTACAAGGTGCGCCGTACCTGAAGCCAGAGCACAAGCCAGTATTCGCTTGCGCCGTTGGCAGTGACTCTATCCACTACTTGGGCCACGTAAAGATGATGGCAGCTGTGCAGCCGTTTATCTCCGGTGCCATCAGCAAAACTGTTAACATGCCAGAAGACGTAACTGTCGAAGACGTTGAGCAATTGCACATCGACGCCTGGCGCATGGGCCTGAAAGCTGTCGCTATTTACCGCGACAACTGTAAGGTTGCCCAGCCGCTTTCTTCCACTAAGAGGGAAGACAAGCAGGAAACATCACCGGCCGCAGCAGCTCCAACACCAGCTGCTGCACCTGCACCTGCTGCAGTTACCGAAGCCGTGAACGACCGCATCGTGGTACGGGGCGCTGTACGCCGCACACTGCCGCGCAAGCGCACCGCGCAGACGTACAAGTTCCGCATTGCCGACCTAAAGGGTTTCTTCACCGTTGGTGAGTTCGAAGACGGCACCCCGGGCGAAGTATTCGTGAGCGTATCCAAGCAGGGCAGCACCTTGCGCGGCCTCATGGACGCCTTCAGCATTTCGCTCAGCCACGGCCTGCAATATGGCGTACCGCTGAAGAGCTTTGTAAAGGCCATGATGAGCACCAGCTACGCGCCCAGCGGCATCACCGACGACCCGGAGATCCGCACCGCTAGCTCCATTACCGACTACATTTCGCGCCGCCTGGCTCTGGACTACCTGAGCTTTGACGACCGCCTGGAGTTAGGCCTGGCCAGCATCGACGACATGCCTGAGGCCCAAACCAGCCTGCTAACCGACGACCAAACGCCGGAAGGCCAGATTGTCGAGGCTGAGCGCACCGCAGAGGCTAAAGCAACGGTACGGACTGCTGAGGTGGCAAGTGTAGCCGCCAGCGTGTCTGCACCAGCTGTAGCTGCCCAGAATGGCCAGAAGGCCTCGCCGGCAGCCGCTACCGACCTGCCAAAGGTTGGCCTAGACACTGCAGCGCCGCTTTGCTTCAACTGCGGCAACCAGACACAACGGGCAGGCAGCTGCTACGTGTGCACTAGCTGCGGCTCCACCTCGGGCTGTAGCTAGTAAGAAGGGTGGCTTACCGGCTCTTTTGCCGGAGAGGCCGCTCACGCGCGGGGCGCCGTTCGCCGAGCCTAAGGTCTCGCCGAACGGCTTCCGGGCTCCGCTTCGGTTGAGCCTCTCCCTGCAAAAGAGCACGGCGCACCACCCATACTATCTGAAACTAGCCGGAAACGGCTAGTTTTCATTTCATTTTTAGTTAATTGCTAGTTGAGATTACGCTGTGCTATGCTCGAAAGGTGAAATTGCTAATCCTTTACAGACCAGAATCAGAGCACTCAAGCGCAGTGGAATCATTTGTGCGCGACTTTCAAAGCCGGTACGAGTCCGGGCGCAAGCTGGAGCTCATTAGCCTAAACACCCGCGACGGTGCGGCTACGGCCAGCTTGTACGATGTTATGAGCTACCCGGCTATTTTGGCGCTGGCGAACGATGGTTCAGTGCTCAATGTGTGGCAAGGCACGCCCATGCCGCTGATGGACGAAGTTGCTGGCTACGCCTACGAGCAACAATAGCGCCGGGCCTACGCGTTGTACGAAAAACCTACCTCTGCTATAATTACAGGTGTTATGCGTGCCGCCACCAGGCGGCGAAGTGGCTATCACCCACAAGCAGCGGAAAGAAATCACCAGAGAGTAGACTCCGCCGGGAACGCGCCGATACAGCGACAAACCAAGTGCTAAAAGAGCCATTTCTTTTGGAAACCGGATGGTACCGCCCTGCAAGGGGTTCCGGCAACTAAAAGTAATGGCTTTTTCTTTTTGAAAGGAGAAAAGCGTGAAGTTTAAAAAAGGCACGCGCCGCCGGGCGCTCGAGTACGAAAAGGACCTGGTGCAGTATTGGAAAAAGCACCAGACGTTTGAAAAATCGGTCGCGCAACGGCCCAAAGACGACGCTTACGTGTTTTACGATGGGCCGCCGTTCATTACCGGTGTGCCGCACCACGGCACGTTGTTAAGCTCCATTTCTAAAGATGTTATCCCGCGTTACTGGACCATGAAGGGCAAGCGTGTAGAGCGGGTGTGGGGCTGGGACTGCCACGGCCTCCCTGCTGAAGTATTTACCGAAAAGAAGCTGGGCATCCACGACAAACGTGACATTGGCACCAAGGTAAGCCTGGAAGAATATATCACCACCTGCCGCGAAAACATGGTGCTCACTGGCAACTTATGGGAAGACACCATTGACCGCATTGGCCGCTGGGTAGACTTCCGCGGCGCGTACCGCACCATGGACAAAGACTACATGGAGAGCGTGTGGTGGGCGTTCAAACAGCTGTACGAAAAAGGCAAAATCTACGAAGGCGAGAAAGTGCTGCTGTACTGCGTGCGCGACGCCACGCCAATTTCCAAAGCTGAAGTAGCCATGGATAACTCCTATCAGGACGTAACCGACCCAAGCGTATACGTAAAGTTTAAGCTGAAGGGCGAGGACGTTTCGGTTTTGGCATGGACGACCACACCCTGGACACTGCCGGCAAACACCGCTGTTGCCGTAAATGAGAACGAAGATTACAGCGAAGTGCTGGTAGACAACCAGCGGTTAATTATCGCCAGCGCATTGCTGGAAAAAGTGTTAACCGACGAAAAGCACCATGCACTTTTGTACGAAGTCGTGCGCACGCTGAAGGGTTCTGAATTAGTAGGCAAGGAATACGAGCCGCTGTTTGAGGACCGTGGTGCCAAAGCCCATAAAATTTGGCACGCCGATTATGTAAGCCTGGACGAAGGCACCGGCATTGTGCACTTAGCTCCCGCGTACGGCGAAGAAGACTATCTTTTGAGCCGCCAAAAAGGTTTCCCGCTGGTAAACAACCTGGATGACAGCGGTTTTTACACTTCTGGCGAATGGAAAGGCCAGTATGTGTGGGACGCCAACAAGCCTATTGCCAAAGAGCTGCACGAACGCGGCGTTATCTGGAAAATTGAATATATCCGCCACAGCTATCCACATTGCCACCGCTGCGGCACTAAGCTTATGTACCGCGCCCACCCCAGTTGGTTTATGGACATCGAAGGCCAGCGCGAGCAAATGCTGGAGCAAAATGGCGGTGTGCACTGGTTCCCGGAGCACATCAAAAACGGCCGCTTCGCTAAAACTGTAGAGAGCGCCCCAGACTGGAACTTAAGCCGCGACCGCTTTTGGGCAACGGCTATGCCGGTGTGGAAGGGCACAGACAAATCCGGCGCAGAGCATATTAAAGTTGTCGGCAGCTACGCTGAGCTGAAAGAGCTTTCCGGCGTAGAGCTGGAAGACTACCACCGTCCGTGGATCGATGACGTTACGTTCAAGCTGGACGGAGTGGAGTATAAGCGCATCGACAAAGTACTAGACTGCTGGTTTGAAAGCGGTTCCATGCCGTTTGCACAGTTCCATTACCCGTTCGAAAATGTCGAGAAATTCGAAGCTAATTTCCCCGGCGACTTTATTGTGGAATACGTGGGGCAGGTGCGCGCCTGGTTTTACTACCTGCATGCGGTAAGCGTTGGTTTGTTTGGTAAAAAATCGTTTAAGAACGTGATTGTTACAGGAACGCTGGCAGGCAATGACGGCCGCAAAATGAGTAAGTCACTGGGCAATTACACCGACCCCAACCTGCTCATGGACCAATACTCAGCCGACAGCTTGCGCTTTTTGCTGATGAGCGCGCCGCTATTAAACGGCGAAGATTTCGCGCTGACCGACAAAGATGTTGCCGATGTTGCCCGTAAACTGAGCATGGTATGGAACATGTACGACTTCTTTACGCTATACGCCGACGTTGACCAATGGGAGTGGGACGGCAGTTATGACGACCCGCTGGAAGAGCTGAAGAACCCCTTGGACGTGTGGATTGTATCGCGCGTGCATCAGCTGGGCCAGGAAGTAGCTGCGCACCTGGACGATTACGACATCCCCGGCGCCACCAAGCCGATCCTGCCATTTATTGAAGACGCCAGTAACTGGTATGTGCGCCGCTCGCGCCGCCGTTTCTGGAAGAGTGAAGATGACGGCGACAAGGACCAGGCATACCGCACGCTACACTATGTGCTGGTGCGTTTGAGCCACATCATGGCGCCATTTACGCCATTTTTGGCCGAAGAGCTGTACCAGAAGCTAACTGGCGGCGAAAGCGTGCACCTGCGCGACTGGCCAGCTGCGGGGCAGGTAAATGAGCTGGTTGTAAGCCGCATGGCTTTTGCCCGTGAGGTGATCAATACTGGCCTCAGCCAACGCGCTGCTGGCGGCGTGAAAGTGCGCCAGCCGCTGTCGCTGCTGGGCTACGTAGCTGACGAGCAGCTCGACCCTGAGCTGGAAGAGATAATCAGGGATGAAGTGAATGTGAAAAAGGTGCAGTTCCTGTCTGCCGAAGTTGAAGCAACAACTGCCGAGGCTAAGGCGATCAAGGAAATGGGCGCCGTAATCGAGCTGCAGATTACCCCGGAATTGAAGCGCGAAGGCATGATGCGCGAAGTAGTGCGCAATGTGCAAAGCGGCCGCAAGGCTGCCGGCCTGGAAGTAGACGACCGTATTACGCTGAGCCTTTCCACGACCGATGACGAACTGCGCACAGCCATAACCGAGCACCAGGAAACTATCCTGGCCGAAACCCTGGCTACAAAAATTGTATTCGACCAAACCCTGGCGTTCGAAACGGCTTGTGCCGTGGACGGTGCGCCGCTTACGATCTCGCTACAGAAGGCGTCGTAACCCTTTACAGATAGGGCTAGATCTGATACTATCTGTTGGTAGCTAATTTCTCGAAGAAAGAGCAAAAGTATGAAAAAAGCAGTTATCGCAACCGGCGGCAAGCAATACATCGTATCAGAAGGTGAAACTCTGAGCGTTGAGTTATTGCACTCCGAAGCCAAGACCGCAGACTTTGAGCCCTTGCTGGTTATTGACGGCGACACCACAACCGTTGGCACTCCTACTGTTGCCAAGGCTAAGGTTACAGCCGAAATTGTTGAAGCCGATGTACAGGCCGACAAAGTAACCGCCATCCGCTACAAAGCCAAGAAGCGGGTACACAAAGTACACGGCCACCGTCAGCACCAAACCACAATCAAAATCACAAAAATCGCTTAGTTTTCGTTCTAAGCCTGTGGATAATTCAGCAGCGAGCATCATCGCTGCTGAATTTTTTACATCATTACGTTTATGCTTTTTCTTGGCAGAAACAGAGAACTAGAAGAGTTGGTAGGTGTTAGCTGGGCATCAGTTGTTATTCTTACAATATAACTCTGTAGACGTAGAAGCCTGAATATTTCACAGTAAGCCTGCTTTTTTTCTCTGTTTTACCCTTGTAGCGCCTTATCTGTCGACCCCATAATGGTAAGGTACTCCAAAGTCTACCTAGTAGGCCGGAAACAAATAAACCAAATTAAATCAAAAACCAACAAAAAAATTCAATGCGATTCTACGCGCAAAAACTGAAGCTAGTTGCGAGCAAATCTTTGCTCTTGCTGTTGGTTGCGACCCCGCTTTTGGCAACCGGCATTGCCGGCAAGTTGTTTGTAAACAACCAGGCCTACGCCGCTACCAGCAGTACGATCAACTTCCAGGCCCGCTTGATGAGTGCCGCTGGGGCAATTGCGCCAGACGGTGACTACAACGTTGAGTTCAAGATTTACGACACCGCCAGCACCGGCGGCACGGCACAAGGAGTGTGTACCGGAAACTGTAAATGGGTAGAAACCCGCACAAGTACCAACAAGGTGCACGTGGCCAATGGGTACATTTCGGTACAGTTGGGCAGCGTAACTGGCTTTGGTGCGGGTATTAACTGGGACCAGCAGCTGTGGATCACCATGAACATCGGTGGCACCGGTACTCCAACCTGGGACGGGGAAATGACCCCGCGCTTGCAGCTGACGGCGGTACCATACGCGTTCCGCGCTGGGCAGCTTGCGAGCCTGGCCGGCAGTAACACGGCAGTACTGCAATTTGCCGCTAGCTTTGGGCAGAACACGACCATCACATTGCCTGACCCTGTTTCAGGTACGGCAACGGTTTGTTACCAGGCCTCGAGCGCCTGTGGCTTCTTAACTGGCGCGAGTACAGATTTTATTCAAAATGGCACCTCTGTTCAAGCAGCGGCAAACTTCAATATCCGTTCGGCAGCAACAGGGTCGGTCGCGGCAGTTATTCAGGGTAGTAATGGCCAGACTGCTGATTTGCTCGATGTGCAAACTTGGAACGGCACCACGAATACAACAGTGTTCGGCGTAGGTGCAAACGGCCAAATCACCTTGGGCGGCGGTTTGAACCCGGATATAACCACGGCCACGGCATCCACGGCCAACGGCATTACGCTCCAGCCGGGCGTATCTTCTGGTGCAGGTGTCACTGGAGCTGCCACCAGCGTTAAGGCTGGCGACGTTGCCGGCACCGGCACTGTCACTGGCGGCACCCTGACACTCCAGGGCGGCAGCGCCACTGCCGGCACTACTCGCAACGGCGGCGGTGTGACAATCGACGGCGGCACCGGTGCAGCAGCAAATGGTAGTGTCAGCATTGGCGCAGTAAACGCGCCAACGGTTAACATCGGTTCTGTAGGCTCGACAGCTAAAGCAACCACCATCCACATTGCAGACACCAGTACAACCACCGGCGGCGCCATCCAAACCGTAACGATTGGCAGCAACAGCAACCTGGCACACACAACGGTTATCCAGGGCGGCAATGGCAACACTGCTGGTTCGGAAGCGATCCGTTTAGTGCCTCAGACTACCGGCGGCATTGCTATTGGTTCAACAACAGGGACTGGCACGATCACGCTTGGCCAGGCAAACGCCAGTAACACCATTAACATCGGCAGCGCCGACTTTACAACGGCAAGTACGCAAACAATCAACATCGCCAATGGCTTGCAAACCACCGGCGCCAGCACCCTGAACGTGAACATATTGTCGAACACCGGCAATGGAACCGCTGGCAACGCCATACTGCGGCTTGGCAACAACGACCGCGTGCAGCAGATAGACATTGGCAACGTGGTGTCTGACGGCAACCGGTCGCTGAACCTATTTACGGGCAACACCGCTTCGGGTGTAACTGACACAATCAACGTCGGTACTGGCAACGCCGCAGGAAGTAAAGTGATTCACATTGGCGATGGCACGCCGAGTGGTTCGGGCGTAAACACTATTACGGTTGGCTCTACGGCGCTGACGTCCACTACGACGGTGCAGGGTGGTACTGGCAGCGGTGCCGTTTCTATCCAGGCGGGCGCTTCGGGTACGATTTCGGTTGGCACGTCGAGCCTCAGCGCTATTAACATTGGGTATGCCAGCAGCACTACGACGCTAACGGGTACGGTGAAATTGGCTACGCTTGGTGCGTCAACTACTAACTCCGCAACAGTTTGCCGTGACAGCAGTACAACTACACTTACCTCATGTGACTCTTCGAACACCACAGGCAAGCCATTCCTAAATGGCGGCAACAGCTTTGGTGCTGCAGGTGATTTGGGCACCAACGACGCCCAGCAGTTAAACGTACGTACGAGCGGCACAACTCGCTTATCAGTAGGCATCACTGGCGGCGTAACAGTAGCTGCGGGCAACGCTTTAACAGTTACCAGCGCCCTTACCACGCTAACTGGTGCCACAACCGGCGACGCACTGGTGGTGAGTAACAGCACTTCCACTGGCAATATCGCCGTATTTAAAGACAACGCCACTACTGTTGCCACTATTGCTGACGGCGGCGCTGTGCTACTGCAGAACGCCACCGACTCGACTACGGCCTTCCAGGTAAAAACCTCTGCCGCTGGCACTAACACTACGCTGCTTGGGGTAGACACGACGGGCAGCATCCTGAACGTGGGCGCGGTCGGTGCGGCAGCAGTAGCAAGCACGGTGAACGTTGCAACATCTACGGGGGCAGCGCAATCGGTGAATATTGGCGGTACTTCAGGCGCTGCCGCCAACGGCACGAGCATTTTGCTTCAAGGTGGTAACGGCGGCGGCGCAGTGCAGCTCCAGGCGCTTGCGGGTGGCAGCATCAGCATTGGTACTAACAATACAGGCAGTATTATTCAAATTGGCAGCAACACGCTTTCCAGCGGCACACAGGTAATTAATATCGGCAACAACAGCACCTCTGGTGGCACCACTGATATTACGATTGGGACGGGCTCTGGCGCTACCGGGGGCACAACAAGCGTGCAGGCCAAGACGGCGCTAGTGTTCTCGACAAATGGTATAGGCCGCGTATTTATGGACAACACAGCTACGATGTACCTGGGCGGGAACGCTGCATCGGTAGCGTCGCCAAACGACTATACGATCCAAGGCGCTGGCACCAGCACTGCAACGCAGGCGGGTGCGGCTGTGAAGATCCAAGGCGGCACCGGCAATACCACTGGGGCTGGCGGCAAGGTGACAATTCAGGGCGGCACCGGCGGAGGCAGCGGTGTAAAGGGCCTGATTGAACTGAACGGTGGCACTTACTTCACGACTGGTTCGTACTCCAGCGGCAGCACTGCAACGATCACACAAAGCCTTATTGATTCAAACTCGGCAATTTTAGCAACTGCCACTGTTGGCAGCCTGACATTTACTGTGCCAACGCCAACTAACGGTGCCAGCCAGGCCGGCCGCGTGCTGTACATTGTCAACGCCGGTTCTAACGCCTTTACGCTGAGCTTTGCCAGCAGCAACTTGTCGCTGAGCGCAGGTGCTACTGCCACATTAATATGGAGCGGTACCGCCTGGACAGGCGCTGGCGCTGACTCAGCAACACTGCAGAACGACTACAATAACAGCCTTGGCGGCACCACGCCGGAGATTGTTTTGGACAACACCCGTAAGAGCATAGACATCCAGGATGCTAACGGCGGCTACGTGGGTTCTAACGCCCAACTACTGGCGGTACGTACTGGTGCGGCAAGCGGCTTAGGCAACCCGCTATTAACGGTTACAAACAGCGGCGGCAACAGCGGCACGCCGCTAGTAGGCATTGGCGTGGAAACTGCAACCCGTGCGCTGCACGTGTCGGTTAACAACAGCACTACCAGCGGTGGCCCGTTCCTGCTTGAGAACCTGGGTTCCGGTGACGCCAGCATGGAATATAAGAGTACTGGCGGCAGCTTCTACACGGGTATCGACACCAGTGACTCCAGCAAGTTCAAAATTACTTCGTCGGTGGCGGCAGGCACGAGCGCAACATTTGGCCGCACTACCATCGCAGCTTCAACCGACGTCGGCGACTCAAACTTCCAGAACGCCAGCAAGTTTACTATGGGTGGTTCGGCCGGCACCATGAGCAGCATATCGGTGTACATTAACGGCGGTTCGTCGTCGAACGCGTACTCTGTGGCGCTGTACGCTGACAGCGGCGGCGTGCCAGGGGCGGTTGTCGCTTCCAGCACCAGCCAGCTCATTACGCCAAACGCCTGGAACACTACCGCAGTGACTGCCGGCCTGTCGGCTGGCGCTAACTACTGGCTGGCTTTTAACACGAACGACAACACTGCCAACATGCGGTTCGACAACACCGGGACTTCCTGTTTCATTAGCCGTACATTCGCGCTTGGCTGGCCACCAACATTTGGCGCTTGTACTGGCGGCGCAGGCATACAAAACTTCAGCATCTACGCAACGTACTCGCTGAACAGTACGACCGACACCTTTGGCTCTAACTCGCTCTTTACCCTGGGCAACACTGGCCAGGCGACATTCCAGAACTTTTTGAACTCCACGAACGCGTTCCAGGTGTTGAACGCCACAGGCACTACGCTCTTGAACGTCGACACCAACACACCAACAGTAAACCTGGGGGTAACAGGGGCGACTGTGCAGGCAAGTACGGTGAACGTGGGGACGTCTACGGGCGGCACGCAGGTAATTAATATCGGGTCTGCCACGAGCGGCACTGCGGCTAATGGCACGACCGTGCTTATGCAGGGCGGCAACACCTCCAGTGCGGTCAGCATCCAGGCGCTGGCGAGCGGCACTATTAACATCGGCAGCAACAACGCGGCTAACACGCTGCAAGTGGGCGCTACGGCGCTCAGCACTGGTACGCAAAGCATAACTGTAGGCGGCAGCACTGGCGCGGGCACGCAGAATGTGACGGTTGGCTCCAGCTCCAGCGCAGGCGCCGGTACCACTACAGTGCAGGCCAAGGGCGCGGTTACTATTACGGCTGGCGCAGCTTCTACATGGTCGACTACTACCGGCAACTTGAGCATCCAGGCAGGTGCCAGCGCAGGCTTGTTAAGCCTGACGGGCGGTACGGCAACTGGCGCAACCACTGCTGGCGCTGTTACCATGCAGGGCGGCGCGGCATCGGCAACGGCTGGCTCGAACGGCGGTGGCATTAACATTTACGGCGCAGTGGGCACGAGCACTGGTACCGGCGGCGCCGGCGGCGCAATTTTACTGAGCGCAGGCAACGCTGGCGGCTCGGGCAACAACACGGGTGGCAACATTACGCTGAACCTGGGTGGCGCTACCGGCACTGGCGCATCGGGCTCCTTTTTCGTACAGAACTCCTTGGGCGCCAACCTGTTAACGGTTGACCCGTCGAACACCTACAATGGCCTTAACCTGGCCTTAAACCCCGGTGCAGAAGTTGCGGCCACCTTTGCCACCAACTGGACAGCGCACACTGGCACTGGCACGCCAACAATCACGCAGGACCTTGTCGCCGGTGAATTCGCCAGCGGCACTGCCGGCGTCAAAATTGCCGCCACTGGCGCAAACCAGGGCGTGCGCAACAACTTAGGCGCGGCACTGGCCACAGGCACAATCTATGTTGTGAGCTTCTCGGTGAAGTCCAGCACGGCAATAAGTGACCTGACGGTTAGCTACTACCGCAACAACACGCCTACACTGGACATAGCATGTTCTAACTACAGCTCGCAGGCCGCTGACAGCACTGGTTGGAAGAAGGTCAGCTGTACTTTCCAAACCAGCGGCAACGCCGGCAACGCTACTGCCTTCCTGGCAATTACCCAGGTTGCCAGCGCTACCCGCAGCATATTTGTAGACAACCTGAGCATTGTGGCCCAGAACAACACCGGCACGTCAAACGTCGGTGACCTGAAGGTGGGCGGCGCGCTAAGCCAAGGCTTAACGCTGCTTACTCTGGACACGTACGCCGGTAACCCGTTTAGCGGCACGAACAGCTCGCTTGCTGGCTCGATGTACTTTGACACCACCTCTGGTAAGATCCAGTGTTACGACGGCACCTCATGGGGCGCTTCTGGCGCCGCGCCCAACGGCATCGTAACGCTGACGCCGGAATACGCTGGCGCTGTGCTGAACGGCTCGGGCATCGGCACCATGACCTCCGACTTCTGTGCTAACAGCGGCGCGCTCACCGTGGGTACGTTGTGCGGTACCAATGACGCCCGTAACTTCTACAAATGGACATCGCCGCAGGGCACAGCCCAGGCCTATTCCATCTACGTAACCTACAAGTTGCCGCCCACTTTCAAGGCCTTTGTGTCGGGCAGCACCAGCATGACCGGCCTGGTAGATAACACCACCAACGCCACGCTGAAGTACGCCATCTTCAAGAGCACCGGCAGTGCCATTACACAATGTAGCGCGCTGTCTACAGTGGTCGGTTGGAACGGCAGTAGCGCCGTGGGCAGCGCCAGCACCTGGACAACTGGCGTGGCAGGTACATTGTCTGGCACCACCGACCCATCAGGCTGTAGTTTTGCTGCTGGCAACAACGTCATTTTCCAGATACAGGTATCTGCCAACAGCAACGCCTCTGCCTACGCTGAAAACCTTAACTTCCAGTATTCCAACCAGTAGTATGGGCGGCTCGTTTTACAGGGTGCTGACAGTGGTTCGCCGTGGTACAATACCACTAACCATTAGGGGAATAAGCCGCGGGCTATGGTAATAAAAGTACGTTTCAAGAAGCCCTCTTTTACGCGCTATGCGCGCTATTTCCGTGTTTTCAAAAATATATGGGTGCGTGTTGGGTGTATTGCCATTGTGGCAGCACTGCTTATTTTAGAATTGAACATCGTGCTGCAGCCATATCTGGTAGGTCACACCTATGCCATGGGCACTGCTGACACGCTTTTGTCGCAGAAAGATAAATTTTTAGGCGAGAAACTGGTGTTCGACGCTAAAAACCAGGTTTTTTTGTTTAACGACGGGTACAACCCCATCCAGGACACTGACACGAACGGCGGTGGCGCAAAAATTACTGCCAAAGCCTACCAGGACCCTACGAAAGGGCTGGAAGTAAGCGACCCTATCAACGAAATTGACTTCACTATTACACCGCAGTTCGACCTGTTGCAAGGCAAGCAAGACGGCAACCGCGTTGTGTACCCCTTGCGCAACGGTACTGGCTGGCTGGTATACACCATGCAGGCCACAGGTGTGAAGGAAGACATTGTGCTAGACCACGTGAACGGCAACAATATGGAGCTTGCCTATAATATGAAGCTGGACGACGGCTTTGTGCCACGCCTGCAAAAGGATGGGTCGGTGGGTGTGTTTGGCCCGGACACAACGCTGACCGGCCATATTACCACCAGCAATGACAAAGACGCCGCGCTGCTGCAGAGTGCCCGCAAGAACGCCGCTAAAACCAAGCTGTACTTTAGTATGCCGGCGCCGGTTGCGTACTCATCTTCAGGCGACAAGGCCGCCATTAATGTTCACTACGAGGTAGATGGTACAGTAGTTAAAACAGTGGCTAGTAACCTGAAGAAAGGCCGCTATCCGCTCACTATTGACCCGAGCGTGACAGTTACCAGCACGTCCGACCTTTTCCGCGACACCAACCCGGAATCTAACGCCGACTTCGACGCTACCTCCGGCAGCATTGCACGCGGTAAAATTACCGGTGGTGTTATTCCGGCATGGACCAACAACACGAATAACCTGGGCACCGCCCGCTTTTTGCACGGCGGCACTATTTACGACGATTACGCCTACGTTGCCGGTGGCGCCGGGGCAGGCAGCACCAGCAACCTTACGAGTGTGGAGTTTGCCCGCCTAAGCACGGTCAACCAAACTATTGGCACCTGGAGCACAACTACCGCGCTGCCAGCCGCGCTTTCGCGCTTCACGCTGCTGGCCTACAACGGTTATCTGTACGCAATTGGCGGCTCAACCACCAACACCAGCTGCGGTACAACCTCTAACAATGTGTACTACAACCGTATGCAGGTGAACGGGCAGCTCAGCGGCACCTGGACGGCAACGGCAACGCTGCCCGCTGGCGTGTGCGGCGCAGGCGCAGCAGTATATAACGGCAAAATGTATGTAACAGGCGGGCGCACTGGCTCGGCTACTTCTACCGGCGTAACTACTGCGGCGTACGCAACTATTAACCCAAACGGCAGTTTAAGTACGTTTACCTCCGACAACTCCACACTGCCGGCCGCCCGTTTTGACGCCGATCTGCGCATTTACAACGGTTACGCGTACCTTATTGGCGGCAACTTAAACGGCACGCTCACGAACACGGTACTGTACGCGCCGCTTGATACAGACGGTAGCTTTTATGGCGGTGCAGGCACCCTCACATGGAAATCGGCCAGTGCGTTTGGCACGGCCCGCTCTAATGGCGGTGCTAACTTTACAGCAACGAACGACGGTTACATGTATGTGCAAGGCGGGTGCAGTGCGTACACGAGCGACTCGTGCACAGCCGTAAGAAGCGAGGTGCAGACCGCCCAAATTAACGCCGATGGTACGCTCGGGCCATGGTCAGACGTAGCCACGAGCATTGCCTCGCTGTCGCGCGTTGGCAACACAATTGCGTTGTGGCGCGGCACTATTTACAGCTTGGCCGGCTGCACCGGCATGACTGCCGGCGTGGTTTCATGCGTCAGCGGCAGCACGCAAAATACCCAGTCGTACAGCAAAATTAGCGATCCGGGGCAGGTAGGCCCAGTAAACACTACTACCGCCCTGCCGGCAGCATTGTTTGCGCATGGCAGTGTCGTGAACGCCGGCCGTATTTATGTGGTAGGCGGTTGTGTAAAGGCTACTTGTGAAACCGGTACGGCCGACACTACAGGCAACACCAGCTATGCAACGCTGAACGCGGATGGCACTATTGGCGCCTGGACAACCGACACTACGCACATTCTAAACAGCGCGGGTATTGGCGGCGACACCGGCTTGGCTGCAATGGGGTTAACGGTATATAACAACATCCTGTATGCTACCGGTGGCTATACACAGGGCGGCCCGTCTAACAACGTTTATTATGTTTCGCTCAACACCGGTACTGGCGCACTAAACGCCAACTGGACGGTGCAGTCTGCCAAACTGGGAGCGACCACGTACTACAACTCGGCAGTGGCATACCGCAACTTCTTGTTTGTGTTTGGTGGCTGTATCGGTACGACCGGCACTGCCGGCTGTAGTACCTACCGTAACACCAATTACCGCATGCCCTTATCTGCCGCAGGCGTTCCAGGCACGCTTACCACCAGCGCCGCCACTGGTAACTTCCTAAACTTGCCAGCGGGTAAGGGGCTTATGGCGCCGGCGTTATATAACGGGTATATATACCTTGCGGGAGGGGCCACGAGCGCCGCCTCGCAAACGAACATTATTTATTATGCCCGCATTTTGGATAACGGGAATATTACGGCGTGGCTCGGGACTTCCAGCGGCGCCAACGGAACAACGGCAAAACTGGCGCATACACTCCGGCGTGCCGACGCCGTGGCTATGAACGGCTATTTGTACGTATTCGGAGGGCACGACGGCAGCGGCCCTACCACCTATGGTGACATTGAAATCGGCAAGATAGATATGTCTACCGGAGATATCGCCGGCAGCACGCTTACTAACTCAGTGATCCAAATAACGCCTCGGTGGGACGAAAGAGCCGTTTTCTCAAACGGGTATATATATGCCACTGGCGGCTGTTCTGTGGGCGACCCGCCAAACGCCTGTTCTACCATCTCTAACCTTACAGAATATGTGGAAGTGTTTAACGCTGGCAACAAGGGCACCAGCACCTGGTCTAACAGTACTAACGTGTACCCAACGCCCAGCGGTAACGTAGTAAGCCCAGCATCCACCGCATATAACGGGTACATTTATACGGCTGGCGGCTGCAGGACATATAACGTGGGCACTAACTTTGCCAACCCGTTTTGTACCCTTAGTGTGAACAACACAGCCTACGCGGCGCTGAACCCCGATGGCACAATCGGCTCCTGGACGGCCGGCCCTAACCTAACCGCAAGTAATACCCGCGGCGGCGGTTGCATGGTTCAGCAGGGCGGCTATCTCTATTACATTGGCGGAGAAGACAACGCTGGCAACGGCACGGCGACTATACTATATAGCCAGATTGGGGCAAATGGCGTGCCCGGCTCCTGGCAGCAGTCGACAAACGGCTTACCAGCGGTGCGCTCATGGCATGGTTGCAGTACGTTTGGCGACCGCATATATGTAACAGGGGGCTTGGATTCCACGGGCATAGAACAAACATCGGTATACTACAGCCCGACCCTCACATCCGGCGGCGACATTACCAGCACATGGAATACGGCTACTTCATTCACGGGTACGCGCGGGCACCACAGCACGGTAATTATCGGCGGTTACTTATTCGTAATGGGAGGGGACGACGGCAGTACTGCTTATAACGATGTGCAATCTATCGCAATCGACCCGTCTACAGGGAATACGAGCGGCTCGTGGCAGTACTCGCGGGAGATGCCGCAAGGCGTCAGTTACCAGTCGGTGGTGGCAGCGAATGGGTACATATATCTGTTCGGCGGACGCACTGCGGTAACATCCTGTATCGCCAACACATACATTGCGTCCGTTAACAGCAGCGGGCGCTTAAGCGGCTGGTCGCAGGCGGTAAATAACTTTACCACCGCGCGGTTTGGCGCTGGCTCGGCCTATTACAATGGCTACTATTATTTGCTTGGCGGCAACGACTGCACAAATATTATTAGTACTAATGTGATTCAGTACGGCGGCCAGCAGTCGCAGGCTATGAAGACAATTGTCTCCAAATACGCTGATTTTAACGGCGACGGCGCTCCCACCAGTTTCGTAGCCTACCTTACCAACGCGGTTAACAACGG
>DATIIE010000033.1:0-1500 GCA_035479955.1 Saccharimonadales bacterium (SeqCode)
CCTGCGCAACTATATTAGGCATCACATGCTGCCGCGTTTATCTGCTGACCAGCGGGCAGTACTGCTTGGTCATATCAAGACTTCTGAGCAGCTGCATACGGCGATCGAACAAATCGCTGCGCCGTGGATCGAACAAGCCGAACTGCCGCGAGCACCATTTACCCAGTTGCCGCACAAAGTCGCCGCCGAAGTGTTGGCGGCGTGGCTGCGCCATCGCCAGGTACCGTTTGATAGGCCCACGATTGAGCGTTTGGTGGTATTCTGCAAAGCCGCCGCGCCGCACAAGTTTGCTGATATTCAAGATGGCTGGCGGCTGCGCAGCATGCCGGCCTCGATTGCCTTGGTGGGGCCAGCCGCTAAGGCTAGCGCAATCACCGTCTAACAGTTTCAGTGGAACGTTTCAACATCACGTAAACGCACTTCGTGATCATCAAGCTTACGGTCGTGCCGGTTAACTCTGCCTTCCAGCCGAGCGGTGCGCCGATCCATCCTGGCCATTTGTGCGGCAATGGCGCTCAGGATTTGGCTGGTGCTATCACTGAATGCGGCAACGAGCCATTCTTTTAGCTCGAGCAGGTCCTTTTTGGTTGCCGGTTGGTCTAATGCTTCTTTCATAACGCGCCCAGTGTAGCACACGTTGCCTACCCGTAAAGCCCATTTTTGTTGTATTTTGTACCCATACTTTGAGGTGTTGCTGCGCCAGGGCGCTAATCCTGTATAATGCCAGGAGTATGAATGAATCACCCGAGAAACCTTTTCGCACTACAAACCATAGCCGCGGCGGACGGCCGCAGCGCCCCAGCTGGTTTCGCAGCTCTGGGTTTATCGCACTCATTATATTATTTGGCCTAATCATTTTCTTTTTACGCGGGCAGCATGGCTCGCTGGCAACTATTCCACTCAGTCAAGCCGTTAGCCAGGCCAACAGTGGCCAGTACAGCAAGATTGACGTTAAGGGTGCCGAGTTGGACATTACCAAGAAGGGCCAGCAAACACCTACGCTCAAGGCGTACCAAGACCCCAACGGCAAGCTTAAAGATGCCGGCATCGACATGAACAAGGTGGTTGTAGCCTACGAGCCACAGAGTAACTTAGGTTCTAACCTAGAAAATGCCGCGCTGCTATTGCCCGTGGTCGCCGTTGCCGTCCTGTTCTTTATGATGCTGCGTAGCGCCCAAGGGCAGGGCAACCAAGCGCTGAGCTTTGGCAAGAGCCGCGCCCGCCTGTACGGCAACGAAAAAGAGAAGGTGACCTTTAACGAGATTGCCGGCAGCGCCGAAGCCAAGCAAGACCTAGAAGAAGTCGTGGAATTTTTGAAGTTCCCTAAGAAGTTCGCTTCGGTAGGGGCGAGGATACCTAAAGGGGTGCTCTTGGTTGGCCCGCCCGGCACTGGTAAAAGCATGTTGGCCCGTGCTGTGGCTGGTGAAGCCAACGTGCCATTCTTTAGCAGTTCTGGTTAGGAGTTTGTGGAAATGTTTGTCGGGGTAGGGGCCAGTCGTG
>DATIIE010000034.1:0-18313 GCA_035479955.1 Saccharimonadales bacterium (SeqCode)
GGTATAGGCACCGACGACCTCACCGCCTCCATCATTATTGGCAGTCGGGTTACCGTGCCAAACCCGGGCACGCGCATAGAATTTGCTTATGACATTGGCCCGCAGCCGTACGCTACGCCGGATTACGTGGAGGTATTCGGCTAAATTTACTGCCGCAGCCGCAGAAAGTCTCTGCCCTATCCCCGCCCGGTTATTAATGTAATAATAAGGGTAATGGAGCAACTGACGCAATTTGGCTGGACCAACGACCTGCAGCAGCAATGGCAAGCGCTCGCCGAGCCTGGTTTAGTACCCGCCCGCGTTATTGCCGATTTTGGCACGTCGCTGAAGATTGCTACGCCGGCTATCGTTTCTGCCGAACTCAGCGGAAAGCTGGCGCACTACACCACCGCCGACCAAACGCCCAAAGTTGGCGACTGGGTGGGCGCGCGGCTGTCCGACAATGGCCTGGCAGTTATTGAACTACTTATCCCCCGCCGCAACGAACTCGCCCGCAAAGTTGCCGGTAAACAGGTTGTCAAACAAATTATGGCAGCTAATGTCGACGTTGCGTTCGTGCTGTTGGCGCTAGACAAGGATTTTAGCGTGGAACGGTTGCAGCGCTTTTTATACCAGCTGTCTGTTAGCCATATTGCGCCGGTGATTGTGCTGAACAAAGCCGACAAAGCGGCTGATGTGTCTGTGTATGTGGCGGCTGTGCAACAGCTAAACCTGCCAGTGGTGGTTAGCACTGCTATTAAGGGAGCCGGGGTGGACGAGATTTTAGCGCACATTGCGCCCGGCCGCACGGCTATTCTGCTGGGCTCGTCGGGTGTGGGCAAATCTACACTTACCAACCAACTGCTGCAACGTGAGGCGCAGGCCACGAAAGCGGTACGTGCCGCAGACGACACTGGCCAGCACACAACGGTGCACCGCGAATTATTTGTGTTGCCGAACGGCGGCCTGCTGATTGACGCCCCTGGCATACGCGAGCTGCAGCTATGGGGCACTGAAGAAGGCCTGGCCGAGAACTTTGATGACATCACCCGCCTGATAGCCCGCTGCAAATTTACCACCTGCCAGCACAAGCCAAACGAAGCAGGCTGCGCTGTCCAGGAGGCGCTGCGCAACGGCAGCCTGAACCCTTCCCACTACGCAAACTATGTTAAGATGCGCGCGGAGCTGCAGGGCCTGCAACAGAAAAATACGGTTCAGCAGCGCCACAGTAATAAACGGTCACGCAAAAGCATGGACCGCCAGGCCGAGGACATGCAGCGCGACGATTGGTAATGTAAAGGTGGGTAGTATGAAGTTAAAACGTATAGACCACATTGGCGTTGTTGTAAACGACTTGGCGCCGGCAAAGGAATTCTTCCTGGATTTTGGCTTTACCATACAAGGCGAAGCTGAGGAACAAAGTGAACTACTCGACAAAGTAACTGGGTTTAAAAATGCCAAATCGCGCATTGTGTTCCTTCAGGCGCCTAACGGGCAGATAAACCTGGAGCTGACCCAATTCATTAACCCGGCAAGTGACCCTGCGTCCCCGCAAAACTTTATTTACTCGCACGGCATGCAGCACTTGGCTTTTGTTATCGAAGATATCGAAGGCATTGTGGCGGCCATGAAACAAAAGGGCTATGAGGTGTTTGTGGATATCTATAATTATCAGGACATGTACAAGCTGTGCTATTTCCGGGGCCCAGAGGGCATTATTCTGGAGCTGGTCGAAGAGCTGTAGTTTGTAGTTACAGGGCTGCAAAAGCTTATTTTACGAAATTGACGTTCACCGCGGCGTTCGACGCTGTAATTTTCACGCTCTTGCCGCGGCTGTTTTGTTCGGTGCGGTACGATTCGCCATAGCTGGTGTTGTCGACAGTGATGCTGCCGTTGTCGCTGGTGATGCCTAAGTCGTAGGCCTCTTTTGCGCCGATAATACTGCCCTCTACACTGCCATTGTCGCTGGTGAGGGTGGCGTGGTCGGCGGTCAGCCGGTCGAGCGTGATTGACGCATTGCTGCTGTGCGCGGTTAAGTTGACGGTCGTCACCGCATGTAGCAGTACGCTGCCGTTATCTGTCGTGGAGTTAATAGCTGGCGCCTGGACATTCACCAGTTCATTGCTGGCATTGGAACTTTCCAGGGTGAGCGTACCGCTGCTGGTGACATCATGCAGCCGTATGCTGCCGTTGTCGCTTTGCGCATATACAGTGCCTGCTGCGGCTAGGCGCTGCATATCCACATTGCTGTTGCTCGATACGATATGTATGGCCTGCGTCTGTAATGTGCCGCCGTTTTCAAAGGCGACGGGCGCATTGTTTGCCATGAGGTTGTAGGCATATACCGAGTTTGCCGGCACGCGGATCGTGATCGAATAGGGGTTGCTTATGCAGCGGAAGAAGCAAATGAAGTGGTGCTTTTGCGACCCGGGCTTACGACCCACGGAAAGTGTGTCGCCAGAGTGCGTAACTACAAATTTGTCGGCGTTGGTTTCAAAGTAGTCTACGGTTACGCGGCTGGTGTCTGTTTGGGTTTTGATAACAACTTTAACGTCGTTTACGTCAGTTTTTACCTGTTGTATGCCGCGGGCGTCGAATGTCCCCTGCCTGACGGTGAGGTCTTTTTGGTTGATGGCTTTCACGTCGTTGCTGATACGCTGCGCACTAAAACCGCTCAGCGTAAGGGCAATAAGTATAAGGCCAAACCCTGCTGCCAGGGCAAGAAGTGATGCTTTTTTCATCTTATTGTTTCTCCGTGCTTAGGTGTTGATCGTTCTGGTTGCGTTTGTTGTGGCGGGACTTCATTTTGCGTACAGCAGCCCGGGTGAACCAGCGGCTAATAAGTATCAGGCCGCGCAGTAGCAGCAGCGCCACCACGATCGCCACCACCGCTACGCCCGCAGTAAGCAGCAACAGGTACAGCGGCGCGTCGCCGGCAATCACAATAGAGGCCATTTCAATGGTGCTCAGGATGGCGGCAACAACTCCCAGCACCAATACCGCCAGGCCGCAGGCGAACAGCGCAGCGGCTGTTACTAGTAGCGCCACCATAACGGCAAATACCGGGATAAGCAGCGGCAACGACAACACGCTCAGCAGCGCAATCAGCGCCTTCAGCCAGTTTGACACAGTGGGCTTTTTAACGGCTCGTTCAATGGCATTGTGGCGCTTGAAGCTGTGGGCGGCATCTTTTGCGCTGCCAATCTGCTCCACAACTGCAGCCTCGGTTTCGCCGCTCGCTACGCGCTCGGCAATAAGTTCGTCATAATAATCGATGTAATCGTCGACCGCACCGCTTGGGTAGGTCCGCAGGTTAGCCCGGAGCTGGTCCAGGAATTTTTGTTTGACGCTCATACTTTGTTGTCCTCCTTTAGTACAAACTGAAAAATGCGTTCTATTTTGGCGAATTCAGGACGAAACTCTTGCAGCCGCGCCGTGCCGGCATCGGTAAGGTGGTAGTACTTGCGCAGGCGGTTGTCGTGCTCTTCTTTGTACGTGGTAACCAGCTGCTGCTGTTCCAGGCGTTTCAGAATTGCGTACAGCGCGGATTCGGATATCTCAACAAACTGCGAGAGGTCGCTTATAATTTTATAGCCATACGAATCAGCGCCGCTTAGCAATTTAAGCACGCATACGTCTAGTAAACCTTTCTTTAGCTGGGTGTCCATAACTCATACTCTACATTGTGGAGTATTCTATTGTCAAGAGGCTCTGGCATCTAACCTGCGCCCTATCCGCCTATTTGGTAAACTAGCTAAATGAATACAGACCCCACCACAGTAGCTACTAAAATAGTTACGGCTTTGCGTGACGAACAGTTTGCGGCCGTTGCATCTTTTTTTGCCCCGCCGCTGCAGGCAGTTGCCTCTGCTGACTCTGTGCAGGCGGCCTGGGCTGCGGAAATAAATAAGAGCGGGCCGGTGGCCGCTACCGGTGAGCCAGTTGCGGAAACTATGCAGCAAGGCCTGGTGCGCGTCAGCGTGCCTGTCACACAGGAGCGCGGTGAGCTTACCGTGCTTATGTCGGTTGACGATAAAGGCATGTTGCAAGGCTTCCGGCTTGCGCCAGCGGTAACGGCTGAGTGGGCAGCGCCAGCCTATGCGAAACCTGGCGCATTTACCGAAGAAGAAGTGTCTGTAGAGGCTGCGTCGCTATCTGTTGCAGGCACGCTGAGTGTGCCTGCAGGCAGCGGCCTGCATCCGGCAGTCGTATTGCTGGGCGGCGGCGGACCATTCGACCGTGATGAAACATACGGGCCAAACAAACCACTCAAAGATATTGCCTGGGGCCTGGCCAGCCGCGGCATCGTGGTGCTGCGTTTCGACAAAGTCACGCACACCCATGCCCGGGTAGCCAACGAAGACGATTTCACCATGACCGAAGAATATGTGCCGCACGCGGTTGCCGCTGTACAATTGCTGCAAAAACACCCGGCCGTGGATGCGGCGCAGCTTTTTGTGCTGGGCCACAGCATGGGCGGCAAAGTTGCGCCGCGTATAGCCGCGGCTGAACCAGCGGTTGCCGGGTTGGTTATTTTGGCGGGAGATACGCAGCCCATGCAGCAAGCGGCTGTGCGCGTTGCCAGCTATCTTGCCGAGGTAAATCCCACCGGCGCGAACAAGCAGGCGGTTGCGATTATCAGCCGCCAGGCCCAGGCCGTGGATGACCCGGCGCTTTCCACCTCCACAAAGGCCAGCGCCCTGCCCTTTGGCTTTTCGGCGTCATACTGGCTGGATATGCGCGCCTACGACCCGGTAGCTGCCGCCGCTAAATTACACAAACCCATGTTCATTGCACAAGGCGGCCGTGACTACCAAGTAACAATTGATGATGATTTTGCGCGCTGGAAAACTGGCCTTAGCGCGCAGCCGGGGGTAGTTTTTCGTATCTACCCAACCGACAACCACTTATTTTTCCCTGGGAAAGGCCAGTCTACGCCTGCAGAATATGAATCGCCGCAGCACGTTGACGTTGCTGTCATAAAAGACATTGCCCGTTGGGTCAATCCACCAAAAGGCCTGCTGGCCCGGCTGCGCGCGGTATTTGCTAGTTAGCTGGGATTATCTCAATGACGGCCAGGTTCCAGCGGTCGTTGGTAGGCGCGGTGTCGCTGATGGTTACTGCTGTGCCCGCAGCTGGCGTTGCGGCGTTTTGGCGCTGGACCCACAGGGTGTCGCCGGTGCTGGTCATAAATTGGTCTACCATGGTTTGGTTGGCGCCTACGGTGCGGGCGGTGGGGTTGTCCCAGTCGTTGCCTACTCCCCATACCCATGAATTGGCCTGCGTCGTAGTGAGTGATGCGCTGGGTGCGCCTGTTGCAGCATTTGCGCCACCGGTTGCGCCTGTACCGGCCAGCGAAGCGCCCTTGAAGGCAGTGACCACCATGGAGCTGCGGTAGCTCCCGGTGCGGGTGGCCGTAACAGTAACATTGGTTAGTTTAGCGGTGGCGGGTGCCGTCCAGATCTCTGAGGTACCGGCTTGGGTGTTTACGCGTTTGCGCAGCGTCCAGGTTAGGCCGCCACCAGTGACGCCGCTGAAGCTGGATGTGCCGCTGCCGCTGGGGCCGTCTGATGACACAAACGCCACCAAAAGTTCGTTTGTGCCGGTTGTAGTTATGGCCGGCGAAACAACAGTAGTTGCGGCGCTGGTGCCATGCTTAACCACTTGTACGTCAACGGCAAGTGTTTGCGCGTTGGGTGTAGTGATAGTTGCGGTGTTGGATGCGGCGCTATTATTGCCGCTTGGGTCCTGGGCGGTCACGGTGTAGTTGTAGGTGGTGTTTGCTGCCGCAGTTGTGTCGGTGTAACCGGGAGTTGTTACGGTGCCCAAAGATACGCCATTACGCCAAACGGTGTAGCGCGCTACGCTGACGTTGTCGGTTGACGCCGTCCAGCTTAAGGCGACTTGGGTAGCGGAAAGCGGGGTGGCCGTTAGGCTGCCGGGCACGCTGGGCGCGGTTGTGTCGCCAGGAGTAGTAACGGTAACTAGGGGGTTATCAATGCTGATGTTGTTTGCGGCGTCCACAGCAAAAACAGCGTAGGTATAGCCGGTGTTTGGCTGCACGGCAGTGTCGCTAAAGCCAGCGTTCACAGGTGTTGCAATGGTTACGCCATCACGCTTCACAATGTAGTGGTCAACAGCCACATTGTCGGTTGACGCCGACCAGGTAAGGTCAACGCGGGCGGGAGCTGGGGTGTTGGCTTGCAGATTAGTAGGGGCGGTGGGCGCTTCGCTATCTGGTATCCCAGGGGTCGTAAAGGTAAAGTCGCCGGATACAGCCGAGTTGCCAGCGGCATCAGCCGAACGTACGCGGTAGTGGTAGGTGGTATTTGCGTCCAGGCCAGCTACCACTTGGGTGTGCACCGTTTCCAGGCTGGTGTTGGTGGCGGTGCTGGTGCCATATGCGGTTGTTGTGCCGTAATCAATTTGGGAGGTTGCCGGTTCGCTGGTTGTCCAGGCAATGGTAACGCCGTTCTGGTTAGGGTTTTTAGCAGACACATTGCTGAACGCTGGCGGCGTTGTGTCGCCGGCAGGCGGCTGGCCAGTAAAGCTGATGTTGTCGAAAGTGGCAGTGCCAAGCGTGCCGTTGGCGTGCGATGTAACGGCCAAGCCAATGTACACAGTGCTTCCCATGGTGATGCTGGCGCTTCCCATGCTCGTCCAGGTGGTACCGTTGGTAGATTTGGATGCAGTGATAGTGTTGCCGCTGCGCACCAAACGCAGCCAATACGGCACGGTGCCGCTGCCGCCAGCTGTGTAGCTGGTGTTGCCGCCAGTGGTTGCGCGGTAATCAAACGACAGGCCGTGGCTGGGGGTCATGGCCGCTAAGGCATGCCGTGAACCTGGCGCCAGGCTGTCGCGGATCATCACTCCGGCCAAAGCCCATTCCTGGGTATTTTGCTGGGTAGCAATGCGGGCTTTAATTTCACCGTCGCCGGTCAGTTGCTGGTAGCCGAAGTGGAAGGAATCGGCGCCGTCCCAAATGTCGCTGCCGCTTCCCCGCACCGTGGCAACGCCGTTATTCAAGGATGTCGACCCCGGTACGCCAACTGGCCCAATATCAACGCCGGTCCAGCCTGCTGCCTGTACCGGGTCGGTGATAGTTACGGTTGTTGCACTAGTGGTAGTGGCTGCGTCCTGGTCGTCGTAGGCTTTGGCGGTAAAACTGTAGGTCCCGGCGGCAAGGTTGGCTACGGTGTAGCTGTATGGCGCCGCTGTGTCGGTGTATTGCAGAACACCGTTCTGATAGAACTCAACTTTGCTGATGGTGCCGTCGGCATCGCTGGCGCTGGCGTTCAGGTCGAAGCTGGCTGGCATGTTGTAGTTGGCGTTGAGCGCGCCCAACGTAACGGTGGGCAGCTGGTTGGCGGGTGTGCCGTTCAAACCAATGGCCACTGCCGTGCCGCTGTCGTGGCGGATTTGCAGTACAGCGGTAGCCGGGTCATATGTCCAGCCCTCAGCTGCTAGGTCGCTGCGCTGGCTAATGGCCACGCCGTCAACATTGACGCTGGTTGGCACCGCAGCAACTTTTAGTTTTTCAACGCTGCTGCCGTCGTATGTCGTGTAGTTAACGAGTGTGGGGCTGTACGAAATATTCGTAACAGTTGAGCCGGATTCCAGCAAATGGGTTTGTGCGGCTGGCGCCCAGTCGGTAACCGCGCCCATGCCCACCATGAAGTGGCGCACGTAGTCGCCGTAGCTGTCGGTGAACCATTGGTTGTTTACGCTTGGGCCGTCAATGCCCACGCCGCTGCTGCGCATCATGTAAGTTGACCAGTTGTAGGCACGGAAGGCTTTTTCTTTGGCGGCTTGGTCGCCGGTTTTTTCATACAGCAGTGCGTTTACCGAGGCGTAACGCGAGCTGTGGCTGCCCATGGCAAATGGGAACACCATCTGTTCTTTAATGGTGGTGGCGCCGTATTGGCTTTCACCAAAGTTGGCTTCTGTCCAGGAAATGAGGCCGCGCACATGCGCCAGCCAGTTGGGGTCGGTTTCGGGGTACTGCAGCAGGTAGCGGGCGGTCATCATCGGGTTCAGCGAGTTAATGTTGTCGGTGCCTGTGCGAGTGCCAACGTCTTCAAAATAGTTAGCCCACACATTGTTGGCCATGGGGTATTGCAGTAGCCAGTTCCAGGCGGTTTGGCGCGTGGTTTGGTAGCTGGCGGGCGTGCCCAGGTTGAGCTTGATGAGTTTGTCGAACAGCTCGATAGATGAAATAACGTGGGCGGAATATTGCTCGCGCACGGTGTTGTCAGCTGCTTTAACGCGGAATGGCCACGGCGACTGTGTGGCATTGCCAACGCGCACATGGCTCACCAGTGCATTTGCGGCGTTAACTGCTGCGTCGCGGTAGGTGGTGATGCCGGTTTGCTGGTAGAGCTGGAGGAATCCCAGGCCCAATTCGCCAACTTTGTCGGGCTGGATGTAACCAACGCCGTCGCCCACACCGGTGCTGTTGCCGTAGGACGCGCCTTTGTATGTCATGGAGCCGGCGTCACCGCTGGCGTACGGCACGTTCGCCCAGTTGTCGGTGGGCAGCGTCATGCCCTGCGCCAGCTGGTGGTCGGCAATATTACGGGCAAAGGTAATGACGCGGCTGTCGCCGGAATATTGGTAATACTCAATGGCAGATTCAATGAGCATGGCGTTCATGCCCGCCGGGTTGCTTGGCCAGCCGCCTAATTGCCCGTTATCCGGGAAGAGGTATGACTGCGAGTAATAGGCTGGCTGCCCGGTGGCCGGGTCGCGCGGCACCTTGTTTAACAGATAGTCCCAGGCCAGCGAAGAAACCGTGCTGTACGCTTGGTCGTGCTGCGCTACCCATGGCACTATTTTGCCGCTGGCGTCCAGAACCACCTCGTGCCCGTTCAGTGTTGATGTTGCGGCAAAGGCCGGCAACACACCCAAGCCCCCGATTACTATTGCTGTTAATACCACCAGCACTTTACGAGCAAGACGTTGTAACACCGCGGACTCCTGTCTTAATAGAATGTTAATCTTATGTATAACATATATGATATGGGCCAACAAAATCGTACTCTATTTGGCATTATGAAATTCGGACTTTGCCCGCGGGATTGCTATACTAAGGATAGGAAACCAATGTTTAGGAGCTCCGCGCTCCGAAAGGTTGGGCAGCCGCCAGATCCCCTTGGCCCGCAGCCCCTCCCCTAGTAAGTCGTCTTACCCCGCAGGATTTCCACATATCACTATTTAGCTAGTGCGTGTGGTTGTACCTGCGGTATTTTATGCCGCAGCCGAACCAGTGACGCACAGAAAAGGAGCGTTTATGGACGCAACAGTAGCAGTAAACGACGAGGCGCCGGTCCGCGCCTTATACCAACAAATGCTTGACGCATGGGGCAACGCCGCGGCGTACGCAGACTGTTTCACCCCCGACGCCGATTATATTATCGCGAACGGCATGCTCGAAAAAGGCCGCCAGGAGATTGTAGCCGGGCACGAAATTATCTTTTCGGCCTGGGCGCGCAACAGCCACCTGGTAGGCAAAATCGACAGTATCCGTTTCCTGACACCCGGGGTAGCATTTGTGATTGCCTACGGCAATGTTGCCTACAACGATAACCGCTCAAGCGACGACAACAAACGGACGGTGTATTCGTTGGTAGCGCAGAAGCTGGATGGCGTGTGGCGGTTTGCGGCTTACCAGAATACGCCAATCGAGAAGCGCTAAGATTTGCCGGTGGCTTTGTGGAAGAGGTGCGGGTTCGCAAGCAGCAAATTCCACAGCTCATCGTAATAGACAAATGCGCCGCTATGCTTGCTGGCCTTTTCGCGGTGCGTGCGCAATTGCCTGCGCCATTCTTCAACCGTGATTTTATTCTCCTGGTAGAACAGGCCGTCTTCAATGTAATCGAACATTAAAGGCAGCAGCTTGTCTACGGATTTCACGAACTGCGCTTCAATGGTGGTTTGCGCCTCGTATTCTTTAATGGTGGCTGGTATCCACGGGAGCGCTGGCAGGTCTTTTTTTAGTTTGTGCAGCGCTGCTTCTTCGCGGCTGTCTTTGGTTGCCTTAACGGCGTCATCGGCAAAATTAGAGGTGTCACCGGCGTGTACTTCAACCAGGTCATGCACAATCGCGAACTGGCAAATTTTGCCAACGTCTAATTTCGGGTCTATCTGCGGCGCCAACGCAGCAGCCACCAACGCTACCGACCATGAATGCTCGGCGTCGTTTTCGTACCGCCCGCCCTCTGCCCTAACCGGCGAATGGCGTTTTACCAGGTAGAACGGAATGACAATGTGCTTAACAAGATTTAGCAGGTCGGTGAGGGTCGGTTTGGACATGCTAAAAGTATAGCAGTTTAAGAGTTATGCAGCGCCTGCGCCCCATTTCCAATCGTACACTTCAGGCATGTCTATGCCGTGTATTTTTATGTAGGCTGCGTGCTCAACGAGTTTTCGCTGCATCAGCTGCAGTAACTGTTGGGCGTCCGCCCCGCTTAGCCCTGCGCGTTCGATGACGTCCATGACTAAATGGAAGCGGTCCATGTCATTCTGCACTGTCATGTCGAATGCTGTCGTGATTGTGCCCTCTTCCTTGTACCCGCGTACGTGCAGGTTGCGGTTATTGCGGCGGTAGGTTAAACGGTGGACCACCCACGGGTAGCCATGGAAAGCGAAGATGATCGGCTTATTCTTGGTGAAGAGTGCATCGTACTCAGGGTCGCTCAGCCCGTGCGGATGCTCGGTGGCAGGTTCAAGGCGCATGAGGTCAACAACATTTACGACGCGGACCTTTAGTTCGGGCAGGTACTTCCTCAGAATAGATACTGCGGCAAGCGTTTCCAGTGTGGGCACATCACCGGCGCAAGCCATAACTAGGTCGGGCTCATTGCCTTGGTCATTGCTCGCCCAATCCCATATGCTGACTCCCTTGGTACAGTGCTCAATCGCCTCATCCATAGTCAGCCACTGCGGGCTGTTGTGTTTGCCAGTGATAGTCAGGTTAATGTAGTTGCGGCTTTTTAAACAGTGGTCGATGGTAGACAGCAGGGTGTTGGCGTCAGGAGGCAGATAGATGCGTGCGACTGAAGATTTCTTATTAAGCAGGTGGTCAATAAAGCCAGGGTCCTGGTGCGTGAAGCCGTTGTGGTCCTGCCGCCAGACATGTGACGTAAGCAAATAGTTAAGGGATGGTATGGGGTGGCGCCATGGTAACTCGTTGGACATTTTGATCCACTTGGCGTGCTGGTTGACCATCGAATCTACGACGCGTATGAACGCCTCATAGCTATGCAGGATGCCATGCCTGCCGGTTAGTAGGTACCCTTCCAGCCAGCCTTCGGCCTGATGCTCGCTTAGCATGGAGTCCATGACTGCGCCCTCGGTGCTCAAATTTTCGTCTGTGGGTTTCGTGCGCGCCAGCCATTGCCGGTTGGTGGCTTCAAAAACCGCCTCTAGCCTGTTGGATATAAGTTCGTCAGGGCCGAATATCCTGAAGTTGCGCTGCATTGAGCTTTGTTTTACTACGTCGCGCAGATATGGCCCCAGCGCATGCACATTGCCTTCGCTGCTAATGCTCCGCTCCTGAATGGTAACGGCGTAATCCCGGAAATCCGGCAAGTCCAGCTCCCTGGTGAGGCCGCCTCCGTTGGCATGCGGGTTTGCGCCCATGCGGCGTGTGCCTGTTGGGGCGAGTGCGGCAAGTTCTGGCAGTAAGGCGCCGCTTTCATCGAACAGCTCTTCGTGTTTATAGCTTTTTAGCCATTGTTCAAGAGCTGCTAAGTTGTCAGGATGGGCGGCATCTACGGCAAGCGGCACCTGGTGTGACAGGAAGTTATTCTCGATTTGTTTGCCGTCTATTGTTTTTGGCCCGGTCCAGCCTTTCGGCGAGTTGAGTACAATCATCGGCCAGCGCGGACGCGTAGTGTCGTTATTTTCGCGGGCATTACTTTGGATCCGTTTAATTTCCTGCACGGCTTTGTCGAGCGTTGCCGCCATCTGCTGGTGCATTTGCATGGGGTCGTCACCTTCTACGAAGTACGGTGTCCAGCCGTAACCGCGGAATAGCTGCTCTAGCTCTTCGTGTTCAATGCGCGCCAGAATAGTTGGGTTGCTTATTTTGTACCCATTGAGGTGAAGTATGGGCAGCACTGCACCATCTGTTTTTGGGTTAATGAACTTATTGGAATGCCAGGCAGTTGCGAGCGGGCCAGTTTCGGCCTCGCCGTCGCCGACCACGCACGCCGTTATAAGGCCAGGATTATCTAAGATTGCGCCAAAGGCATGGCTCAGCGAGTAGCCAAGCTCGCCGCCTTCGTGCATTGAGCCGGGCACTTGCGGCGATACGTGGCTGGACAAGCCGCCGGGAAACGAAAACATCTGGAACAGTTTTTTAAGGCCCGCTTCATCTTGGGTGACACCGGGGTAGTATTCGCTGAACGTGCCCTCCAGATATACGTTGCCAACCAAAGCTGGACCGCCATGCCCAGGTCCGGATATGTAAACCATATTGAGGCCGTACTCTTTAATAATGCGGTTCAGGTGGGCATAGATAAAATTTTGGCCGGGTGTTGTTCCCCAGTGGCCAAGTAATAATTTTTTGACGTGGCCTAGTTTTAGCGGTTCTTTCAAAAGTGGATTGTCGCATAGGTAAATCTGGCCCACCGACAGGTAATTGGCGGCGCGCCAGTAGGCGTCAATGTTGTAAAGAGCTTTTTCATCGAGCGGATTTTCAGTAACCGGGTTCATAAGTTATCTCCTTGCGCCGGCCGCGCCCGTAAAAGCCTGGCCGTTTCATTTGCGATAGTAATTGCTTCATCTGTATGGATAACGTGCACACCGACCTGGCCGCCATCTACCGAGATAAGACGGTCGCCATGTTCGTTGCGGGTGCCATCAATGCGAATGCCTAGAAACTCCAGCCCTTCGCATACCCTGGCCCTTATCTTGGGCGCATTCTCCCCCATCCCACCGGTAAATACCAATGTGTTAAGGCCGCCGAGTGCTGCGGCAAAGCCCCCAATGCTCTTCTTAACCTGATAACAGAATATATCCACCGCCTCTTTTGCGCGCTTGTCCTGGCCTTCGATTTCGAGCAGGCTTTTCATGTCCGCGGTTGTTTCAGATATGCCAAGCAGGCCTGACTCGAAATTGGCCATGTGGCTGAAACGCTCGGCGTCATACCCTTGCGTGCGTGCCAGGTACAGAGCTAATCCAGGGTCGAGGTCGCCAGAACGTGTGCTCATGGGAATGCCCGATGCCGGTGTCATGCTCATTGTGGTGTCGAGCGGCTTTTTATTTTGCAGTGCGGCCAGGCTGGCGCCGCTGCCCAAGTGGGCAATAATGACTTTGCCGTTTGCCGCTGTTTCGCCTTCAACCCGCTGCAGCTCTCCTAAGATATATGTATATGACAGGCCATGGAAGCCATAGCGGCGCAATCCTTTGGCGGCGAAATGGCGGGGGATGGGCAGAAGCCGTGAATGTGTGGGCAGGTCGTGATGGAAGGCTGTGTCAAAACAAAGCACTTGTTGGGCCTGCGGTAGCATGCGCTGAAACGCTGCGACAAGCTCGAGCTCGGCTGGCAAGTGTTCCGGGTCAAGCGGCGCTAGCTTCTGCAAGCCAGCTAACACTTCGTCCGTTGCGGCTAAGGCTTCATAGTAATTCGGCCCGCCATGCACGATGCGGTGGCCCACAGCGGCTATGCGAGACATGTCGATTTGCGCGTCTAGCCACTCAGCTAGTAACGCACTGGCGGCTGAATGGTTTTCTATCGCAAGCGGCTGTGTGTCGCCGGGCGTTATAAGCCTGGCCGAGGTCTGGCCGATATTTTCAATACTCGCTTCCAGCGTTTTTTTAATAGCGCCCTGCACGGTAAATACGGCGAGTTTGATACTCGACGAACCGGCGTTAACCGTTAAGATGTATGTGCTACTGCCCACTTTATCCATAACCTTTATGCTTATTGTACCCTATGCAGTTAAATATAGCCTCTGCGCATTGCCCGCGCTTGTGACGGCCGTCACAAGTAAGCACTTATGGCATGCGATACAGTACCACCCATGAAACAACGAACTATCTACGCAACAATGCTCGCCGGCGGCGCCATGGGCATGGCCGCCGCTTTTCTGCAAACAACAGAGAAAATAGCCCTCCTTAAAAATAAGGATGCGGTCTTATCCTGTGACTTAAACAGTGTCTTTAGCTGCACTAATGTCCTCAACGCCTGGCAGAGTTCAGTGTTTGGCTTTCCGAACTCGTTGATGTGTATGGCGCTGTTTACAATCTTTTCCAGTATCGCCCTGGTAGGTGTTAACGGCGGTGCTTTGCCGCGCAAGCTGCGGCTTGGCATCCAGGCGCTCACCCTCTTTACGTTGGGTTTTGCGCTTTGGTTCCTCACACAAAGCATCTATGCCATTAACGCTCTCTGCATACTCTGTATTTTCTGTTTTGCGGGCTTATTGGTCGTCAACTGGGGCTGGCTGCGGCTTAATGCCGCGGACCTGCCAATTGGCGTACGCGGACGTGCGTTTATACAACGGCGCATAGCAGAAGGCGCTGACATTTTTGCCTGGATATTGCTTGGACTGGCGCTCGCAGCCGCAATGATAATCCGTTTTAACTAGCTGGAGGTTATAGCATGGGTAAGAAATTTTGGATTGCACTACTACTGGTAGCTGTTGGTTTTATGGGGTTTCTTTGGGTGGATGGCGGCAAACATGCGGCTGAACAGAACAACACATCTGCCAGCACTGCGCCGGTTACGCATAGTACTGGCAAACAGGACGCGGCAGTTACACTGGTGGAATATAGCGACTTCCAGTGTCCGGCCTGCGGGGCTTACTATCCCGTTGTGGAACAGATTGTTGAGAAATACAAAGGCCGCATCAGTTTTGAATACAGGCACTACCCGTTAACAACTGTCCACCACAATGCCTTTGCGGCAGCCCGGGCTTCGGAAGCCGCCAGCAAGCAGGGCAAGTTCTGGGAGATGTACCGGCTGCTATTTGCCAACCAATCCAATTGGGCGGAGCTGGACAACCCGCAGGCGACTTTTGAAGGCTATGCCAAACGCCTCGGCCTAGCCATGGGGCGCTACAGAGTTGATTTTGCCGGCAGTGAGACAAACGGAGCTATTAACGCAAGTATCCACGAATTCAATACCCGCGGCCTGCCCAAGTCCACGCCCACTTTCCTGCTAAATGGCAAGAAAATCCAGCCTCGTGACCTACAGGATTTCAGCAAGATTATAGATGCACAGCTGAAAGCTGCCCAGCGCTAAAGTATGGGGCCTACACTATTTTGATGATTTCGTAATCTTGCGCACCATCAAGGGTATGTCGCCTGCCCGCGCTTCAGTCTTGTGTTCCCGCACTGGCGGCAATGCAATGTCCTGGTGCAGCACATCATCCACCCGCTTCAGCCGGTTTGCAATGCTTTCTTTCTCGAATAAAATCAGATCAATTTCCCTGTCTGTGCGGTGGTTATGCACGGCGTTTAGGATACTGTGCCTACTGTGGCCCAACCAGTCCTGCAGGTCGGCTCGCTCCCGCTGTAGTTTTTTAAGTCCGTGATGGGTCATCCATAGACCTGTTGTTGCGTGCATAGTAATCCTCCTGCCCACTCTTTCACCATTGTATGGCTACAGTGCAGACGGCCGCTATGACCGGGGTCACAGGGCTTGCTGCGGTCATGATTTATGCAGGATGCCTAGAGGTTGCTGCCGAGCTGTGCTTCCAGCTTGTGTGTATCCGGGATTGCAATGCCTTGCGGCGTCACTTCAACTAAGCCGGCAATTTTCAAACCCTGCATAAGCCGGCTCACGGTTTCGCGCGCCAAGCCAGAGTGTTTGGCTAGCTCGCCTTCGCTTAGCACGATAAGGATTGAGCCGTCTTGTTGCTGCTCGCCAAAACGGTATGCGGCGTTAAGCAGCTCGAATGACAACCGGGTTTTAGCGTCGCCACCCATAAGGTGCGCCATGCGGCGCAAAATGCCGTCAACGCCGCGGTACACGCGCGCCAAAAGGTCGAAAAGTATATCAGGGTTATCTTTTAAAAATTGTACAGCGTCGGCAACGGGAACGGCATGCACGGTTGTATTTGTGCTGGCTTCGAAAAAGTAATGGTTTGGAGTGGCGTTTATGGCCGACGACATCGGGAAGAAAGCGCCGGGCTTAAATACATTCACAACTACTTCGTTACCTGCGGGCGTTATGTCGTATTGGCTGACACGGCCTTCAACAATGTAAAAGACATATTCTACCTGGCTTTCGGCCCGGATAAGGAGTTGCCGTTTGTCGAAGGTGCGAAGCGGATAGTCCGTAAAGAAGTGCGCGGTTTTAGAGGCTATATCTGTGTTGGTCATTAATATGACTGTAGCTGGCTGACAGGTTAAAAACAATAGCGCCGCTCACCCACGGCTTTAGATGTTTTATCTTTGTTGTGGAACGGTTTTCTTCTTCTCAATGAGCAGGCTTGCAAGAATTGCGGTCACATAACCAAAAATCGCAATTGCATAGAATGAGATAATAATAGCCAGCAGCCGGCCTGCGGTCGTGCGCGGGATATATTCTGAGCCTATAGTTGTCATCATCATTACCGTCCACCACAGTGCATCGCCATAACTGTCCATCCCGGGAATGTGCTGCTGCTGGGCGGCGGGACGCTCGAAATTAAGTATGCCTGCTGCGCCAACCGCTACAACGACGGAACTTATCAGAAATACATAGCGAACTCCGAAACGCTGCGCGTGCATGCGTACACCGCTAATATTACGGTTGAGCGAAGCGATGATTTTAATAAGATTTAGAGACCTCAATGAGCGAAGCAGCCGGAGGTATTTAATAAATTTGAGCATTCGCAAAATGCGTAGTGCCGGTAAGAGCAACGACAGACCTATCAGCCAGTTTTCTTTTAGGAACTGTTTGTTGCTGGGGGCTATAGTGAGCTCCAGCAAAAAGTCAGCAATGAACAATGCCCATATGGCGTAACTGGTTATCTCGAGAATTTGATTTACGCCGCCAGTGAGCTCGGCAATGGTAATAGCAAGCCATATAAATGAAAGATATAGGAGCGGCCTGTCGGTGAGGTCGTTAATTTGGGTGAGAAGTTTTCTACGTTCGGTGAATAGTGAGGCGGTCATAGGATGTGTTAACAATTTTAGCATTCAGTGGGCGTTACGGTATTAAGTCTAACCTACTTATTATATCTACAGCGAATGTACCAATCAGTCCCGGTGCCGTTTGTATTTGGGTTTCCAGTGCTGGCGGTGGGCGTGGTGCCGCCCGCTGTGCGGTGAGTGCCGGTCATCTGCGGGCGGGTTAAGTGATTGCATAAGCTCCGGGCTCAGCCATGTCTCCAGCTTTGCGAGCTTATATAACAGCATGCGGTCTTGGCGCGCCAGCTCAATAGTAGATATAACGCCCCGGGCTATGCGGTGGATGCTTTCGCGGATGCGCTGCGGCGGTATGCGCGGGATGTGCCGGCTGTTTGACCTGGCGAGCTGCCGCCGTTCCTCTTCAAGGCGCTGTTCCACATAGTTGCTATATAACACCGAGAAAAGCCGTTGGTTTTCGGGTGTGCGCTCCAGCACAGGGATGCCGCGTACCTGTAGCGATTTGCCATTAATGGTAAGTTGCACCGGGCGCACAAGCATGCCCATCCGCGCGTCAAACTCTATGGCGCCGGCCTTTGTAGCAAACATGCCTGGCGCCAGTTCGGGAAGCCAGGTGGGGTCTAAGGTGGTGATGTTATTTACCAAATGCAGGGTTTCCAGCCCGTTTTGTGCCACTACTTCAAGGTCGAATGGGACGCCGGTAAATAAGGAGGCGTTTTTAGCAACAGTTGTGCCCGAAACCTCGCGCTCCTGGCGGCTCGTTACGTGTATGGCCTTGCCTTCGTTGTCCAGCATCCATATTTGGTGCAGCTGGCCTGCGGTGATGCACTTTAGCAAAGGGTCTTCTTCATCGGGTGTAATGGGGAGTGGCTCGCCGTCGCCAAGGCCGAGGTCATTATGCAGGCGTTCGTGTATCTCCATGGCTTTGTCGATATTTTTGCCGATGATGCCAAGCTCGTCGTATTCAGCCTCTGGTATGTGCGGCACGGCCAGGAGTACGTCATACTGCGCAAGCAAATCTGAACGGGTTTGGCGGGTGTATTTCTGCCAGCCGATATGGCGCGGGCCGCTCTTGGCTATGCCGCCTACTTCCTGCAGGGAGATAATAGTGGCAAGCTTGGATTGTATGGCGGGTGCGTACCGCATGCCTTCTACCAGCATGCGGCTGTAGCTGGACTCTACCGGGAAGCGTTCCATTTTACGGCCTAAATCAGTAACGGTGCCGTTCTTAAGCGCGCCCAGCGCTGCAAGTGTT
>DATIIE010000035.1:0-13180 GCA_035479955.1 Saccharimonadales bacterium (SeqCode)
TATGAACGCTTTTTCTCTGTACATGGCTGCGCACCAAGCAAGGTAACCAGCCCGTTGGATGAAGTGGAAGTGCACGCTATTATTGGCCTTGGGCTGAACCCTGGCGAAGCCGATTTTGAGCGCGCTGAAACACTGCGCAAACGCGCTGCCCAGGAATTAGGACTGCGTGTTATAACTGGCAATGTGCAGCCGCACGTTGACTACGCCAAAAACCCGGAGTGGGATGGCCATTCCTTCCGTGATGCAACTCAGCGGCTGGCCACCGATACGCAAGGCCAAGTAGTAGCTAAACGCGTTGCCGCCATGATGGCCAACAGCACCACTACCGTAATGCGCGAGCGTACTAGCTTGCCATCCAATCAGCTGGAAATTTCGCGCTCACTGCGCCTGCTGCCCACCGACACTTACCGCCGCCCCGACCCAAGCGCTGAGAAATATGGGGTGTATATGGGGTATCAGCTGTGCCGTCTGGCAACTGAAGTGTAGTTATTGCCGCAGCAGCGCGCTCAGCGCAAATAACACATTGCGGTGCTCAGACGCCTCAAACGATTTTTTAGCCTCATTTTCGGCAAAAATATTGTGGGTGTCTACCAGGTACGTGCCTGCTGGGCTCAGCGATGTGGCGCATTCTTCATAAATTGCGGTTTCTAAGGCTGTTCCATACTTCGCCAGCCGGCAGCACACCAGAAATTCCAGCTTGGTGTCCAGGCTGGTTTCGTGCAGGCGCGGGCGCAGCAATGTCTCTAAGCTGGCAAGCATGGTGGTATACACCGGCAGGTTAGCGGCCGGAAGCGGGCGCGCATAAAAATTGCTGTCCGCGATAATGCAATGCGTGTATAGGTACAGCAGCAGGCGCAGCTGCTCCGGGTCTGTGGTGTCGTATGTATCGCCAAGTTCGTACAGTGCAGTTACGTCTATGCCCTGTTCGTCCTGCAAAATTACGCGGTGGTACAGGTATATAAAATTGATTGCCCAGGTGGACAGGGCGCGCAGCGCGGCGGTGTCCGCCAGCAGCGCGCGTTCCAGCTCGTGTAGTTCAGATGCGGCGTGGCGGGAGGTAAACGCAGGCACGGCGTCCACACCGTATACATCACGCAGGTGGCGCACGTGGAACAGCTCAGCCTCCAGCCCAACCAAAGAGGGATAGCGGTCGAAAAACGGCTTGCGCAGCTCAAAAGCAACAATATGGTGCGTGCTGGCCTGAGCATGGGCAGCAGCTTCTGCGAGGTGTGCGGCCAGTGCTTCGGCAGTGGCAGGCTGGGGCACAAACCATGCTTTACATGACGCCAGCAGCGCGCGGGCACGCTCGTCGCCATTCCAGGTACTCAGCCGGTTTGCCAGGTGAAATTGCTTTTCCCGCGGGAGCTGGCCAGCATGTGTAAAATAGTAGGTGAGCACCGTGCGTGCAAGGTTGTCCATACGGCCAATCATACCACATAGTAGCATTGATAATTTTAAGCAAAAGTGTTATAATAGCCAAGATGCAAACCAAGGTAATCAAGACAAAAAAAGTTATTGGGCGGGCTGAGCCAATCACCTTGCCTGAGCTTGGCGACACCCAGGTGCCGGCGCGTGTAGACACTGGCGCCAAAACGTCGTCTATCTGGGCGTCGCACATCCGCGAAGAAGGCGGGGTGTTACATTTTACGCTGTTCGACGAACCCAGTGACCTGTATACTGGCCGAACGCACCATATCCACGAGTTTGAGAAGGTGATAGTAGCGAGCTCAAATGGCCAGGAACAGGAGCGCTACCGTGTGCGTTTACTTATTAAATTGAAGGGCAAGCGGATCCGCAGTCGGTTTACACTGGCTAACCGCTCAACCCAGGTGTACCCGGTTTTGCTGGGGCGCAATGTGCTGCGCGGCAAATTCATAGTTGACGTTACTAAGGGAAAACCGTTATACCAAGAGGAGCGAGACCGTTCCGACCAGCTCCAATCTAAGCTGAAATAGAGGATTTTGTATGAGAATTGCCATTTTATCCAAAGGTGCTGCCAACTATAGCACCAAGCGCCTGAAAGAAGAGGCGATTAACCGCGGCCATGAAGTAAAGGTGATTAACTACGCCAAATGCTACATGACCATCGAAAAAGGCAACCCTGTTGTGTACTACAAGGGGAAAGTCCTGGACGGGTTTGATGCCATTATCCCGCGCATTGCCCAAAGCTACACCAAGTATGGTGGCGCAGTGGTGCGCCAATTTGAGATGCAGGACGTGTACACCACGGCAAAATCGATTGCTATCGACCGTTCACGCAACAAGCTGCGCGCCTACCAGTTGCTGGCCAAAGCCGGCGTAGGCGTTCCAAAGACAGTGTTCGCCCGCGAAACTGCCGACTTTGAAGACGTGATTGAAAAAGCTGGCGGCGCACCGCTGATTGTAAAGGTCGCCAAAGGCACCCACGGCAACGGTGTGGTGCTTGCCGAAAACAACAAAGCTGCCAAAGCGGTAATGCAGGCCTTTTATGTAGAAGGTGTGAACTTTTTGGTGCAGGAATTCGTAAAAGAATCCGCTGGCACAGACGTGCGCGCCCTTGTTGTGGGCAGCCAAGTGGTAGCCAGCATTAAGCGCCAAAGCCTGGACGACGACTTCCGCAGCAACACCCACCAGGGTGGCGTTGGCCGGATCGTCAAACTTACCCCTGAAGAAGAGCGCACCGCCATCAAGGCCGCCAAGGCCATGGGCCTGCCAGTGTGCGCTGTAGACATGATGCGCTCCGAGCGCGGCCCGCTCGTGCTGGAAGTGAACTCTTCTGGCAGCATTAAGACGCCGGAACTGCTCACTAAACGTAACATCGCAGGTAAGATAATTGAGTATATCGAGCAAAACGCCAAGCAGCGAAACCGCAAAGACCGCGTCGGCGCCTAAGGTTTTCGTACTTTTAACCGCGGCCGCTACTGTTGTGGTTGCTATGCTGCTATTTACGGTGTTCAGCGGCCGCCAGCATGCACCCAAAAATGCAACGCTGCACACCGGGGGCCAGCACTACAATTTGCGCGTTGCGGCCACGGCCCAAGCGCAGCAAAAAGGCCTAGGCGACACAAAATCTATGCCCAAAAACAGCGGCATGTTGTTTTGGTTTACCGACGACAACACCCGCTGTTTTTGGATGAAAGACATGCGCTTTTCGCTGGACATTATTTGGCTGGACGCTGACAAACGTGTGGTGCACATCGAACGTGGCCTGTCGCCGGGTACGTATCCGCGCGTGTATTGCCCAACCGGCGCTTCCCGCTACGTTATTGAGCTCAACAGCGGTGAAGCTGCACGGGCGGGCATCCTGAACGGCGAAACGCTTACGTTTTAGCACCGCCCCTGCTACTATAGGGGTGAGATGAACCAAAACATCGCTCTCATTATTGCGCTCGCCGTTCCGGTGGTGGTGTTTGTAGGTTTGCGTGTAAACGCCAGCCTGGTTTTTTTGAGCCTGTGTTTGGGCGCGGTCCTGGTGCAATATGTGGGCAGCGAAGCCAACGAGCTTATCCGTTTAGTATCGCCGCATGCCGGATCAGTCAGCGACAGCACGGTGAAGTTTGCGCTGCTGCTGGCGCCGGCCGCAATTACGGGTATTGTTACGGTATTTAGCGTGCATGGCAAACTGAAGAATATCGTGAATGTATTGCCATCGGTTGCAGCAGCGTCGCTATTTGTGCTGCTGGCTGTTCCCGCGCTGCCGCCGGGGCTGGCGCACTCGGTGCAGGCGCAGCAATCGTGGCACTATTTGTCTAATTCACAATCGTTGGTTGTGGCCGCGGGCGCGCTGGTTTCGCTCGGGTTTTTGTGGACGCAGCGTTCGCTGTTTCAGCATCACGATAAGCGCCGCAAGTAATTACACCAGGAATTCGCGGGCGTCCGGGAAGGCGTTGTAGCCTTTGGCGCGCAGAGATGCGCCGTAGGCACCAGCGTCGCGCACTACCAGCAAGTCGCCAATGCGGGCATGCGGCAAGGTGCGCGGTTCGATAGTTTCAGGGTCGCCAGCAACAGTCGTAAGCACATCTCCGCTTTCGCAGTTATGGCCAACAATAACGTATGGCCGTTCTTCGCCGCCCTCGCCCAGCAGCTCAATACCGTGCTGTGCGCCGTACAATGTGGGGCGCATAAAGTCGTTCATGCCGGTGTTGGTACGCAGGAAAGTAAACCCATTTGCGCCAGTGTCTACAATGTCGGTAATTTCAGTAACCAGGGCGCCAGCGTGCGCCACCAGCCAGGTGCCAGGTTCAATTTCCAGGTGCAGCTGGCGGCCGGTTTTTTGGGCAAAGGCTTGCAGGCGCTCGCCAAAAATAGCGGCGATGTCGCCCATGTTTGTCTCTGGTTCTCCAGGCATGCGTGATATTTTATAGCCGCCGCCCATGTCCAAAGTGGTAACGTCAGGCATGCGCCCGGCAATGTCTAACGAGGTGTCTATAGCCTTGCCCCACACAGCCGGGTCCGCACCCGAGCCAATGTGCGTGTGCAAGCGGTTAATAGTGAGGTTGTGGCCGCGGGCATAAGCCAACGCGTCGTCTAAATAGTCGTACCACAAGCCAAAACTAGCAGCCCGCCCTGCAGTAGTAGTGCTGTTGCTGTGGCCGGAACCAACACCAGTGTTTACGCGTAAACCCAGCTTGCCACCGTGCGGTACTGCTGCTGCAAATAATTCCAGCTGACGCATGGAGGTTGCTACAAATTGGACGCCTTCTTTTACCAGCTCAGACAAGTTGTGCGCTGGCTGCTGGCTGGACAGGCTAATGCTGTTGCCGGCAATGCCAAGGCCGAGTAAGGTAGCGGCTTCGTAGCTGGAGCTGGCGTCAAAACACAGGCCAGCATCTTTGAAAACCTGGATAACTTCGGGGTGGGGGTTAGCTTTTACGGCATAGCGCACAGTAAGGCCGAACGGCAGTTGCAGGCCGGCAAGCACCGCAGCGCGTTCGGCTAGCGCAACTTTGCTGTACGCGTAAAACGGCGCCGGGTGCTGGGCGGCCAGTGTGCGGATTTGTTCGCTGGAAATAGTCTGGCTTACGCTGTTCATCCCTAATAAGGTATAGAAAAGGCTAGAGTAATGCAACTTTTGCGGTCTAGGCGTTTTAAGGGCTGCGCTCAGGCTTGGGTGCTGCCTGCCGGCGGTGTGGCTCCAGGCTGGTTGCCGATGGCAGCGGCATCGTCGGCCATTTGGCCGGCAGCGGCCGTGAATTCGCCCCAGTTGGTATGGCCACCGGGCGGGGTGATACCCATATGTTCAGCCAGGATAGTTGCGCCGCGCAGTACAGATTCTGCTTCATCTGCCCGCATACCCGCCATGCCCCGTAATTCAGGTGTAGCGGCTTCGTATGTCCGTTCAGCATTACGGTGGCTCGCTACTAAGGTGCCGATGCAATCGGCGGCTTTGGCGGCTAGTTCGGTTAGCGGGTCTTGGCCTTGTGCTTCTGGTGTTGTCATTGCTTACCCCACCGTTTTTCGCCTATCACAGCGCCGGCCAACCCTAACCCTATTCCTATAGATACATTCAGAAGCAGTGCCAGATTATTTACGTCAAAGCTGCAGGTTTGCGTTTTATTTGGCCGTTTGAAGGTGAATGGAATCCCCTCGGGTTTACGGGAGCACGATGCATCGCTATAGGCTGCAGCAGGGGCGTTATGCCATCCGCCGGGCAGGCTCGCGGTAATACCAAGGCGTGCCAGCGGTGAAGTGTTTATCAGCAAAACCAGGAGCAGGCCGGCGGCAGCAGCAAGTATCCAGGTATTAAGGTTGCTTATTTTCATATGCCCATAGTAGCAAGGCTTGGCCCCTCATGCATGTAATTTTGCCTTATAACAAAAACGCCACCTGGGGGTGACGTTTTAATTGTTTTATTCATTTTGGAGGGCCCACTGGGATTCGAACCCAGGACACGAGGCTTAAAAGGCCTCTGCTCTAACCAACTGAGCTATGGGCCCACAAACTTTCATTGCAAGTTTTGTAGGCTGAGAACAGAGTAGATTATCTCTTTTTTCCGTGAAAAAGTCAACGGGTGCGGGCGTTCCGGCTTATAAAAGGATATGGCTGGAATTTGGGGCTGTACGTTTAGGCAACTGTTGGTATACTCCGCGCGTGCTGATTTTTTTGCGTGCTGTTTTTTTAAAGCGCAGCTGGCTAGTAGGCGCTGCGTGCCTGGCGTTTTTTGCTGGTGCTGGCCTGGCGCACGGCTTGCTGCTTGGTGATACTCGCTGGGTGCTTCTGGCCGCGCCACTAATGGTTTTTGCGTTGTACCGGCGTTGGGCTGTTGCCATTGTTTTGGTGGCTGCAGTATTTTTTGGTGTGGGCTGGTGGCGGGGTAGTGGCACGATGCGGCAGCTACAGCCGTACCAACAGCTGTCGCGGCAGAACGTAACGGTGGTTGGCCAGGCCGCCGCCGATGGCGTATACGGCACGCGCTACCAAACAACATTTACCCTGGACCACATGCGCATACTTTTGCCAGCGCCGCAGCCGCTGCCCGGCACGCTGAGTGTTGCCGGCTTTGGCGCGGCCGCTGTGTACCGCGGCGACACCGTGCAAGTGAGCGGCAAGTTGTACCCAACGCGTGGCAATAGCCAAGGGCGCATTAGCTTTGGCGAGCTCCAGGTGCTGGCGCGGAATGCTTCGCCCATCGATACCTTCCGGCGGCGGTTTGCGGCTGGCATGCAGTCGGCGCTGCCAGAGCCAGCGGCGTCGTTTGGGCTCGGGCTGCTCATTGGCCAGCGCAGCACGCTGCCTGAAGATATCTCCCAAACGCTGCTGGTTGTGGGGCTCACGCATATCATTGCTGTTTCGGGCTACAACCTAACAATTATTGTGAATGCCGCGCGCCGGCTGCTGGCGAACCGTTCCAAATTCCAAATGGCGGCACTGTGCCTTACACTCATCGCTTTATTTTTAGTGATTACCGGCAGCAGCCCGTCAATTGTGCGTGCCAGCATAATTAGCGTGTTAAGTTTACTGGCCTGGTATTACGGGCGGGCGATTCCGCCAGTGTCCCTGCTGCTGACGGCCGGTGCTATTAGTGTGGCTGCTAACCCGCTGTATATTTGGGGCAACGTGAGCTGGTACCTGTCGTTTCTGGCATTTTTTGGAGTGATTGTACTGGCGCCGCTGGTAACGCAGCGCCTGTACAAGGGCCGTGAACCGCCGCTTGTCATGCAAATTATTATTGAAAGCATTTGCGCAGAGGCGTTGACACTGCCATATATGCTGGCTATTTTTGGCCAGATGTCTTTAGTAGGGTTGCTGGCCAATGTATTGGTGGTGGCGTTTGTGCCACTGGCTATGCTGCTGTGCCTTATTGCAGGGCTGGCGGGCATGTTTATCCCTGCGCTTGCTGGATGGCTGGCCTGGCCTGCGCAGCTGGTGCTTACCTATATGTTGGACACGGCAAACTTGCTAAGCCGCATTCCGCACTCGTTTGTGGAGGGCATTGGGTTTTCGGCCGCAAACGTAGCCGTGGCGTACGCTACTGTGGCGCTGGTAATTCTGATTCTTAGCAGGCGGCAGCGCCAAACTACTCGCACTAACAGGGAAAGAGTGATATAATACATGCCAAAGGAGCAGGCATGTCAGGACACTCAAAATGGTCTACCATTAAGCGCGAAAAAGGCGCAAAGGACGCCGCCCGCGGCGCTGTATTCACTAAACTAGGGAACGCAATTGCGATTGCTGCCCGTGCAGGAGTTGACCCTAATACGAACTTCAGCCTGCGCCTAGCCATCGACAAAGCCAAGGCTGCCAACATGCCGCTTGCCAACATCGACCGTGCTATCCAGCGCGTTGCCGACAAAAATGCCGCCCAGCTGCAAGAACTTACCTATGAAGGCTATGGCCCTGGCGGCGTTGCCATTTTGGTGGAAGTAGCCACCGATAACATCAACCGCACCTACCCTGTAGTAAAACTGGCCTTTAGTAAGCACGGCGGCAACATTGCCGAAAAAGGCGCAGTAGCGTTCCAATTTGACCGCAGGGGCATGATCCGCGTTACCGGCAAAGGCGACGAATTGCTAATGCAGGCGCTGGAAGCCGGTGCTGAAGATGTGCAAGAAGAGGGCGATGAAAGTGTCATCTATACCGAACCCAGTGAGCTGGCAAAAGTTCGCGACGCCCTGCGCAGCCAAGGCCTGGAAGTGAAAGACGCTGAGCTCACCTATGTGCCAAACACCACTGTAGAAGTTACCGACAAAGACACCGCTGGCAAGATCATGCGCCTCATGGACGCCCTGGAAGATTGCGACGAAGTCACCAACACGCACGTCAACTTCGACATCGCTGAAGACTTACTCTAGCAGCCGCACCACTGCTACACTGAGTATATGAGAATTATCGGCATTGACCCTGGCACTGGTATCCTTGGCTTCGGCATTATTGAGGTTAACGGTACTAAAGTGCAGCTGGTAGACGCCGGTGTTATACGCACGCCCGTGCACGAAGATGACGCCATCCGCCTGCAAACCATCTACGAGGAACTGACCGACATAATCGTGCAAACCAAGCCAGACACCATGAGCGTGGAAAAGCTGTTTTTTGCCCGTAACGTCACCACTGCCATGACCGTTGCCCAAGCCCGCGGCGTAGTGTTGCTGTGCGGGCAGCAAGCCGGCCTCAACCTGTTTGAGTACACGCCAATGCAAATTAAACAGGCAGTCACCGGGTACGGCAAAGCCGACAAAAAACAGATGCAGGAAATGGTACGGGTGCTGCTGCAGCTGAAGGAAATACCCCGGCCAGACGACGCTGCTGACGCCTTAGCCGCAGCCCTTACCCACGCCTCCGTAGCGCGCATGGCCTAAGCACGAGCGGTTTGCTTTTCGCTCTAACTTGTGCAACTCTATAACGATGAAACGACCCGAACGCCTTGGGGTGGGCTGGGCGCTCGAACAGCTGTGGCGTGCCAGCGACGCACCTATCTCACCCGTATTCACCCCGTCACAGCATTTTAATAGTACGCCGCTTGTCGGGCTGGCTTTCCCTTTAAGCTGGGGTATGGAAACTGCCGAGTACGTCAAGCGCATGGGTTTTATCGGCAGCGTGGAAGTTACAGAAATTGACGACACCCACCGGCGGATTGCGCTGAATGCCTATAGCGAAACAGAATGGTGGTATCCGCCGCAGCTTGCGATAGACTTGGGCCAAGACCAGGAGGGCCAGCCACAAAGCTGCAATGTGCTGGTTGCCCCGGCTGTTGTTGAATTGGGAAGGGAGCCGGCGACGCTCCGCCGCATTGGCGCTGTTTCGCCGCAGTTGCTTGGCATTGAGGCTGCGGGTGAAGCCATTGACCAGCTGGCGCAGTATGCCGAAGTAGTAGAAGTGCGCAGGCTGGCGCTGGCAACCGGCGCGCTCCTATTGAACGCCGCTGCCATAAAGTAATTCCGTCAAATCCTGTAAAGGATTACCACTTTGTGTCATAATACCCGGATGATAGCAACACTTACTGGCGTAGTAGCCGAAAAAACAATGGATGCCGTGGTGCTGGATGTGAGCGGTGTTGGCTACGGTGTACTAGTAGCCAGTGAAGACTACAACCGCCTGGGCGCAGGCGACCTGGTAAAGCTCTATATTTACGAGCACATCCGCGAAGTTTCCCACGACCTATTTGGTTTTTTGCGCACAGAAACCAAAGATTTATTTGAATTGCTGCTGGGCGTAAACGGCGTAGGGCCAAAAATGGCCCTGAGCGTGTTAAGCATTGGCAATACGGGCGAAGTGCGCCAGGCCATTGCCGGCGGCGACACTAAAACTATCCAGCGCGCCAATGGGGTTGGCAAACGCGTTGCTGAACGCATTGTCGTAGACTTGAAAGACAAAGTTGGCCTGGCAGGTGTGGATTTGAGTACAACTGGCATGTTGCAATCAGAGCACGCTATCTCCCAGGACGAAGCTGCTGAAGCATTAATTATTCTGGGCTACTCGCCGCAGGACGCTGCCAAAGCGCTTAGCGATGTCGACCCAGCACTGCCCACTGAAGAACGCATCCGCCTGGCGCTGAAGCAGAAGTAATAACGAAAGCGTACAATAGGTACACGATGGCAATTGAACGGATAGTGAGCACCGGCGCACAAGACGACGACCAGCAGGAACAGGAGCTGGAAAATACGCTGCGCCCGCGCGACTTTGCAAACTACATCGGCCAGGAACGGCTCAAACGCAACTTGCAGCTGGCGATTACTGCCGCCAAAAAACGCGGCGAGTCGCTGGACCATATTTTGCTGTACGGCCCGCCCGGCCTGGGCAAAACTACTATGGCGAGTGTTATTGCGAATGAAATGGGCGCGCAAATCCGCATTACCAGCGGGCCAGCAATTGAACGCGCCGGTGACCTGGCAAGCCTGCTCACCAACCTTGCCGATGGTGACATTTTATTTATCGACGAAATCCACCGCCTGAACCGCAATGTTGAAGAGGTGCTGTACTCGGCCATGGAAGACTACAAACTGGACATTATGCTTGGCAAAGGCCCCAGCGCCCGCAGCCTGCGTTTGGATTTGCCGCAGTTTACCCTTATTGGCGCCACTACGCGTACTGGCAACCTGGCTGCACCGCTGCGCGACCGGTTTGGTATGATCCACCGCCTGGAATTTTATACGCCCGGCGAAATCCACCAAATTATTGAGCGCGCTGCCAGTATTTTAAACGTGCGTATTGCCGCTGAGGCCGCCGGCGAACTTGCCCAGCGCGCCCGCCTGACGCCGCGCATCGCCAACCGCTTGCTGAAACGCGTGCGCGACTACGCCGACGTAAACGGCGACGGTATTATAGACACCGTTATTAGCCGCAAAGCGCTGGAACTGCTGGAAGTTGACGAACTGGGCCTGGACCCAGCCGACCGCATGCTGCTGCTGGCCATTATTGATAACTACCGCGGCGGCCCTGTTGGCGTGGAAACGCTGGCCGCCCTGACTGCTGAAGAGCGCAGCACGATTGAAGACTTTTACGAGCCCTACCTGATGCAAATTGGCTTACTTGAGCGCACGCCACGCGGCCGTAAAGTAACCCATAAAACATACAAGCACCTTGGCCGCACACCGCATGCAGCTGAAGACCAGGCAAATCTGTTATAATAGGCATACAATGAATCCGCAATCTCCACAAAATAACCCTGTGCAGCCGCACTATTCCACGCCTGACCCTACTCAGCCAACACCCCCGGCTCCCGGCAACCAAGAAGACCCGCACGCCTACAAACAGCAGTTTGAACGCCCGAAAGAGAAGGGTATGCACTCTATGGTGGTGCTCCAGCCCGGCGAGCTTGTGGTAGCGACTATTAAGCGCCACCCGTTTGGTATTGTGTCGCTGTATGCAGCAGCTCTTCTGGGCATGGCAGTAACCGGCATTATCGCTTATTTGTTAGTCCCCGACCTTACAAGCCAATTTAACAGTGACGGCGCCGGCCTGGCTGTTGGCGTTGCCGCATCAATTATTGTGCTGCTTATTTTAGTGCTGGGCGTGGCTACCTCTGTGTATTGGCAGAATGAGTGGATTGTTACCACCGACAGTATCACCCAAGTTACCCAGAACAGTTTGTTCGGCCGCCAGGTTTCGCAGCTGAGCATGGACAACCTTGAAGACGTAACCGTAAACCAGGATGGTATTTTGCCGCACATGTTTGGCTTTGGCGAACTGAAGGTAGAGTCTGCCGGTGAACGCTCTAAATTTGTGTTCCCGTACTGCCCCAACCCTAATAAATATGCCCGTACAATTCTGGAAATCCACGAGCACTTCCTGGAAGAGCGCCGCAATGTGCAATACGGTTACCGCGGCCCGGCATCGTTTTCTACAAACAGCCGCCAGCCCGACCAGCAATAACCAGCGTTAGTTCAAGCTGCTTTTAACGTATGTGCCGCCGCCCTCAAGCGTTGCGGTGAGCGTGTAGTGGGCGCAGATATTGGTGCTGTTGTTACAGGTGTTACCATCTGAACCAGTGACCTGGTAACTGTAGCATTTGGCGCTTGGCGCGTTGGCCAGCACTGCTTTGCCGCTGTTAATACAGGCTGCGGTGGTGTCTTTCCAGTTCGGGTCCTCTACAGTGCTGCCGGTAATCTTTTTGAGGTTCTGGGCACGCCAGGTTGGGTTGTTAACGTCGCTCAGCGTGGGGTAGATGTTGCTTTCAGCATAGTAAGCTTCCAACTGGCTTTTCAGCGCGTCGATGTCTTTGTGGCGCTCAACATTGCGGTTTTTTGCCTGCACGCCGCTGTAGGCCAGCGCCACAAACATGCACAGGATGCAAAGTACGATAATAACCACCAAGAGTTCGATAACTGTGAACCCCTGGCCGTTTTGTTTTCGAATTTTCATACTACTTTGATTATAACGGCAAGAGTTGCCCGGTCAAGCAAGCTTAGTACGCACCCGGGGTTACAGCGTGCAATACTTCAGCAATAGTTGTTTGCCCGCGCAGCGCTTTTATGAGGCCGTCCAGCGCCATGGGGACGAACCCTTCTTTCACGGCGGTGGCTTGCAAGCTGGCGATAGTGGGGGCGTCAGGGGCCAGCAGGGCTTTTTGCAAACCATCGCTGGCCGGAAGCACTTCAACAATAGTGGTGCGGCCAGCGTAGCCGGTACGGTCGCAGGTTTCGCAGCCAACGCTGCTGGCGCGCCACAGGCTGGTAATGGCGCTGGCGGTGCTGCTGAGCTGTTTTACATCTCCGAAAATAGCTGGCGCAGCGCTTTTTTCTAGTTCATGCACGCGTTTGAATGCGGCTTGCGTAGAAATGCCAAAGCGTTTGGCTAGTTCGCGCTGTTCTTCTGTTTTGAGGCTGTAGCGCTCGCGGCAGTTAGGGCAGAGCGTGCGCACCAGGCGTTGGCCAATGGCTGCCCGCAGTGAGGTTGCCAGCAGGAATGGCTCTATGCCGGCACTGCGCAGGCGTAGCAGCGCGGGAACGGCGCCATCGGCATGGATGCCGCCCAACAGCAAATGGCCGGTGCTGGCGGCGTGTACGGCGAGCCCGGCCGTGGCGCTGTCCGGGATATCAGTGAGCATAACAATGTTAGGGTCTTGTTTGAGTGCGGCCTGCAATCCTTCGCGGCTGCTCATGCCGCTGGCCAGATATGTTTGGCTGACACCGGGCAGGCGGTGTTTGGGATGTGATTCTACGGTGGCAATGCTTACCAGCGGGCTGTTCAAAACATCCAGGAAACTGAAGAGGGTGCTGGCGCTGCCATGGTGTCGCGGCGCGGCTACCAGTAACAGCCCGTGCGG
>DATIIE010000036.1:0-1712 GCA_035479955.1 Saccharimonadales bacterium (SeqCode)
CTGCTCATAATGGGATAGAGTGCTTACGATACTTTTTTCGGTAACTGGCTGCACGGTTTCGTTATCGTACAGGCTAATGGGGCGTTCTTCGCCGCCATTTTCGCCCAGGTCAACCACAACTATTTCGCTCCCCGTGCCTACGCGCACATGCTTGCGTAACATGTGCCATCCGTTGCTGGATGACATAGCATCGCCGAATAATGTGTATGCATATAAATCGCCGGTATCGCTAATGAAATGGCCCTCTGTGGCGCCCGGGTCTTTGTGGCTCGTGCCTGGCGTGTATGTGCGGGTTACGCGCCAGCCGGTGTAATCCATAGTGGGCATAGTGTCCCACCAGTGCTTGCGGCTGACAAGCTGTACGGTTGGGGCTGTGCCTTTTTGCAACAGCGCGCGTCCAATGGCCTGTGCGGTGCCGGTAATGTGGCGGGCGCGTTTATGGTGTTCGATGCCAGCAATGCGCCTGCGCTCAGCCAATATCTGTTGGTCGGAACGGGAGCCTGCCCGTCGCGGGGTGCGCGTGTTTACAGGTGCAGCTTGGCTTTCGGCCTGCAGTTTAGCGACGGTCCGTAAAAAATCAGGGGAATCGAGTGACATAGTTATTTGTAAACCCCGCCCAGCAACAGCGCGGCGCACGCACGAATGCTATACAGCAGCGTCTGCCTTAGCAACTTTAAATGTAATGCTCGTTCTGGCAGGGGTGGTTTCCTCTACCTTAATTCGCTCCAGCCTAATTTTGCCGGTGTCTATATTTTCAAATAGCCGCAGGCCGCTGCCAAGCAGAATGGGCATAACGTCTATCTCGAGTTCGTCGCACAGTCCGGAGTTAAGGCACTGCTGGATAGTGTCGGCACCGCCAATTATCTGCACCATTTTGTCGCCTGCTGCTGCTTTTGCCTGGGAGATGATATCCTCCACGCCAGTTACAAATGTAACGCTGAGTTTGCCGTTTCCTTTGGGATATTTGGCTGGAGGCGTATGGGTCAGTATGAAAAGCGGCACCTGGAATTCGTAGTCGTCGTTGACCCACATAAACGGGTCGGCCATTTCGTAGGTGTGCCTTCCCATAATGACAGCACCGGTGTTTTCGGTCATTTCTTTGAAGGCAGGGCTTGCCAGAAGTTCTTCAAAATCCGGGCTCAGGCTTTCTGCGCTTCCGTTACGGTCATTGATGAAACCATCTAAGGACATGGTCATGCCGGCGAGTATTTTTCCCATAAGGCAACTATATCATTTTACACTGGAGGGTTAAAACTGCGCGGGATATATGCCTCGCTATCGGTTACGTGGTAGTACCTCAGCGTTAAACTGGCAAGGCCATCCAGTAACCGTTCCGGCGGATCCAGGAATGATTCATGCGTGCGCAGGTCCAGCCGGTCATACCTCGGCGTTGGCAGAGATAGGATTTTAGTGGTTAGGCCGTTGGTATTAGGCCGCGCATAAAATGCGGGGTAGTCTCCGCGGTAGTCCAGTACGGCGCCATCGTCGGTCAGCATTACGCCTTCTGCCCTCGGGGGCAGGCCAGCGGTCCAGCCGCCGCCTGGCGTGTACGTCCTTTCTTCGCCTCGCGCATTTTCCACCCATTCGCCTTCTACGCGGGGGCGGTAGGTTCCGTACAGCAGCCAGCCCTCTGCAATTTGCTTCGGGAACCACTTACGGCCGTGCCACAATCTTACGGCTGCCTGGATACCGTCGGCGGCAAGCCTTTGGCT
>DATIIE010000037.1:0-4803 GCA_035479955.1 Saccharimonadales bacterium (SeqCode)
ATACTACTACTGAACGTGTGAGTGGGAACAATGCCAAAACAGACCAAGAAGAAGACGGCTGCAAAAAAGCAGCGCGCCAAGCAGAAGAAGGTACAGAAGCCAGCGGTTGCGCTGGTAGTACAAGCTGTTGCCGATAGTAAACCGGAGCCGAAGCAGCAGCCTGCACCGGCTGAACCTATAATTGCTGCGCCAGCCGCTAGGCCGAAAGCCGCGCGCGCATTGCTGGGCCTTGCGGCAGCTGAACCATCCCCATTCCCTACTAAACACCCCAAATGGTACCGCGGCCTCATATATGGCAGTCTCAGCATGGCTGTTATTGCCGCCCTGTGGCTGTCTGGCGCAGTATTCTGGAGCAAAATTACCGTTGGCTCCGCCACTGTGTCTGGGGCAACGGGCAGTACGCAGCTGGAAAGCCTTATTTCGGCGCAGGCTGCGGCCTACCATGTCACGCTCAGCTATCCGGACGGCAAATCGTTTAATTACCCGCTCAGGGCGGTTGGGCTTATTCCAGATACCACTGCCAGCGTCAAAGCAGTACGCACTGAGCAGCGCAGCCCGAAGCACCTGCTTATGTGGTGGAAGCCGGTAAACGCTACGGTCAAGATGCGCGTAAACAACACTGCCCTCAGCAAATTTATCGCCACCCAGGCAACCGTAGTCACCAAAGCACCGCAAAATGCTACGCTCACTTTAAAAGACGGCAAAGCCGAGGTTACCGGCGGCGCAAACGGGAAACTATTTGGCTTTTCCAACCCTACGCGCAGCATTTTACAGGCAGCAGAAGGGCTGCAAACCGCGCCGCTGCGGCTCACCACCATTACCCGCGCGCCCGCAGTAAATGAACGCACCCTGGCGCCAGTTAAAACCAAGGTTGAGCACATCCTGAACCAGCGCGTCACCCTGGATATTGGCGGGCAAAATGTATCGCCGTCTGCCAAAGATATCGCTAACTGGGTTACCCTCACGCCCACCGCTACCAGCGTGGACATAGCCGTAAACCAGGACAAATTAAAACAGTACGTTAGCGAGCAAGCCGTAGGCCACACCAAACCACCGCGCAGCCAGGTCGTTTCCGACGCAGGCGGCGCGGTGCTCACCAAGGGCGCAAACGGCGTAACAGTTACCAACACCGATGACGCCGTCAAAACCCTTGCCGGCAGCCTTTTGGACGCAACAGGCACAACCGCCAAACTGCCCGTTACAACCACCGCCTACAAAACCGTGCGTGCGCCCACCGGCGGCAAATGGATAGAGGTAGATCTGGCCACTAAACGCATGTACGCCTACGACCAAGGCGACGTTGTGCACTCCTTCCTGGTGTCTGCTGGCGCCGCAGGCACGCCGACGGTTACCGGCCGCTTCGCCATTTACTCCAAATACACCAGCCAGGATATGTTCGGGGCAAACGCCGATGGCAGCCGTTACTTCCAGCCGCGCGTGCCGTACATCAATTACTTTTACCGCGACTACGCTATCCACGGCAACTACTGGCGCCCGGCCAGTTACTTCGGGAATATAAATAGCTCACACGGATGCGTGGGCATCAGTGTGAGCGAGGGCGCCTGGATGTACTCCTGGGCGCCCATTGGAACTCCTGTAGTTGTGCACTACTAGGGCTAGTGCATTGCAGGGGCAGGCGAGTCACCTTCAGCGCCCTTAGCCTGCTGCTTGATAACAAATGTTGCTACCAACGCTGCGCCCAGCGCAAAGAATGCGGCCGTGTAGTAGGCCGAGTGGAAGCCATGCACCAAACCACCTGGCACATCTGTTGAGTTGTGCATAAAGCCGCTAGTGGAAGCAGCGGCAACAGCGCTCAAGATAGCCAAGCCAAGTGCACCGCCAACCTGCTGTGCGGTGTTGATAAGGCCAGAGGCCAAACCAGCTTCGCGGCCAGGTACACCCGAGGTTGCAGCAATAGTGGTGCTCACGAATGTGAAACCTGCACCCAAGGCCATAACAACCAGGCCCGGCAATACGTGCGTCAGGTAGTCGCCATCTTCAGGCACGTGGCCCAGCATAAACATACCGGCAGCAATTACTAATGGGGCAACCATCAGGATCTTCTTGTAGCCAACCTTCTTTACCAGGCGCGGCGCGTTTGTAGCGGCAATAGCGATGGTAATTGGCACAGGCAGGAATGCCAGGCCAGTTTTAATTGGCGAGAAGTGCAAAATTTCCTGTACGTAGATTGAGGTGAAGTAGAACACCGCAAACATAGCCGCTGCAATTGGCATCTGCGTAAGGTTTGCGCCAGTAATGTTGCGGATCTTGAATATAGACAACGGCATCAGCGGGTTCTTAGCACGCATTTCGTTGACAATAAAGAATACCAATAGCGCGACTGCACCAGCCAGGTATGCCAAAGTAGAAGTTGCAGTCCAGCCAACGCTTGGCGCTTTTACCAAACCATATACCAACAGCATGAGGCCGGCGGTAACAGAGATGGCACCAGGCAGGTCAAGGTCGTTGTGCGTTTCTTCAGATTCGTGCTTTGGTACCAGTTTCCAGGCGCCAACCAGCACAATCGCGGCAATAGGGATGTTAATAAAGAAGTTCCAGCGCCAGCCCAGGTACTGGGTCAGGATACCGCCCAGCAACACGCCTACGGCTGCGCCGCCAGCGGCTACTGCGCCCCAAATGGAAAGCGCGATGTTGCGCTCGTGGCCTTCTTTATACGTAATAAGCACAATAGACAGCGCTGCCGGCGACATAAATGCCGCTGCCAACCCCTGTACTGCGCGCAGGCCAATCAGCATGCCGCTGCTTTGGGCCAAGCCGTCCAGCAGGCTGGCGATAGCAAATACCGTTACACCTGCCAGGAACACCTTACGGCGCCCGTACAAGTCGGCCGCGCGGCCGCCCAGCAGCAAAAAGCCGCCAAACGCCAGCGTATAGGCAGTTACAATCCACTGCAGGTTTGCAGGGCTTAAGCTGAACGCACGCTGCATTGCAGGCAACGCCACGTTCACAATGGACGAGTCAAGCACGACCATAAACTGGGCCAACGCAAGCAACGTCAGAATCACCCAGTGGCTTCGGGCTTTATCTTTCATGGAACCTTCCTTCTTTTTTTGGGAATCTTCGTTTATAATTGAGTTACTCAACGATTGTACTGTTCAATAGTTGAGTATGTCAACTATTTTTGTACACAATATGAATAAAGACTCATTACAACCATTTTACACCGCCCTTATGGAGTTCTTAGCCTTATCTAAGCAGCAAATGTTTAAAATTGCTGCCGAATACGGCCTAACCTCCACGCAGGCTTTTATGCTGATGCTCACCTCGCACGAAGACCGCCGCACTATGCATTCGTTCTGCGACATACTAGGCTGCGACGCCTCGAACATCACGGGCATCGTTGATGGTTTAGAGCGCAAGGGCCTGGTGGCCCGCGCCGAGCACCCTACCGACCGGCGCGTAAAAGTACTGGACCTTTTGCCAAAGGGCGTAAAAATTCGCAATGACATCCTCAGCCAGCTGTCCGACCACAACACCAGTTACGTACTGTCCCAGCTCACCGCCGAAGAAGTTTCGCAGTTCACCCGCCTTATCCAAAAAATTACCGCAGGCTGCCCGGTCAAAAGCATGGCGCGGCAAGAAAAACCGGCCGCTAAAGCATAGCGTCCGGTCCCTTTGGCTTAGGTGGTAAAACCTAGGCTTTTTCGTCTGACTTTTTGGCGTCGGCTGTGTCGCCGCTCATGCCCTTGCGCAGTTCGCGCATAGAGGTGCCAAGGCTGCGCGACAGCTCTGGCAGCTTCTTGCCGCCAAACAGCAGCAGCGCAATCGCCAGGATGATAATCAGCTCTGGCGCGCCTAGGTCTAAGAATCCAAATGTGTATTGCATATACCCTCGCTTGTTACATTGTCATAATACCATAAGCTGGCTCAACCGTCGTATTCAGGCAAACGCAAGCGTTTTCGTGTAAGCCTGCGGGTGTTGCTATACTACAAATAATGCAGAACCATCCGCCGACTTCATTTTTATACCGGTTTGCACGCACGCTACTGCCCTCGCCAATAAGCGCGTTGCTGTGCGCCATGGCCGGCATTGGCGTGGTGGGCCTGTACCTTATTATCGTGAGCGTGTCGCTGGGCACCGCCCTACCCTCGTTGTCTGAGGGCCAGTGGGGCGTGGAGTACACCAACCGCGTTGTGCAGCCCCTGCTGTCGGTGTTCACGAACATAACGCTGAACAAACTGCTGTTTTTGGGGGCGTGGGCCGTAGCTGGCCTGGCTACCTACTTTGTTATTGAGTACATATTGATGCTGTTCCGCAACCTGCGCAGCGCCGAGCACGACATCCAGCAGACCGCCGAAGGCATCATCCCCCACCCGGCGATTTCGTCGTTTTTTGTGTCTGTTCTGTGGCGCGCCGCAGTGATAATTGTATGTGCACCCCTGCTTATGCTGGCCCTGCAAACCATCTTAGACCAACTAAGCGCGCTGGCGCCAAAAGCAGTGCTGGGCAGCCTGTCGGCGGGTAAAACTATTGGTGAGTTATGCCAGCTGGCACTTATGGTCACCATTCTATCCCACTGCATTGTGGTGTTTTTGCGCCTGTTTGCCATGCGCATGCGGCTTGGCGGCGACGACCCGTTGTAACCCAAACATGGCAAATGGCCCCGCTGAAGAGCGAGGCCATTGAAATGATGCCGTAGATTTACGAAACTTAGTTCGTGCGGGTGACGACGTCGCTGGCACGGACGAACATCACGCGGTGGTTATACCAAATCTTTACAAATTTGTCGTTGCCCTTTAAGACCTTGTGGTCGTAAGGGGCGCTGGAGTCGACGGGGCGGT
>DATIIE010000038.1:0-4062 GCA_035479955.1 Saccharimonadales bacterium (SeqCode)
AAGAGCGCCAAAGCCTGGTTGCGAAGCTGGAAACAGAGGTACAAGAAGAAAAAGACCGCCGCATCCAGCAGTTTGACCAGCGCATGGCACAGGTGGTAAACCATTACGTGCTGGCGGCTATCGGCAACCAAATAGACCTGAACGACCAGCTGGAATACATTTTGGCCGAGCTGGAATCGCACAAGGCTGCAATAATTGAGGACATCCACAGTGGCGCCTAGCACTGCGGACGCTCCTGCTCCGGCTGCCGGCGACCTAAAGTTGCCGGTGCTAGTGTTTGGCGTGGTAGAAGTGCGCCGCATGAAGCGCGAGCTGGAATCGTTGGAAGAGTACATGGCCCAGGCCGCCAAGCGTGAGCCTGGCAAGCAAGTGGCACTGCCGCGCGTTAGCCGTTTGCTTGACGCATTAGCCACCGACAACCGCTTAAATCTGTTGCAGCCCGACAACCGCAAGCAAATGCGGGCTTACCTGCTTAACACCGAGCGCCATGCACCTACTATCCACATTAGTTTTGCTACTGACCCGTCATCGGCATTTACCGCTAAAATTGTCACCTGGCTGCGCGCCTCAATTGCCCCGAACGTGTTGTTGGAAGTGGGCTTGCAGCCTACTATTGCCGCGGGCTGCGTTGTGCGCACTACCAACAAGATTTTTGACCTGAGCCTGCGCCAGCATTTTGCTGACGCCGGCAATGTGCTGCTGGAGTCGCTTGAACACATGGGTGGCGTTGCGCCAGCTACGGATGCCGCTGCTGTATTGCCACCGGCTGCTCCGGCGCCTACACCCGCGCCCGCACCTCAGGGAGCTGCCCAATGAGCGACAACCGCCATTTCGACCAGCTTATAGCTGCTGGCAAACCCGTTGGCGAAGTTATTGCCGTCGACCGCTTCATGATAAAGGTGAAGGGGATGCAGCCCTGTAACCTACACGCCCTCATCATGTTTGAAGATGGCAGCAAGGGCTACGTGCACCACATCTTCGACGAGCATATGGTTATCCTGCACTTGGGCACCAAAACTGTGCGCGTGGGCACCACTTGCGTTATCCAGCACGAAGAGCTGGTAACTAAAGTGGGCAAAGATTTTATTGGCCGCGTGGTCAGCGTCAGCGGCGAACCGCTGGACGGCAAAGGCCCTATCGCCGCCGACGGCGTGCTGCCGGTGTTTGCGCCCGCCCCCATGCTGTACGAACGTGAACTACTCGACAAGCAGCTTGAAACCGGTGTTACTATTACCGACACCCTGTTCGCCCTTATGCGCGGCCAGCGTATCGCCATTTTGGGCGACGGCAAATCCGGTAAAAGCACACTGGCTACGCAGTTAGCCATCAACCAGAAGAATACCGACATCACTACTGTGTACGTGCTGGTTGCTAAGCGCCGCACCGATATCGACACGCTGTTGGCCCGTTTGGAGGCTAACGACGCCATGAAGAAAACAATTGTGGTGGTGAGCACCATGAGCGACTCATTGGTGCACAGTTTCTTGGCGCCGTACGTTGGCTGCGCCATGGCCGAATATTTCTGGCAGCATTTAGATCAAGATGCGTTAATTGTATACGACGACCTTACCGCCCACGCCCACGCCTACCGTGAAATGGCCCTATTGACCGGCTCCAGCCCAGGCCGCGACAGCTACCCTGGCGACATGTTTTATGTGCACTCCAGCCTTTTGGAGCGCGCGGGCAAGCTCAACCGCAACCATAAAACGCTCACCAGCTTGCCTATGGTGTTTGCCGCCAGCGGCGACATTACCGCCTACCTACCAACCAACATTATGTCCATTACCGACGGCCAGTGGATCCTTGACATGAAAATTTTCCGCGACACAATGAGGCCAGCCGTGAACGCCGGGCTCAGCGTGTCCCGTGTTGGTGGCCGCGGCCAAACCAAGCGCCAGCAGAACCAGGCCGGCGCGCTGTTTAAGGCGCTTACCGCCCACCATACTGCCCAGGAATTTGCCCGCTTTGGTTCTGAGCTTTCAGTTGTCGCCCAAACCGATCTTGCCCGCGGTGAGCTGCTGTACAAAGTGCTCAACCAGGCGCCAGGCGAAAACTACAACTTCAAAGAGCAGACCCTGATGCTCGACATCTGCCTGAACTTTACCATCGACGAGCAAGTGAATGTCGAAGGCCTGAAGAAGAACGTGCGCGAGCTGGCGCCACAGCTGCAAGACGACGACGCCAATTTTGACGCCATCCGCGACGAACTGAAAAAACGCAGCTTAATTACCGTAAAGAAAGCCGCCCCAGCCAAACCAGCTGCTGAAGCCGCAACCCCAGCCACCGACGGCAAAGCCGCCAAGCCAGAAGAAAAAAAGGACGACAAAAAAGAGGAGCCTAAGAAGTGAGCCGCCTCCAAGAAGTAGCTGAACGCCAGCTGGCTATGTCCACCATTCTGAACCTGACTGGCGTGTTTGAGGGCCTGGCCAGCATGCGTATCGCTGGTGTTAAAAACCAGGTGCTGGAATCGCAGCAGTTCTTTAGCGAAATTTGGCATATTTATAAACAAATCCGCGTCGACAGCCTGTTCCGTTTTGGGCGCACCGGCCAGGACGACGTCATCAAAAAGCAGCTGTACATTATTATTACTGCCGAGGGTGGCTTTGGCGGCGACATCGACCAGCGCCTTATCAAAATGGTGCTGAAAGATTTTGACCCCGAAAAGCACGACATCATTGTTATTGGCCACCACGGTGCCTTGCTGCTGGTGCAGCAGCGCGTTAACTTTAAGAAATACTTTACGCTGCCTTCGCGCGACAAAAACATTAACGTGCGTCCGCTGGTGCAAGAGGTGCGCCACTATGAAAGCACATCAGTGTTCTACCAAACATATGTGTCGCTGATGGTGCAGGAGCCAAAGCGCATTGAGCTGCAAAGCACCATTGCCGACCAAGCCGCATCTGTGAGCGGCCCCAAGGGCAAGGGTGAAGACGAAATCATCAGCGAAGCCACCTACATTTTCGAGCCCAGCACATTCGACGTTGTGGCCCACCTGGAGCGCTCCATGACCGAAATTGCCCTGAGCCAGGTTATCTTAGACTCCAAGCTGGCCCAGTACGCTGCCCGCTTCCGCGCCATGAGCATGGCCAAAGACCGCGCCAACGAAATGGCCGGTGACCTGCGCCTGGAATTCAACCGCACCAAGCGCCACATCCAGGACGAACGGTTGAAGGAGATGATAAACGGTATGCGATTGGGAGGCAAGTCATGAACCAAGGTGTTGTCCGGAATATTAAAGACCTGACGGTTGTTGTTGAGTTCGACGACCTGGTGCCGGACATCCACGAACTGATAATCGTGGACGCGCTGGGCACCCAGCTGCTGGTAGACAGCATTGAACCGGGCGGCCGCGCCATCTGCCTTATTATCCGCACCGATTTCCGTGTGCAAAAAGGCATGACTGTAACGCCCACCGGCAAGAGTATTGAAATCCCGGTTGGCGATAAAATGATCGGCCGCGTGGTAGACGCCATGGGCGCCCCTATTGACGGCATGCCGCCAGTAGACGACCACGACATGGACCACCGCAGCATTTTCGCCCTGCCGCAGCGCGGTTCGGCCGCGGGCACAGGCAAGCTTGAAATTTTGGAAACCGGCATTAAGGTGTTGGACTTCTTTGCGCCATTTGTAAAAGGCCGCAAGATTGGTATTGTGGGCGGCGCCGCTGTGGGCAAAACCGTGCTCACCATGGAAATGATCAACAACGTTGCCAAAAACGGCGGCGGCCTGTCGTTCTTTGCCGGTATTGGTGAGCGCATCCGCGAAGGCCACGAATTATATGACACCCTGAAAAATACTGGCGACATCCTAAAGAGCACCTGTATGTTCTTTGGCCAGATGAACGAGAACCCGGTGCAGCGCTCGCTCATTGCCCTCAGCGCGGTTACGCTAGCGGAATATTTCCGCGACGAGCAAGGCAAGGACATCCTGTTCTTCGCCGACAACATGTACCGCTACATCCAGGCCCGGAACGAAGTTGCCACTATGATTGGCCAGGTGCCTTCAGAGGGCGGCTACGAGCCCACAATCTTCAGCGACGTAAAGTTATTGCAGGACCGCCTA
>DATIIE010000039.1:0-4285 GCA_035479955.1 Saccharimonadales bacterium (SeqCode)
CATTCACTGTTAGTTCGCAGCCATCTTCAGTAATGGTTAGTGTGTTGCCGTTCAGGGCAGTGGCCTTGCCCGCTTCAAGTGCAGTTTCTGAATCAACCGTTCCCGCAACAACATGCTGGGTCAGGATGTTTGTGAGGGCGGGGATGTCTTTCACCAGCGCGTCCACAGTCCCTGCCGGCAATTCGGCAAACGCCTGGTCTGTAGGTGCAAACACCGTTAGCTCACCGGGCGCACTCAGCGTGTCGGCTAAACCAGCAGCCTGTACGGCAGTGACCAGTGTGGTGAAGTTCCCATTCGCAACCAGTTCATCGGTAATACTCCCTGCTGCCGGGCAGCCTTCTTCGTTTGCGCGGTCAATCAGGCGCTGTTGGCGCTCTACGCGGCGGTCATTGTCTTGGTCGAATTTGGCATTAATTTTGGCCATACGCGCACTGATGCGGCCGCAAGTATCTGCATCGTAACCCATGTCCCAGTCGCTGCTCTCGGAGTTAGCATTCCATTCCGCGCTGCTTTCATCGTATGAATGTGCGCTCGCACTTCCCGCTGAAAGGGTAAGTACCGATACGGTCAGGCCCAGGGCCAAAAGTAGTTTCTTCATAAATCTCCCATTCATTTTATTTGTCAGTCTGTCGCACATTTCCCTCTGCGTGCATGGCATGTTACATAGGCGCCTCCTTATATTTGAGCGACCGCATGGTGGCAAAGATTTGTTTCGCTGTGTCGCGTATAAGAGTAATAGTCTGTGTCATAAATATTGTAACGCTCGTTCTAGTAATAATGTAACACTCGTTCCAGGAAATTACCAAGCATTACTACCTGCCATAGAGGTCCGGACCATCCGGCTGCAAAGGCTGGCGCGGAAGTCTTTTTGTTTTTCAGGTAACGGCATACAATAAATAAAGCATGAGCAAAAAGCTACCCCAAGACGGCTTTCACCTATTATTCCTGCTGGTTATCATGGTGGCGCTGGGGGTTATTGGCGCGGCCGGTTATCTCGTAATTTCAAAAAGCAAACACAAGGCCACAAGTGAGGTGCGTTGGAGCTACGACTCCAAGAAAGACGCCTGGTACGTAAGCGCCGGCAAAGCGCCAACTTGCAAAGAGCCCCTGGTATTTGGCTACACGCCCGTCCCCTTAGCCGAAGCTACCAGCGTTGGGTTTCCCGGTACGTACAGGGGCAAGAGCTACAAAGTCCATGGCACATTTGCGCTGGCAAAGAGTTCGGAGGTAAAACTGCCTGCCGATGCCACGCTAAGTGGGCTAGCACGGTACTACGAAGGTGACCCCGCTGAAATACAGTATGCCGTCAGCTTTGAAATGGACTGTGGCATATCGTTCTACTTTGACCATTTATACACCCTTAGCCCAAAATTGCAGCAATTAGCCAACAAGCTGCCTGAGCCCAAAGTTAACGACACCAGAGTCAACCCTAATGACGCGCCGCCCCGCATCAAACTAAAAGCCGGCGATATTGTGGCTACTGCAACTGGGGCGCACAAATCTACACGCTATGGAATAGACTTCGGCGTTGTGGATTACCGGCAGCGTAATAAAATCTCATATAACGCGCAGTGGCGGGCCCTCCACTCCAGCTACAAGTCATCGGAGTGGTATGGTACGTGCTGGTTCAATATGTTGCCGGGCGCTGACGCAAGCAAAGCAAAAGAGCTGTCGGTTGTGCAAGCAGATACTCGCAAGGTCGCAAAATTTGTTAGCGACTACTGCGACAATGCAGATTACACTACGCCAGATCTATTTGGCGGCAAGCCAGTCGACAGTTACTAACGCTCAAACTTCGGTGATATGCCTAGCCGCTTGCCTACCTAACCGGCTTTTGCTGGATCGTCCACTTGTTCCCATCGGGGTCGCTGAGATAGCTGTGGATCGAGCCCCAGGGCTCAGTTTTTGGTTCGGTGAGTTCCACGCCGCGGCCTGACAGCTCTTTGTACACAGCCTGGATGTCGGCAACTACCAGTAGCAGCCCGTCAATTGCGCCGGGCGCCGTCTGGGTAACTCCTTTGCCAAAAGAAATAGAGCAGGCCGAACCAGGGGGCGTTGCCTGCACAAAGCGCTTGTCGCCCATGGGCTGGTCAACATCAATGCTAAATCCGAATTTGTCGCCGTAAAAGGCTTTGGCGCGCTCAATGTCGGTTACGCCGATAGGTACAACTTCTAACTTCATTTCCATAAGATTCTCCAATTACCTGCTATTTATAGTATACGGCAGGTCCAAACCACGGGCGGCAATATTTTAGCCGCCTCCCAGGAGTTTGCTACACTGGATGCACCTACCGAAGGAGACACTCGTGAAAACTATTTATATTGAAGGTGACAGCACCACTTTTGGCATGCAAGACCTGGAAATGGGCGGCTGGCCAAACCGGCTGCACGTAACCATGCTCAATAAAGACGTGGAGTTTGCTGATATGACGATGGTGCAGAACCGTGCACTGCCCGGCCGCACATTACCCGGCGTTTTACGTGAGGCTGACGCAAATATGAAGTACTACCGCAGGTTCAGCGACGTTACTGCTGTGCTGCAGACTGGTATGAATGAAGTCAAGATTTTCTCTGGTTCGACCACGCCGCTTATTCTGGCCAAGCGTTTTGGCGAGCTGGCAACAAAGTTCTGCACTACCGCACAGGACAACGCCTGCGCAACTGTTTTAGTGGGGCCGCCGCCAATAGACACCTCACGCAACAACCCCACATTTAGCGGCGCAGCCATAAAAGATGAGCTGCTGGCTGAATATGGTGACATTCTGCGTGGCGTTGCCAGGGAGCAAAATGTGCCTTATGTGGATACGCGCGCCATATTTGCCGAGACCGGCCGGCCAACGCTCGAACTGTTATCTGCTGACGGCTACCACCCCAATGCCGTTGGGCACGCGGCACTAGCTGCGGCCGTGGAAGCGGCGCTGCCTTTGTAGGCGCCAATCCGCTTTGCCATATTGCCGTAGCAGTAAATTTGTTGTATACATTTGCAAATAAACTCCTTCCGTGCAACAATGCAAATGCTATGACAGCACAAGTGAACACTTCATATTATCCATATCTCCACGAAGAGGCTTGTTAAGTAGTACTTAAAATCACCCCTCCTAGAAATCTAGGAAACCAGCAGTAAACCAAATAAGCCTCCCCACGCGGAGGTTTTTTAATTGGAAAAGAAACGAGGAAATATGAAATCAGTAGGTATTATTGGCGGGCTTGGGCCCGAAACAACGGCTAACTTCTACCTGGAGGTTCTGCTCCGGTGCCAGAGCCGCAACCGCACGCAGCGGCCATCTATTATCATTGGCAGCGTGCCACTGCCTTTTGGAATTGAGCGCGACCTTATTGCCCGCAACACAGGCATTGAACGCTACGTCCCCTTTCTGCAGCAGGAGGCAAAACGATTGGAAAAAAGCGGCGCCGACTTTCTGGTTATGCCGTGCAATTCACTGCACGTTTTTATAGATGAGATCAGACGTGCTGTCTCCATACCGGTGCTCAGCATTGTGGAAGAGACGATCGGCTACCTTACAGCAAATACCATCGGCCAGGTTGGTTTGATATCCACGTCGGCCACTATCGAAAATAAGGTCTACGAGTCGAGGTTAGCCCAAAACGGTATTGCATTCGCCCTGCCCAGCAGCGAGCAACGGGCTCGTATTAATGCGGTTATCCAGCGGCTTGTTGAGGGCGCCCACTTAGTGTCCGACCGTAAGTTTATTATTGCCATTGCCGAGCAGCTGGCACAAACAGGGGTGTCGCACGTTGCCCTGGCCTGTACCGACCTGCAATTACTCAATCCGGAAAGTAAAAAAGTGGTCATTTTTGACACCATGAAAGTCCTGGCCGACAGTACGGCGGCCTACATACTTGGCGAACCGTCTCGCGCAATTGCACAAGCACAAATTTAATTTTTAGGAGCCCTACCATGCGCCACATATCATTTACAGAGAGGCTGCACCACCAGCAAGTCACTCGCGGCCCGCAACACCCAGACACAGCCAATCTCGCCGACTACAACCTGTACCAAGCCATACGGGCAGAGGGAGACCCCATCCAACAGCGCAAGGAGGCCGAAAACCGAATGCAGGAGGAACTTGAGCGAACGAAAACAGCCAGATGGAACGAGGTCATAGATGCAGGCTTCGACCTCAGCCAAAGGCTTGCCGCCGACGGTATCCAGGCAGCCGTAAGATTGTGGCACGGCCGTAAGTGGTTCCCGAAGCAAATTGCAGAGGGCTGGCTGCTGTACGGAACCTACCGCCCCCGCGTAGAAGGCGAATGGGTGGAAAAT
>DATIIE010000040.1:0-8814 GCA_035479955.1 Saccharimonadales bacterium (SeqCode)
ACCTTCCGGGTCGAGGCCGTTGGCTGGCTCGTCTAGTAATAAGTATTTCGGGCGGCCTAAAATTGCGGCGGCAATGCCCAAGCGCTGGCTCATGCCAAGGCTGAACTTACCGGGGCGCTTGCTGGCAACGCTGCTCAAACCAACTGTTTCGAGCACTTCTTCTACGCGGCGCAGCGGGATGTCGCCGGCTTCGGCCAACACTTCCAGGTGGTTGCGTGCAGTGCGGGTGGGGTGGAAGGCTTTGGCCTCCAGCAAAATGCCCACAACTTGCGATGGCCGGGCGTATTGGCCAAGCGGTTTGCCATCAAATGTGGTGGCGCCAGCACCGCGGTCCAGCCCCAGCATGAGGCGCATGGTAGTGCTTTTGCCGGCGCCGTTTGGCCCCAGGAACCCAGTTACTTTGCCAGTTTGTACGTCAAATGTTAGGTCTTCGACCGCAATCTTCTTGCGGTACTTCTTACCCAGGTGTTCGGCTTTAATCATATGCCCAGTATAGCTAAAAACGCCAGTGATGAACACCGTTAAATGCTCAGGCGTTCCGCAAAATCTTCAGTAATTCCTCAGTCGACTCGCAGGCCATAAGCTGTTCGCGCAGCTCTTTTGCGCCATCAAACCCATTAATGTAGATTTTGCAGAACTTATTGAGCATAGGCACACGGCGCTCAGCATGCTGCCAGGTTGCGGCAAATAGCTCCACATGTTTTTGGTAGAGGGCTACTTTTTGTTCTTTCGTAAATGTAGGCCAGGGGCTTTCTGCGGCAAACACATACGGGTCCTGGAACACGCCGCGGCCAATCATCACACCGTCCAACTGGTATTTTTCGGCAAGTTCCAACCCCTCCTGGCGGGTCATGATGTCGCCGTTACCCACAAACAAAGTGTTTGGCGCCAATTTGTCACGTAGTTTTCGAATGTCATTAACAGCGTCCCAGTGTACGGGCACGGTGCTCATTTCGCTGCGCGTGCGGCCGTGGATGGTGAGCATGTCCAGGTTTTGCTGCAGCAGCAGTTCGTGCCAGGTGTAGTCGATACTGCTCCAGCCAAGGCGCGTTTTCACGCTTACTGGCACGCGGCCAGCTACACCTTCTTGCACAGCCTTGATAATTTCCAGCGCCAAATCACGGTTGTTAATAAGCGCGCTGCAACAGCCGTTGCCGGTGATTACTTTTTGGGGGCAGCCCATGTTCAGGTCTACGCCCGCAAAGCCCATGTCCACTAATTCGGCAGCGGTTTTGCGAAAGTTTTCCGGGTCTTTGCCCCACACCTGGGCAATAAGCGGCTGTTCTTCTGCTGTTTTTTGCAGCTTTTTTATAACGCGGTCGCGGCCTTCGCTTTGCAGGCCATCAACATTTACGAATTCGGTGAAGAATAAATCGGGGCGGGCGCAGCCAGCAACAACCTGGCGGAAGACGGTGTCAGTAACATCGTCCATGGGCGCCAGCACGAAAAACGGGCGTGGTATATTGCGCAGAGTTGCATCCATAAGAAGTTTATTATACCAACTTTTGCTGTTATTCGCCAGAGGTAGGGCGGGCCGGGTAATCTGGCAGTACGGGGAGTGTTACATTGCCCAGGCGCTGCAGCGTTTCTTCAACCGCGAAATTGGCTTGGGCGGTTACTTCCGTCGGGAATTCCAGCAGGCGGCGCGTTTCAGCCAGCTGGCTATGCAGCTCGGCTGCTGGCAGCTCCATGCGATGCCACACCGCAGCGTCGTGGCGGCTGTTGCGCGGTACCAGGTGGATGTGGCCGGTTTGTATCATATTGCCCCACACGCTTATGCCAACCTTCAACTTGGGTTGCAGCACGCGCGCCATGTGCCCATACACCACCATTGCTAAGGCCCACATGGCTTGCTGGTGGGCAAAACTGAGGTCCTCCACCGAGCGTTGCTCGCGGGCAATTACCAGTAAATGGTGGGGTGCAACCGGCATGTCGTCGGGGCGCACCATGAAGTGTTCATTCACGAACAGGGCTTCTGCCACCTGCCCGGGGTTGTCCCACATCTGTTGAAAGGGGTCCGGGTGGATGTATCTGTCGGGGCGGCCTTCGCCAGCATCATTCATATCAACCACTTATACAGGACGGGGCTGGCCATGTAAACGGAACAGCTTATTCCCAGCGGAACGAACGGAAAGCGATAATATAAATTACCACTGTCCAAATGGCCATAATGCCAATTTGCGCGCCAAGGTCGAACAGGCCTTTGCCTTCGGTGGTAATAAGGCGGATACCGTCAATTACCGGCGACAACGGCAGCCAGTTGGTGACCGCTTGCAGCCACTCCGGCATCAGGAAACGCGGGAAGAACGTGCCACTTAAGAACATCATAGGGAACACCACAATGTTGGACAGAGGCGCAGCCTGGCGTTCGTTCTTAGCCCAGCCGCCAATGGCCAAACCAATACCCAGAATCATGATGATACTGAACACCAGCCACGCGACTATCAGCAGCCAGTTCCCCACTACATGGAGGTGGAAAACGGCAATCGCTACTGCGAACATGATGCTGAGCGAAACCAGCCCGATTGCGGCCTGCGAAATCATGGTGGAAATGAAGTACTGCCATACGCGCAGCGTAGTGGTGTGGAAACGGCGCAGAATACCCTGTTTCTTTAGCTCAGGGAATACGTTGATTGGCCCGAAAATACCCATACCAATAATCGAGAAGCCGAGAAGCCCGGCAAAGGTGTAGTCAAACTGGCTCAAACTCTTATTGCTGAGCTGGCTTGCCTGGGCGTGGAATGGTGCGGCGGTGCTGACATATTTACCATTCAGGCCCTTAAACTGTGCCTCTAGGATAGAGGTGAGCGTTTGGCCGGCAGAGCTGCTGTTCTGGGTGTACACCACTTGCGCATTGCCGGAAGGGTATGCCTGGCCTTGTTTCATGGTGCCAAAGTCTTTCGGCAACACAATGGTTGCGTCTAGCTGGCCGCGGTTCATCTTTTCGCGGGCTTCAGCCATGTTGGTTATCTTGTCATCAATTTTTAGCAATTTGCTGTGGTGCGCCTCGCTTACATATTGCTTGGCAATTGCTGTATCTGATTTGTTTAACAATGCGACATTAAATGACGTGCCGCTGTCGTGGCCAAAAATACCGCCGAATACGAACAGGAAAATCAGCGGGAACAAAATCCCAAAGAACAATGCCAGCCGGTCGCGGAAGAACCTGCGGGTGTTAAGCCGTGCAAAAACGGCAACGGTATACCATTTCTTTTTCATAATTAGTCCCTTAGCCCCTTTCCGGTCAGGTCGATAAACACGTCTTCCAGGTCGGCCTGCTCAACGTGCTGTTTTTTGGTAAAGCCTTTGGCCAGCAGCTGTTTAATTAAATTCTTTGGCGAGTCCATGGCAATGATTTCACCCTGGTCCATAATGGCCACGCGGTCGCACAGCAGCTCGGCTTCGTCCATATAATGGGTGGTCATAATGACAGTTACGCCCTTGTCGCGTACGTGCTGCACCAGCTCCCACAGGTTGCGGCGGGCTTGCGGGTCTAACCCGGTGGTGGGCTCGTCCATGAAGAACACTTTAGGGTTGTGCACCAAAGCCGCAGCGATACTGAGGCGCTGCTTTTGGCCGCCAGACAGGGTTTCGGTGTAGGCGTTGGCTTTTTCGCCCAGGTTTACGTCTTCCAAAAATTCCATAGGTTTTACTTTTTCGCCGTATGCAGCCGAAAACAGCTCAATGATTTCAATGAGCTTGGTTTTATCTTGGAATGAAGGGGTTTGCGGCTGTACGCCAATGATACGGCGAATGTCGTAGGGATGGCTGGCCACATCGATGCCATCAATAGTGGCACTGCCGCCGTCGATGGGGCGCATGGCCTCCATCATTTCCAGCGTGGTGGTTTTACCGGCGCCATTCGGGCCTAAAATGCCGAATATCTCGCCTTTCTCTACTTCAAAGCTAATGCCTTTTACGACCTCGCGGTCGCCATACTTCTTTCGAAGTTTATCTACGGTGATAATTTTTTTCGTCATAGCTTACACTATACCATAGAATTTAACAGTGTTAAGGGGATAAAAAACGAAACGCCCAGGGCAGCGAACCGCCGAGGGCATTTCAGTGAAGGCTGAAAAACTATTTCTTGCGCTTGATGGTGCAGAAACCGTTGCGCGGGTTTTCATTTACTTCAAAACCCTCAGGCAAAGCGTCGACAGTTTCAGGACGCTCGTCCTTGCTGAAGTAGTAAATGGTCTGTTCTTTGCCACCGCGAAGTGTAACCTTCTTTGAGTTCAGGTAGTAGGTAACACCCTTCGAATTTGTGTACGTATAAGCCATTGCCGTTTATATCCCCTTCTTAGAATTAGTAATGGTACCCCTACCATACTCTGATAGATTTTAGATTGTCAACAGCATATCTGTCGTACACTTTGCTGGAACCTGTGGGTAAGATTATTGTTGTTACCAACACGCTTATGTATTACACTGGGTGCTATACACAGTAGTAAATAGGGGGATTCTCATGGAGTTTAGTACTAGTCGTGGTACGCAAGCACCCGCACCAGCACGCGTTGCCTCAAATGGCGCCGGCAGTGCACCTAGTGGCGGCAGTAAAAAGAATGCAGGCTGGAAGTCTAGCCCGATGTGGCTGCGTGCAGCATTAATGGTACTGCTCTTTGCAGGTACAATCCTCGTGGTTGCCTTGCTTGTACTGCTGTACTTTGGAGGCGCTAAAGAGCAAAACTACATCGACAAGAACAAGCAGCAAGCAGTTTTCCTTACGAATGGCCAGGTCTACTTCGGTAAGATCAAGAGCATTGGCAAGGACTACATCGACCTGCAAAACATCTACTACCTGAACGTAAACCAGCAAGTTCAGCCAAACCAGAAAGACAGCAACAGCAGCGCTAACAGCAACCAGAGCGTATCGCTCGTGAAGCTTGGCTGTGAACTGCATGGCCCGCAAGACCAAATGGTCATCAACCGCGACCAAGTCACCTTCTGGGAAAACTTGAAGGGCGACGGCCAGGTCACCAAGGCTATCCAACAATGGGTTGAGCAGAACCCGAATGGCCAACAGAACTGTACCACCAGCAATGGTTCGAACAACAGTTCCAGCAGCGACAGCAAAAACCCGTAAGGTAGCTGAAGCTCGAAATAACCCCTCTCACGCAGAGGGGTTATTTTTTTGTCGGCAAAATGCTTAGGAAACGGGTAAAATATAAACATATACATGAACAAGCGATACCTGCACCATTTGTGGACGCGTATCCGTCCTATTAAGACGCCTTACCTTTTGGTAGCGTTTGTTATATTCGCAGGCGGCGCGGCCGTGGCGCTCCGCCACAACTACACGCGCATGACAACGCTGCGCAGTGCGGTATATGTTGCCGACCAAAGCGGCAATGGCGTAGAGCAGTCGCTGCAAAACCTGCGCAAATATGTTGGCGGGCACATGAACACCAACCTGGCGACCGCCGACGGCGTATATCCGCCTATTCAGCTGAAATACACCTACACCCGGCTGCAGCAGGCCGAGCAGGACCGCGTAAACGCTACCAACTCGCAGGTATACACCGACGCCCAGCACACCTGTGAAGCCAAATACCCCGGCAGCTTTAGTGGTGGCCCGCGCGTGCCATGCATTGAGCAGTACGTGAAAGACCACGGCACCACCGCGCACGCCATCCCCGACGCCATGTACAAATTTAACTTTGCATCAGCACAGTGGTCGCCGGATGCCGCTGGCTGGCTGCTGGTGCTGGCAGTTGTTTCAGGCGTGGCAGCGGCCTTGCGCCTGGTGGTTGGGCTGCTTGCGCGCCGCTTCCTCCAGTAACGTGCTAGACTAATCTTATGCGTATTTTCTTCTCAGGTATCGGCGGCACTGGCATTGGGCCGCTCTCACTCATTGCCCACCAAGCCGGCTTTGACGTTTGTGGTTCCGACAAACAGCACAGCAACTACATTGACTACTTACAGGCGCACGGCGTTACCGATATCCAAATCGGCCAAAGCTATGAGCAAATTGCAAGCGTGCACGCCAAAACGCCAATTGACTGGTATGTGTACAGCTCGGCCATCACAAAAGAGCAGGGCGCCAAGCCTGACGAACTGCGCTTTTGCGAAGAGCACAATATAAAGACATCGCGCCGCGACGAATTGCTGAACGAAATCATGCAGCAGAAAAACCTCAAGCTGATTGCCATTGCCGGCACACACGGCAAAACCACCACCACTGCCATGACTGTGTGGCTGTTTACGCAATTAGGCATACCTGAAAGCCATTCGGTTGCCGCTAAAATGAGTTTTGCCGAAATGGGCCAGTACACGCCTGGCAGCGAATACTTCATTTACGAAGCCGACGAATACGACCGAAACTTCCTGGCCTACCAACCCGAAGCCACCATGATTACCGGCATTGACTGGGACCACCCGGATGTATTTCCCACGCGCGAGTCATACAACGAAGCCTTCCACCAGTTCCTTGGCCAGTCCAAGCACATTACCATGTGGGACACCGACGTTGCCCGCCTGGAAGTTGCGCCCGCCGAAAACTACACCGTAATTCAGGAAGCTGACCCGCAAATTGCCAAACAACTGCACTTGCCTGGCCTGGTAAACCGCCTAAACGCCTGGCTGGTGGCAAACAGCATCCACAAACTTACCGGCAAACCTATGGATGAACTTATCGCGCATTTGAATACCTTCCCTGGCGTTGGCCGCCGCTTTGAAACTATTGCGCCCAACATCATCAGCGACTATGCCCACACCCCGCCTAAAATCCGCGGCGCGCTGCAAACCGCCCACGAAGCCGCCGGCAAAAATGTGGTTGTTATATATGAAGGCCTGCACAATACCCGCCAGCACTTTATTAAAGACGAGCTGGTGCATTTGTTTGATGGCGTAAAGCAGTTGTATATTGTGCCCAGCTACCTGGCGCGCGAAGACAAAACTCTGAAGATGCTATCGCCCGCCGACCTGAAAGAGCTTATGGGCGGCACCACTAAGGCGCACACTGAACCCGCCGAGCTGGACGGCAGCCTGGCCGAACATATCCGTTCACACGTCGCGGACGGCGACCTGGTGCTGTGTATCTCTGCCGGTGGTGGCAATAGCCTGGACGAATGGGTACGCCAGCAATTTGGCGCGCAGTAGTTTATATACGCCACTTAGCCTGTAGACAGCTTCTTATATAAACGCAGCAACGAAAAACGCAACAATAAGGACAATAACCGACGCCCACACCCATGGGCTGGCAACTGTTGCCACAAGCGGGTTCTGATTTTTAGCGCGCAATAAATGCTGCGGGCTGACAGATTTGGGGATGCCAAGCGGCAAACGCTTTGCATTAGTATGCGGATCGCCAGCGCCGTATTGGGGGCCAGCCGGGTAGCCGCTGGTACCACCGCCTCCACCGCCCAGTCCCGTAATAATACCGGTGTTATAGGTGTGCTGCTGTTCAGCCGGGCGCTGCTGTTTGTTGGCGTTCGTGTCGTCATCGTCGTTGTCGAAGGCGCCAGCGCGCGCCTGCTCCTGGCGCTGCTGGAATTTAAACTCATCGCCGTAAACCATGGCGTCCTGTACTTCGTGGCCGTGCTTGTCGACGATAATATTGTGGCCGCCGCCGGCAGCGTGCTCAACATGCTGGCCGGATTGCAGGTTGTAGGCCTGCTCTACTAATGCGGCTGCAGCTTCTTCAGGAGTTTGGGGCGGGCGCTCTGGGGCGGGCGCAGGCTTTTGTGCTTCAGCGGCAAATGCGGCAGGGGCGCCCCTTTCTGCGGCTCCGGCGGCACTGGCAACACTGGCGGCAGCAAAGGGTGTTTCAGCTGCGGCAGCCGCGTACTGCAGAGGCATAGATTCCATGGCGTTTGCGGCCGGGCGCGGCCTCTCGGCAGCAAGCGGCTGCTCACTTGCGGAGCGGACGGGCTGTTCAGTAAAGGCGCGTTCCTGTACAGGCGCGGGCGCAGGGCGCTCGGCAAGCTGCGGAGCTGGCGCAGCAACCGCTGCCGGTGTTTCGGCAATGGCGCGCTCCATGCGTTCCTGGTGCTGACGGGCAATTGCGGTGTCTTCGGCAGCACGCGTGGCCTGGGCAGTGACTGCAGCTTCGGTTTCACGCAGCTGGCCTTCGGTGCGTTTTAAGCGCTGGCCCATATGATGCTGGTTGTATGTAAGCGTGTCGACTTTTTCTTGCTGCGCTTCCGCTGCCTTATTGTGCGCTTCGTTTACCCTCTTCAGCTGTTTGTTGGCAAGGTGTTGCTTAACAGCCCAGCCGGTAATAAAGCCGGCAGCGAAATAGCGGCCGTGGTGTGGTTTTTCACGGCGGTTAGGAGTGGTGCCGAGCATTTCAAGTGGCGCAGCAGCAGATGCAAGAGATGGCGCAACATTGAAATTGGCGTTCGTGGCTGGTGCGCCGCCTCCGCCTCCGCCGCCAAATGGCATGCCGCCAGAGGCTGCGCCATGTGTGCCGCCAGTTGGAGGTGTGGGCGGAGTTGTACCGCCGCCTCCACCGCCTGCACGGTGTGGTGTGGCGGGAGTGTAAGGGGTGTTTGCGTCCCGGGCTTCGGCATGCAGCTGGTCAAAACGCGCGGCGCGGGCAATTGCCGCAGCCTCGCCGTTATTAAATGGGCGGGGTTCTTGCGGGTCGGGCTGGGGCTCGGCTTCGGCGTAATAAAATGCATCGGGTTCACCTTCATTCTGGGCGGGCGGTGCAGGGTCGGCATATTCGCTTGGCTGGTGCGGCCAGTTGGCGACAAACGTGCGCGGGTCACCTGGTGCGGGCTCATCCTCGGTTTCACCCAGGTGCTCGCCGGATGCCATGCGCGTGTAATCCTCACCCATTTCGGCACGCATGATTTCTTCAAACTGCTCTTT
>DATIIE010000041.1:0-6725 GCA_035479955.1 Saccharimonadales bacterium (SeqCode)
CGATCTCGCCTTTTTTGCTTTCGTCGCCATACATAGCGTTCAGCTTCGGGCGTACGGCGTCGTAGTCGCTGCTGTCGTTGATTGCGGTATCCAGGCCCACCTTTTCAAGGGTTTTGGATGTCATGGTTAATACTTCTGCGCCTTTTGGCAGCAAGGCAAGGGCAGCGTCTTTGGCTGCGTCCGCGTCTTCTACTACGGTTACCTTGAAGTTGTTAGCCTCAAGTGCTTCCTTAGTTTTGGCGATTGTTGCATCATCTTTAACTGTTGCGTAGTCTGACATATTGGATCCCCTTCCAGAGTAAGTTGTGTTATACTATACAAAGTATAGTTTCAACACTAAGTATACACGTCTACTATACATTGTAAAGTGATATAAAATATAGATATGGCACCAGCAGCATCCTCACCATTCGAAGAACCCACTTGCGGCAGCATTAACCAGGCGCTGCAAATTATTGGTGACAAGTGGAGCGGGCTGATTATTTACCAGCTCAGCACCGGCCCCAAACGTTTCAGCGAGCTGGAGCAGGCGCTGCACATTGGGCCGCGTACGCTGTCGCAGCGGCTGGACAGCATGGAAGCGCAATGCGTGGTGCATAAGCAGGTGTTTGCTGAAGCACCGCCGCGCGTGGAGTACACCTTAACCGAATGCGGCAGCGACCTCCTGCCAATCCTGGCATGCATGGCCGACTGGGGCCGCAAGTATTCGCCAAAAGCAAAATAGCTATTGCGCTAAATAACTTAACAGTGTTAAATAAAACGCATGAGTTCGCAAGATACTGCTAGCGTGCCTGCTAAGCCCAAGCCCCAATTTTTAGCCCCGTCTATGACCAACAAGCAAATCATGCTTGTTATGGTGGGTTTGCTGCTGGGTATGTTCCTGGCAGTGTTAGACCAAACGGTTGTTGGTACGGCGCTCTATACCATTGTGCGCGACCTCGACCCGCGTAACGGCCTTGCCCACCTTTCCTGGGTGATTACCGCCTACTTGTTAACCAGCACAGCAACACAGCCGCTGTACGGTAAAATGTCCGACCTGTACGGCCGCAAGAAGATCTTTACCCTGGCGATTGTGCTGTTTTTGATTGGCTCCGCCCTATGCGGCTTATCCCAGAACCTGACGCAGCTTATTATATTCCGCGCTGTGCAGGGCCTGGGTGCTGGCGGCCTCATGACGCTAGCCATGGCAATTATCGGTGACATGATAGCGCCCCGCGAGCGCGGCAAATACACTGGCATGTTCGGTATTGTGTTTGGCGTGGGCAGCGTGCTTGGGCCGCTGGTAGGCGGCTTCCTTACCGACCCGCACCCCTTCCTGGGCCTGACGACCGACTGGCGCTGGGTGTTCTACATTAACGTGCCTATTGGGCTTCTGGCGTTGGTGGTTATCGAGAAAGTGCTGCACTTGCCTAAGAATATCCAAAAGCACGCCATCGACTACATGGGCGCGGCGTACATCGTTATTGCTGCCACGTCATTGCTGCTTTTAACAGAGTGGGGCGGCCAGCAATATGCCTGGATCAGCCCGATTATCCTGGCGCTTGGCGCAGCGGTAGCATTGTTTACCGGCCTGTTTATCCGCCACGAAATGAAAGTGCCCGAGCCTATTTTGAATATGCATTTGTTTAAGAATGGCGTATTTAATGTGGCAACACCGGTGCTGTTCATTATGGGCGCAGCGTTATTCGGAAGCCTGGTGTACGTATCGCTGTACTTCCAGGTGGTGAATGGCTTGTCGCCTACCGAGGCTGGCTTGCACCTGGTGCCCATGAGCCTGGGCATGATCCCGGTTTCTATTGTGGTGGGCCGCATTATTTCCAAAACCGGCCGCTACAAAATCTTCCCGATTATTGGCATGGCGCTTATCACTGTGGCTATGGTGATGCTCGGCCGGTTAACTGTTACCACGCCGTCATGGGCAATTAGCGCCGACCTGTTTTTGTTGGGCATGGGTATGGGCATGGTGATGCAGGTAATTACCATGGCAGTACAGAATGCTATCCCGCGCAATGAAATGGGCGCTGGCACAGCTGCAACCGGCTTTTTCCGCTCCTTGGGCGGCGCCATCGGCAGCGCAGCATTTGGCGCACTGCTTACCAGCCAGCTCACGCACCACTTGGCACAGGCCGCAGCTGCAACCGGCGGGGCAAAGGTGAGTATCCAAAACAGCGGTGCCATCCACCAGCTGCCAGCCAGCGCGCAGCATGTTATTTTTGAGGCGTTTACCAAATCCACTAATGTCGTGTTCCTGACTGCCGCAGTGCTGACGTTTATTGGTTTCATTTTTACCTTGTTCTTGCCAGAGATGCGCCTGCGGAGCCATCAGGATGACAAAAACATGGAAGTCTCCGGACATAGCCAATCCACAGAGGCCGTCTAGTGGCGCTGGCTGCTTCTCCAAAAGATGGGGGGCGGGGGCTTGAGCGCGACATGGTGGTTACCGCGGCATTGCAGCTGCTGGATGAAGTTGGCTTTAACGGCCTGACCCAGCGCCGCTTGGCGGAGCGCCTGAATGTAAAAGCCGCCGCCCTGTATTGGCACTTCGAGAACAAGCAGGACCTAATTGACGCCGTGGCCGAACGCATAATGCTGACTGAGTTTAAGCACGACCCGTCGCAGGCCACAGATTGGCGCAGCCTGCTCACCACCGTAGCGCACGTCCACCGCCGCGCCCTTATGCGTTACCGCGACGGCGCCGAAGTAATGGCGCACGCTAATTTACGCAACCATACTATGTTCGAAGGCCTGGAATCGCTCCTGAAAGTACTGCGCGAGCAAGGGTTTACCGCCCCGCAGGCAATGCATAGTTTTTTTGCGATTATCCGCTTTACCCTGGGCTGTGTCTTTGAAGAGCAGGCCGACCCGCACCCTAAATCGGCAACGCCGGCAGAGCGCCGCCAGCGTATTACAGAAATGGCTAAAGACTACCCCACGGTGGCCCAGGGCATTGCCGACACCATGGCCGGCAAGGGGCGCGATTACATGTTTGAGTGCGGTTTAAGAATAATTTTAGATGGGATCGCGCAACAGATAGAAAAGCCGCTTGACCCTGCCCATAACCTAGCCTAGGCTTAGAGTATGCCACGCAGCATCAAACCAACTGTTTCTATGCCGGTAATTGGATTGTCGTTTTTTAAGCGGCGCGTAGACCTCACTGCCGAAGACGTCCAAAAGGCGCGGGTCTACATTGCCGAATATTGGACTCATTTACAGCGTTTCCACCCGAAAGATGACGGCAGCGTGCTGGGCATGCCCAAGCCCTATTTGGTGCCTGCGTATGAAGAGGGCCGCGAGTTTGATTTTAACGAGCTGTACTACTGGGACAGCTACTTTATGGCGCAGGGGCTCCTTGATGCCGAGCACCGTGAACTGAACCTTGGCGTACTAGAGGATTTGCTCAGTTTATTTAAGCGTTTCGGCACCATTCCTAACGCGTCGCGTACGTACCTCACCGGCCGTTCGCAGCCACCGTTGCTTACTAGCTTTATTTTTGACCTCTACACCGCCTACGGCATGGATGACGACTGGTTGCGGGAAACCATGGCTGTTGCCAAAGCCGAATACGAAACCGTATGGATGGGCACTGTTAAACCGCATGCCCGCCAGGTGTACAAGGGGCTGAGCCGCTACTACGATATCAACATGACCCACGACCTGGCCGAAGCGGAAAGCGGCTGGGACTACACCTCGCGCTTTAACCGCCACTGCTTAAATTATTTGCCCGTAGACCTTAACTCTTTCCTGTACAAGTACGAGACGGATTTTGCCGCTGCCGCCAAAATTTTAGGCGACAAAGCAGGCGAAAAGCGATGGCGCCACGCGGCAAATGTTCGCCGTAACATGATGTTCGAGCTGATGTACGACGAAGGCAAAGGCTGGTTCTATGACTACAACTATGTGAAAGAACGCCGCGGCAACGTAAGCTCGCTGGCTGGCTTTTTCCCAATGTGGGCTGGCATGGTAGATGGCAAGCACGCCGCCAAAATGGTGAAGTCGCTGAAGCGCTTTAAGCAGCGCGGCGGCCTGGCTACCACCGACCGGCTGCCAATTGGGCAATATGTGCTTGGCTCCATGCCAATGCAGTGGGCGTACCCGAACGGTTGGGCGCCGCTCCACTATATTGTGGTGAAGGGGTTACAGCGCTACAGCTACAACGCCGACGCCCGCGATGTTGCCATGGACTGGCTGCGTACAAACCTTGACTGGTTTAAGGCGCACGGCAATTTCCTGGAGAAGTACAATGTCGCCAATCCCACCGAGCCGCCTACGAAAGGCGTGTACCCAACACAGACCGGTTTTGGCTGGAGCAACGCCGTGTTTGAGCGGTTCTGCCGCGACTTTATTGATGCGGCAGTGGTGGCAGAGCCGGAGGCCGAACCAAAGTAGTACGCGTGGGGTTGTAGCTCAGCTGGCTAGAGCGCTTGATTCACATTCAAGAGGTCGGGGGTTCGAGTCCCTCCAGCCCCACCAACCAAAAAATCGGATGCAATGTCCGATTTTTTGGTTGCGTTAGATGATGCCGCTATTTGCCTATGAGTGCCCCCACAGCGTTCAGTGCTAACATCACGCCCAGGATACCAACAATCCATTGCATTGTGGTATTTGGCTTGTCTTTTTGGCGCTCTTTGCGCTTCTGCAGCCAGGCCTCAAAGCGCGGCCGGTTGTAGTAGTAGGCGGCAAGCATCCCAAGGGGCGGTAATACAAATATTAAATTGTACACCGCTAAAATACCGATAATCGCCAAAAAAGGCTGTCCAGATTGCTGGAGTAGGCCGATAGCCGCAAAGTAGGGAAATGCCGTTATGAATTCGGCGAGCGTTATAACAGCACCGAGTATAAGCATGGCACGGGTGGTAAATAACCGTGGCATCAAACGGCTCACCTTATTCTTGGGCTTGGGCGGCAAGAAAGACCATATGAGCATCCCTAAGCCTAGTAAGCCTTGCAGGACGTATACCGGCCAGCTTTGCGCCACACCACTGGCTGTACTGAGCAAGGCTTGAAGGCCCAAAAGTAATATTCCCCCGGTGAGAATATATGCAATAAAGATACCGGCAACATACGCCAGTACGGCTGCGGTCTTACGTTCGGAAGGCGCTTTTAGCAGAATATAGCCGGTAGCAAATAAGGCTGATGGATTTATACTATCAACGAGCGCGAGCGCAATTAGGGCGCCAATGAGAACTGAAGTGGTCACGTCGATGCCCCTTTTGCGTACAGCTCCCCGAGGTGGCGGTCAAGGGTGTCGGTGATATGCTGCCGGGTCTTATTATTGGGTGTTGCAAGGTAATGAAGCGTTAAGCCGTCAACCAGCGCATGGAGGATGTTCGCTTCATAAGCTACATCTACATCTAGCTTATATGCCTGTCGTATGTCGGCGAGCAGGCGGCTAAATAACCCTTGAATAGCTTCTTGTGTCTCCGCGCGTACCTGGCGCATATGCCCGTTATGGGTTTCGCTGATGAAATGCAACCAAACTTCCATCTCTAGCTGTCGTTCGAGATCAAGCGGCAAAAATTGGAACAGTGCGTATCGGAGCTTTTCCTGCGGCGTATAGTTTTGGCTTACTGCTTTAAGGCGCAGGCGCACCCGTTGCGTAATAAGCTCCATAGAGAATAATAATAGTTCAGCTTGCTTGGGAAAATAGTACCGAAGCGTGCCCACGGGCAGATCGGCTTCCTCTGCTATTGATCGGACTGACAACTCTTTCAGGCCTCCCCGCCGTAGCACGTGCCAAGCGGCGACAGCAATTTTTTCTTTGGCAGCAGTATGGTCGACAAGTTTAGGCATGTTTTTATCATACAGAATCTATAGCTATTATGATACAGTTGTACCATATAGATAAGCTGAAGGGGTAAGTTATGAGTGACAACGATAAGAACGTAAAACATAACCGCCTGATGTTCGTTATTTTTACAGGCGTTGCCAGCTTACTGCTCATCCTATTCGTTCTAGAGTATAGCGAACATCATGCAGTTCCTTTTGGCCGCATACCTTTCATAGTAATCTCGATTAGTCTTGCTGCTTACTATTTTATTCGCTATCGCCGCAGCACCCATAGATAACAATGTTCTGAAAAAAGCTTGCAATCCGAGGCAACGTGTTGAAAAATGCACGCACGTAATTAAGGAAAAGCAACATGGGTATGGCTCGTTCGAAAAGATCCGCGGGGTTCACACTGGCAATACTACTTGCCACACTGCTTATTTTTGCCCTCATTGGCATTGGTGGGTGGTATGTATGGCAGAAAAATGGAAAAAATAACGTGCCCCGTAAAAGTACTAGTAACCATTCTGAAAGTGCTGGCCCAGCGCAAGGTATCCCTGCCGGATGGGTGTGGTACAGCAATAAAGATATGGGCTTGAAGATTGCCCACCCTGCGGCATGGGCAGTGGGCGCGCCCACACCAGCCAGAGCGGTGAATGGGCACGACGGCGCCGCATTTACCCTTAAGCCAGGCGCTATTACTACAGGCGACCCTATTGTTGGCATCAGTTCTTTTCCTGCCGATGCTGACATAAAAGATATAGATGAAGACACCGCTGCAGTGCGGATACTGGATTTTAAAACAGGCGACAACAATAGCCTAACGCTGGTTGGCCGCATTACGCAGCCGTCTAGCGCCCAAAAACCAACCGACATGGACGTCACAAATTGCTGGCCCAGAGATTGCCAGCCAAGGCTAAAAAATGGCCGCACCTTGGATGTATACCTAAGCGCCTACA
>DATIIE010000042.1:0-9146 GCA_035479955.1 Saccharimonadales bacterium (SeqCode)
TCCTTTTCAAATGGCATGCCAAATTTCTCGAGGAGCAGCTTGGCATGGGCTGGTTCAACACACTTAATGGTAAAGACGGCTTGCAGGCCGTGTACGGTCGTTGTTTCGTCGAAGGTCAGTTCCGGGAAGACCGATTGGTCGATCAAACCAAGGCTGAAGTTTCCCTGGCGGTCAAATGCCTTGTTGGAAACACCGTGGAAGTCGCGCAGGCGCGGCAGGACTACGGTAATCAGACGGTCCAAAAATTCGTACATTTTGTCGCCACGCAGTGTAACCTTCAGGCCAATTTTGTTGCCTTCGCGGAGCTTAAAGCTGGCGATAGACTTCTTGGCGATGGTTTCAATCGGCTTTTGGCCGGTGATTTTAACAAGCGTGTTGTTAGCGGTTGCAATCACCTTCTTGTCGTCCTTGGCTTTGCCCAGGCCAACGTTAATGGTGATCTTTTCGAGCTTTGGCACCAGGTGCGGGTTGCTCAATTTGAGTTCTTTGCCCAGTTCAGCGGCAATAGAAGTATTGTAGGTGGAGCGGAGACGTGCAGTATTTGCAGATTGCTTCGCAGTCTTAGCGGTTGCAGTAGCCATTACTTGATCTCCTTTCCGGTCTTCTTAAATACGCGTACTTTAGTGCCGTCCTTGGCAAATTCGTAGCCAATGCGGCTCGGTTTTTTGCTGGTTGGCTCCACGATTGCTACTTTGCTCACCCACATTGGCTTGGTCAGCTCAACAAAGCCGCCCTGCGGTTTGGCGCGGGTTGGCTTCATGGCCTTCTTTACAATGTTGATGCCTTCAACAGTAACTTTGTTCTCGCGGGGGTGTGTGGCGGTAACCTTACCGGTCTTGCCCTTGTACTTGCCCGCAGTAACAATAACGGTGTCACCCTTCTTGATACGGATCTTGTACACTTTGTCTTCGATTTTATTCTTGGTGCTCATTACAGTACCTCCGGCGCAAGGCTAATGATCTTGGCGTAGCCGAGGTCGCGCAGTTCGCGCGGTACCGGCCCGAAGATGCGGGTTGCCTTGGGCAGCTTGTCGTCGCCGATGATAACGGCGGCGTTGTCGTCAAACTTAATGGTCGAGCCATCCTTGCGGCGGATCTTCTCACTGGTGCGGACAACAACTGCTTTTACGACAGTCTTCTTTTTAACGTTACCTTGTGGGTTAGCTTCCTTTACGGTTGCGACGATGATGTCACCGACGCGGGCGTAACGGCGGCGGGTGCCACCAAGGACGCGGATACACAAAATTTCTTTAGCGCCACTGTTGTCACAGACAACGAGACGGGATTCTTGCTGGATCATTACGCCTGCTCCCCTTCGGACTTCTTGTCCTTAGCAGTTACAGCCGGCTTTTCCTCAGCCTTAGCCACTTGTTCAGCTGGTTCAGCTTCAACGTGGGTGATGCCAGCCTTCTCAACAACGCGCAGCAGTTTGTGGTGCTTGCGGGCGCTGATTGGGCGGGTCTCAACGATTACAACTTTGTCGCCTTCGGCAGCTTCGTTGTTTTCGTCGTGCGCCATAAAGCGCTTGGTTACGGTGTATTGCTTGCGGTACAGCGGGTGCGTTAAACGCACGTGCTCGGTCACGACAATTGTTTTGTCGGTTTTCTTCGAAGCAACAACACCAGTGATAGTCTTAGACATTACTTGGTCTCCTTTGCGAGTTGCTCACCGAGCACCGTCAGGATGCGTGCGAGGTCCTTGCGTTTACCGCGGATAACGCGGACGTTCTGGACTTCGCCCATACTCAGACGACGCTTCAGTTCTACGATTTCTTCACGGAGTTTGGTGCTTTCTTGGGTGAGCTGTTCAGTAGACAGCTTACGGATGTCGACGATTTTCATGTTACAACTCCTCCTTCACCAAAAACTTCGTCTTAACAGGTAGTTTGTGGGCTGCCAGGCGCATTGCCTCGCGGGCCTGCTCTTCGGTTACACCCTGCATTTCAAACATGATGGTGCCAGGGCGGACCTTGGCGGCGAAGTATTCAGGGCTACCCTTGCCGGAACCCATCTTCACGTCCAACGGCTTTTTGGTTACCGGGGTGTGCGGGAAGATGCGGATCCAAATTTTGCCGCCGCGCTTAATGTAGCGGGTCATGGCCTGACGGGCAGACTCAATCTGGCGGCTGGTGATGCGCTCGTGGCCTTGGGCCTGGAGGGCGAATTCACCGTAGGCGATGTAGTTGCCGCTGGTGGCCGGGCCGTTGATCTTGCCCTTGCGAACCTTGCGGAACTTAGTACGGTTAGGGACTAACATTACGCTTCCCCCTTATAGATCCATACCTTAACGCCGATAACGCCGGAACCCGGGAATTGGGCGGGCACCTTAGCGCAGTCAATGTTGGCACGGATAGTGTGCAGTGGTACAGAACCCTGCACTTCTTTTTCGCGGCGGGACATTTCAGCACCGTTTAAACGGCCGGCTACTTCGATACGGATACCGAGGGCGCCAGCACGCATAGTAGCGGCTGCCGAGCTCTTGATGGCGCGGCGGAAGCTCATGCGGCGCTCAATCTGGTGGGCGATGTTCTCGGCAACCAGTTTGGCGTACAGTTCAGGCTTCTTGATTTCTTCGATGTTCACGCGGGACGGAACGCCGTAGATTTTTTCGATAGCCTGCTTCAGCTCAGTAGCGCCCGAACCGCCGCGGCCGATAACAACACCAGCCTTAGCGGTAGTGATAGTTACGGTCACCAGGTTTGGCGAGCGCTCAATGTCTACTTTGTTAATGGCAGCACGCGAGCCGAGCTTCTTGGAGATCATGCGGCGTACGGCAAGGTCTTGCGCCAGATATGTGGCGTATTCACGCTTGCCTGCGAACCACTTGCTGCGCCAGTCTTTGTTGACCTGAAGGCGCATGCTAATTGGATTTACTTTTTGGCCCATTACTTAGCCTCCTTCTCGGTCTTAGCGGCCGGCTTTTTAGCCACGCGCTGTTCACCTTCAACAACCACACGGATGTGGCTGGTGCGACGCATGAACGGCAAAGCGCGGCCATGTGCTGCCGGGCGGAAGCGCTTCAGGCGCGGGCCGCTCGTGACACTAATTTCAATAATACGAAGGGTGTCTGGCTTGTAGTTGTGGTTGTGGTCGGCGTTAGCGCGGGCACTCATAATGGTCTTCTTTACCTGCAGCGCCGTGCGGCGTGGGGTGTGGTCCAAAATAACGAGTGCGTCGGCAACAGTACGGCCGCGTACCAAGGCAGCAACAACGCCAACCTTGCGCGGGCTCATACGAACGCCTTTAGCGATTGCTTGTACCGGCATACTACTTACCGCCCTTTGCTAACTTTCCGCCGTGGCTGCGGAATTTGCGTGTTGGGGAGAATTCACCCAACTTGTGGCCAACCATGTTCTCGGTCACAAACACTGGCACGTGGACTTTGCCGTTGTGCACTGCAAAAGTGCGGCCAACAAATTCTGGTGCGATAGTGCTGGAACGGGCCCAGGTCTTGATGATAGTCCGGTCTTCAGAACCCAATGCGGCTGCTTTTTTGGCAAGCTTGGGGTCAATGAACGGGCCTTTCTTCAGGGAGCGACTCATATCTTACCTTTACTTCCTCTTCGCCGCATGACGGCTCTTAACAATAAACTTATCAGTGGACTTGCGGGTGCGGGTCTTGTAACCCAGCGTCTTCTGGCCCCACGGTGTCATTGGGTTTTTGCCCATACCGTGACGGCCACCGTCCCCACCACCGTGCGGGTGGTCTACGGCGTTCATAACTACACCGCGCACACTTGGGCGGACGCCCATGTGGCGCTTGCGGCCAGCCTTACCAATCTTCACGTTCTGGTGCTGTTCGTTGCCGACAACACCCAAGGAAGCAGTGCATTCCAGGCGGACCAGGCGGACTTCACCGCTTGGCATACGCACCTGGGCGTGTTCGCCTTCTTTGGCCATCAGCTGTGCGCTGGCGCCGGCAGAGCGAACCATTTGGGCACCGCGGCCTGGCTTGATTTCCAGGGCGTGGATGGTGCTACCAACAGGGATGTTCTTCAAAGGTAGGCGGTTGCCGTTTTCAACAGGGGCTTCTTCGCCGCTGGTGATTGTTTGGCCAACCTTCATGTCTTTTGCAGCCAGGATGTAGTGGTACGTGCCGTTTGCCTCTTTGATGCGGGCAATACGGGCGCTGCGGTTCGGGTCGTATTCAATGTGTTCGATAGTTGCGCTAACACCTTCAGCCAGCTTGAAGTTCATCAAGCGGTAGAAGCGGCGCACACCACCGCCCTTGTGGCGGGTAGTAATGCGGCCTTGGTTGTTGCGGCCGTTCTGGGCGCGCTTGGCAACTAACAGGGAGCGTAGTGGCTTCCGGGTGGTGATCTCAGCCGTGTCCTGGCTGGTCATGCCACGGCGGCCAGGGGTCGTTGGCTTATATGCCTTAATAGCCATTACTTCTTCTCCTCTTTCTCAGCCTTCTTGTCAGCTTTTTTGTCCTTCTTCTTGTCCTCTTCAGGTTCGTCGAAGAACGGCAGCTTCTGGCCAGCTTCAAGAGTTACATAAGCTTTCTTGATGTCAGAACGGCGGCCATCAATAGCACGGCCATTCTTGCGCACCAAACGCTTTGCTTTACCCTTGATGTTCGTAATGTTCACTTCTTTTACTGTTACGTCGAACTGCGCGCTAACGGCAGCTGCGACGGTGAGTTTGTTAGCGTCAGCCGGAACGTCAAAGGCGTATACAGACTTGGTGGTGCCAAGCATGTAGGTCTTTTCGCTCAGGCGTGGGCGGAGGGCGATTGTTTTACTCATTACTTAGTACCTCCCAGCCAGTTCTTGATAACTTCCAGGGACTTTTCGGTAATAACCAGAACGTCGGCGTTCATAATGTCGTAGACATTCAGGTAGGCGGCGTTAGAAATTTTTACCTTTGGCAGGTTGCGCACAGCGCGTTCAGCCAATTCGTCCTTGGTGTCGGTTACTACCAGTACATTGCCGGTAGCTTCGATTTTGCCGAGCAACTTAGCTACTGGGGCAACTTTGCCGTCGGTGCTAATGAAGTTCTCGATAACCTTGATGCGGTTTTCAGAAGCAGACAGGCTCAGTGCCTGGCGCAATGCTTTGCGCTTGGCAACAATGTTGACCTTAATGGAGTAGTTCTCTTGGCCGGTTGGGCCAAAGGCGATACCACCGCCACGCCAAATTGGGTTACGGCTGGAGCCGAAACGTGCACGGCCAGTGCCCTTTTGCTTCCATGGCTTCTTACCACCACCACTAACAAGGCCGCGAGTCTTGGTTACTGCCAGGTTGTCGCGGCCATTTGCCAGGTATGCGGTGTAAGCGAGCTTCAGAAGCTCGTGGTTTTCCGGCATCTCGGCAAAGACGGCTTTGTCCAACTTAGCGGCGGTAGCGGCTTTGGTGCCACTCTTGGTGTACGTAGATACGTCAGCCATTACTTCGCCTCCTTAATAATGACAATACCTTGGCGGGGGCCAGGTACTGCACCGGTAACACCGATGACGCCCAGGGTGGTGTCCACGAAAGCAACCTTCAGGTTCTTGACGGTTACTTGCTCGTGGCCCATGTGGCCGGCCATCTTCTTACCTTTAAAAATACGCTGCGGGTACATCGAACCGATGGAACCAGGGCGGCGGTAGGAACGGCCACCGTGGGTCTTGCGGCCGCGGTGGAAGTTGTGGCGCTTAATTGTGCCAGCCCAACCTTTACCCTTACTGGTGCCAGTAGCGTCGATTTCGTCGCCAACTGAAAAGACCTCGGGGCTGATTTGTGCGCCAACCTTGAGGTCTTCTGTGATTTCGTCAACGCGGAATTCGCGGACAATCTTCGGCATAATGCCTTCGCCAGCCTTCGCAAAGTGGCCTTGCTGGGCCTTGGCGACGTTTTGTTTTTTTGCTTCCTCAAAACCAACCTGTACGGCAGTGTAGCCGTCGGGCTCGTTGGTTTTGACCTGCGTAATAACGCAGGGACTAGCGGAAAGCAAGGTCACAGCTTGTACAGCGCCATCTTCAGAGATGGTGCTGGTCATGCCGACCTTCCGAGTGATTAATGCTTTCATAGTTACTCCGGGTACGCCAAAACTTGGGCCACGCACCTCTGTTTATCCTGCGCCGGCGATGTTTATGTCTGCGTACGTTTGACATAAAAATGCTCGGCTCCGGGCGGTTTCCGCCTCTGTTAGAGGCCAGACCTTCCCAAATCACCAAGTACAGGAATTTGTGATACCGTTACATCTTAACAGAGAAAGCGACCCCTTGTCAATATGTAGACTATTTTACATTGTTTTGCCGCGGCCATGCTGTGCGAAGATAGGTGAATGCCAATTCAGGAACAATTCATTAAAGCAGTGGGCAAAATGCCGTTTACTGCCAAACACAGCGCCCGCTGGTGCTACACCGAAGCAACCCGCGCTGCCTTACGTGGTGATGAGCCATACCGGCGCTATTTTGCAAACCGCCTGGGCCAGATTGCGCTGTGCAACGATGTAATGCTCCTGTGCGGCGCCGGCATAACGTACCTCTCTGCAAAATACGGTGTAGAGCACCATAACCCGGCATTTGTTGTTGAGGCCACTGGGGCGACACTGTATGCTATTGGCCATGGCGCCTCCGGGCTTGCGCAGCATTTAATGGTACGGCGGCACAGGGCGCAAGCAGCGGTTATTGCAGCCCGGCGTGAATCCGCACCACCCACCTTAGAGCCGCTGCCCGCACCCATGCAGGAGGCCGTACAACCAGAACCCCCACCTGCCTTACCTTACGCTACGCAAAAGCCTACATCGGCCACATTTACCGAGCGCGTGGTAACTAACAGCGGCACTGCTGCCCTCTTCGTGCCCTTGGCCCACATGACAGTCAATGATGTCATTCTGCCATTTATACAGCGCTAATCCGGCCACATTGTTCTAGCAACAAACTAGCGTGCATGCGTACATTATGCTATACCAATACCAATGACACGGACTCCCGAAGGACCTACAGGGGCGCCAACTGTATCTTTAGATGGCTGGGCAATCCAAAACGTTACCCTTCCCGAAGCAGCTGACCTAACTGCCGCGCTTGCCGAGGGAAGCCAGCCCTCACTGGCCGTTACACCGAACGCCCAGCACATGCGTTTACTGCGTACCGACCCTGAATTTCAGGCAGCGTATGGCGCCGCTGCGGTACGTTTTGCAGATGGTATGCCTCTAGTATGGGCAAGCAAATTACAGGGCACACCACTCAAAGAGCGTATCGCAGGTTCGGACTTAGAGCCGGCACTGTGCGCACGCTTACAAAAATGCGGCGGTCGGGCACTATATATTGGTGGCGCTACCCAAGCGGTAAATGATATGGCCACCGCTAACCGTAGCGGCGAGTTCCCTGGCCTGGAGGTGTATGGCGTAAGCCCAAGCATGGAGTTCGGTTCTAACCCAAAAGAAGATGCAACAGTAGTAGAGTTTATAAACGACCTTTCTGTGCCTAAGCAGCCTACGGCGGTTTTTGTGTGCGCTGGCGCGCCGAAATCAGAGATTTGGGCAAGTAAGCAGCTGCCGAAAATCAGGCAAGGTGTCATTCTTCCAGTTGGCGCGGCGATTGATTTTGCAGCAGGAACCAAGCAGCGCGCAAGCGATGGCATGCAGACGCATGGCCTTGAGTGGTTACACCGTATGGCAGCCGAGCCCCGGCGCCTTGGCCCCCGTTACGCGCGGGACGCCCTGTTCCTGGCAGGCCTTATGGGCCGGTCTTTAGCGGCAAGGGCCAGCCACCGCTAACCAGGCAGATACATTGACTAAGTACAAGCATTATGATAGAATATACACAACTTAATTCTCTTGCAGGGTTAGGATATACGCTATGTTCAACAGATTTCGCGGTAATCGCCGCCCCAGTGAAGAAAAAGCCACCCAGCAGTTCGACGCACGCCTTGAAGGCGCGAAGCCATTGCTGTTTAACCTGGCTGGCCAGCTGGTAAACGCCTATCCTGAGCACCAATGGAACGTACTTGTGGGCGACGACACCAGCGGACGCCTGCCAACCCGCTTTATTCGCAAGGTGTTTGAAGCTGCTGGCGTGCGCATCCCTACCGGCTACATTGCCGCTTCCCGCTCGGTAAATGGCGGCAAACCCATAGAAACGTATACCAACCATGCCGAACGTTTGGCCTCAAAAAGCGGCACTGACCCGGCACGTGTGCTTCTGGTGACTGAATCTGCAGGCGACACCCTGGGCTCCATCCGCTTTACGCGCGACTTAATTGAACCGTACGCCGCAAGTGTTGACACTGCCATAGTCGCCAGCCGCGGCACCCCTGGTGAAGACCTGGGAGACGTATACACTGCAGCCGTTGGCGATGAAGGCGCATTAGATGTCGTTTGGAAAACATTCGAACACCCTTTGCAAACCCGCGGCGATGAACAATGGAGCGGCGCGCTCACCAACCTGCATAAGAACTTAGACCCTGAGAGTGCTGTTGCCGGCGTTACCAGCGAAACCGGCTACCGCCATTTGGCGAACCATGCTTACAGCCGCATGGACGAGCTTGCCGCAGAGTTCTGGGAATCCCAGGGAGGCGCTATGCCACCCCTGCAACACCCCGCCCCACCGGAACATCCTTCCCAGTACGGCCGTGCCGCCTAAGCTGCTGCGCACTCTAGAAATTGATATACAGCCCGTACGGGGCAAAATAGCCAACTAACATGGCCACAAGCAGCACTGCGTATTCTATTTTGCGGTCAATGCGGAAGTGCTCGTGGCTAGAGAATAACAGCCCAGTAAACAGGCCGACAGGTAGAGGCAGGTTAAGCTGGTTGTCGTGCCCCAGCTTTATCCAAACCGACCCCAGTAAAACGTAAAGCAACAGCTTTAACAGATACACACCGTCCATATCGGCGGCAGTGGAACTGCGGCGAGGCGCCTTGTTTTTTGTTTTTGCCATTAGCAGTATTTAAGCAAGTTACGCCGGTTTGCGCAACCGCTGGCCGAGCCGAGCCGGTACTAAAACTAGCGCTGCGGCACGGGCGGCGTCAGGCGGAGCGGATTAGCGGAGACGCCCTGCTCTTGTAGTAACGCTGTCAACAGGTGCGACGGCAGGCCAACAATGGTGTCGTAGTTGCCCTTGATGTACGCAATTAAGGGTGCAGCCCCGCTTTGGATGCTCCAAGCGCCGGCTTTGTCGGTCCAGTCGTTGGTTTGCAGATAGGCTTCATTCACGCT
>DATIIE010000043.1:0-11400 GCA_035479955.1 Saccharimonadales bacterium (SeqCode)
CAAACGTTGGAGCATATGAAACCTGAGCAATTACTGTTTGGTGAGCCTGACCCAGACCTGCCGACCGGCGGCGACTGGAAACTGCCAGATGACCACCCGGCGGTCAAACGGGCAATTGCCGGGCGCGTGCGTGACTTTGACCAGCATAACCGCCCGCTTGTCCCTGGCTGGCAGGCACTGCTGGCGTTGCGTTCCCCGGATGGTGAACCGCTGGGTATGCCGACCGGCATTGGCTGGTATACGCACCTGGGCGGTTTGCCGATGTGCGACGCCGTTACCATGCGCCTGAATGAAGCGCGTGACGATATTGAGGTACTACTGTACAAACGGAGCGGCGACGCGCAGTCCGAACCGGTGTGGGCAACGCCTGGCGGGTACGTGGTAAGCGCCGATACCCAGCAGCTGGGCGTAACGCCATTACAGGCAGCCTCAGCCCGCCGGGTTGCTGACTATACAAGCCGGGACGTTACGCCGTACCGCGGCATTCCGCTGCATGTAAAACATCCCATTAGTTCCGGCAATACGTTGAACGCCGGTCTTTTAACCACGCCATACGCCCGGTTTATCCATAATCCTGATTATGCAGCCGACCCCAGCGTAACTGCGGAGCAAAAGGAGCGCCTGCAGCAAACGGCTGGCTATGTCGGCTTGAGCGCCCTGGCCGCCGCCAACCCAACGGGCGGCACTTCCGGTAAAGAACAGCGCCCCAACCCACTCCCTATCTGGACGACACATTTTGAATATGTCACCGCTGGCCTGCACGCCGTAATTGACCCTGAAAACCAGCACTTGCTTGGCATGCAGCCCGGCCAGTACGAGGATGTTGTGGCTATCGCTAGTAGCCTGCAGCGCGCCTACCCAATGCTTGACCGCGGCTAGCGCCTCTTGTAGCGCTTCTTTGGCCAGCCGCGAAACGCAAGAACAAAAAACTCCTCTGTTACGAGGAGTTTCAAACGGTCGAAATTGGTAGCGGCGAGTGGACTTGAACCACTGACCCCAGGCTTATGAGTCCTGTGCTCTAACCAGCTGAGCTACGCCGCCATATGACCCGGATAATATAGCAGATTTTTACTCTGTTGGCTAGGGTTTTCACGCCTTGGGCGGTAAGATTGTATCTGATGGACATTGTTATTACACCAGGGAAATATGTGGTTGCTGTGAGCGGCGGCGTTGATTCTATGGCTTTGCTGCACCGGCTGGTGCAGGAGCCTGGCCTGGAGCTGGTAGCAGCGCATTTTGAACATGGCATCCGCGCCGATTCCGACGAAGACCGCAAGCTGGTGCAAACCCAAGCCGAACGCTATGGCTTGCCATTTGTATTTGCCCGCGGCAATCTGGGCGCTGGCGCCAGCGAGGCAACCGCCCGCACCGCCCGCTACAACTTTTTGGAGCAGGTGAGGGCAGCGCAGGGCGCCGCCGCAATTATTACCGCCCACCACCAGGACGACGCCATTGAAACAGCGCTTATTAATATGCTGCGCGGCACTGGCCCGCGCGGGCTGGCCGGACTGCAATCTACTGATGCTGTGGTGCGGCCGCTGCTGACCGTGCCAAAAATCGATATCCAAATGTACGCTCGCGCACACGATATAACGTGGCGTGAAGACAGTACCAACGCCGACGAGCGCTACCTGCGCAATTACCTGCGCCGCCGCGTGCTGCCCAAAATGTCCGTCTCACAGCGCGGGCAGCTCATCAAACATATACATAACGCCGCAGCAACGCGCGCTGCCATTGAGCGCGAGCTCGCCCCACATACCAGCACCCTGGAACTCGACCGCGCATGGTTTATTGCGCTGCCATACGACGTATCCACCGAGGCCATGGCCGCCTGGCTGCGCCGCTGGCAATTGCCGTTCGACCGCAAGGCTATCCACCGGCTCACAGTGTTTGCCAAAACTGCCGCGCCCGGCAAGCGCGCCGACATTACGGCCAAGCGCGAACTAAAAGCAAGCAAAAACCACATCACCTTAACACTCCGCGCTGCCAGAGGTTAGTGTATAATGCCCTCATATGGATAACTCGAACAAGCCTTTCCGCCCAGGCAACCGGGGCGGCAATAACAAGCGAAGCTACAAAAGTATTGGCTTCATTGCCATCCTGATTATATTTGCGTTGGTGATGTTTGCTGCGTACAACCAGTCTGGCGGCCTGAAGACAATACCGCTCACCCAAGCCGTTACCGAAGCGAACCAGGGCAAGTATGCCAAAATGGAAGTTTCCGGCAACCAGGTTGACATTACTAAGCGCGGCGAATCAAAGGCTACGCTTAAAACCTACAAAGACCCGAACTCCAGCGTCAAAGACGACGGTTTCAATACCCGCGACGTTGAAGTGTCTTACAAACCGCAAAGCAGCACTGGCTCAACCGTTGAAAACCTGCTGATTGGCCTGTTGCCTGTAGTGGTCATTAGCATTGTGCTGTACATCATGCTGCGCAGCGCACAAGGGCAGGGGAACCAGGCGCTCAGCTTTGGCAAGAGCCGCGCCCGCCTGTACGGCAATGAAAAAGACAAAGTTACATTTGGTGATATTGCCGGCAGCAACGAAGCCAAGCAAGACCTGGAAGAAGTCGTTGAATTCCTGAAATACCCCAAGAAGTTTGCGCATTTGGGCGCCCGTATCCCCAAGGGTGTGTTGCTGGTTGGGCCTCCTGGCACCGGTAAAACTATGCTGGCGCGCGCCGTAGCCGGGGAAGCGAACGTACCATTCTTCAGCATCTCCGGTTCTGAGTTTGTTGAAATGTTTGTTGGTGTTGGTGCAAGTCGTGTTCGCGATTTGTTTGCAAAGGCCAAAAAGAACGCACCATGCATTATATTCGTAGACGAAATTGACGCTGTTGGACGCCGCCGTGGCTCTGGCATGGGTGGCGGCCACGACGAACGTGAGCAAACTCTGAACCAAATCCTGGTTGAAATGGACGGCTTTGAACAAGGCCAAAACGTTATTGTGCTGGCTGCAACTAACCGCGCCGACGTCCTCGACCCTGCCCTGCTTCGCCCCGGCCGCTTCGACCGCCGCGTGGACATTGGCCTGCCAGACCGCAAAGACCGCGAAGCCATCCTGAAGGTGCACTTCGAAAAGAAACCAACTTCTTCTAAAGTCGACCTGGATGCGCTGGCTGCAAAATCTGCCGGTTCTTCGGGTGCCGACCTGGCCAACATTGCTAACGAAGCCGCAATTATTGCCGCACGTTTGAACCACAAGGAAATCAGTAACGACGACGTTACCTCTGCCTTCGAAAAGGTCGCCATTGGCCCGGAGCGCAAGAGCAAAGTAATGAGCGAAAAAGAGAAGGAAATCACCGCCTTCCACGAAGCCGGCCACGCCATTGTTGGCCACGTACTGCCAGACAGCGACCTTGTGCATAAGGTAACTATCATCCCCCGCGGCGGTACCGGCGGTGTCACCTGGTTTATCCCGGAACACGACAAATCCTACCACAGCCTAGTCGAGTTTAAAGACGTGCTGGCCCGCATGGTTGGCGGCCGCATTGCCGAAGAGATCATTTACGGCGCCGACCACGTGACTACTGGCGCAGGTTCCGACCTGCAAAAAGCAGCTGAACTGGCCCGCGACATGGTGATCAACCAGGGCATGGGCAAAAAACTGCGTAACCAGGTATTCCATGTTGACGACGGCATGATGATCGACCGCATTGTGCACGAACGTGATTACTCCGATGAAACCGCCAAGGTCATTGACGACGAAGTTGAAGCGCTCATTACTGAAGCCACCCAGCGCGCCCACGCCGTGCTGCGCGCCAACGTAGAACACCTGCGCAAACTGAAAGACCGCCTGCTCGAAAAAGAAACTGTCGAAGCTGAAGAAGTGAAAGAAGTGCTGAAGGGCTCACACATGCCCAAGGCAGCAGCACTGTATTAATCTGTAATACGATGGTGGGTTAATGGATCCGCACACCCGTTACATGTCTGTTTTTGCGGTATCCCTTTTCCAGGCGAAGCGATATACTAAGCCTAAGACCCCAAACAGCAAATAGACCATGCAAGAAAAACAGCCCGCCCCTAAGAAACGCATCCCGCTCTCCAATGTAGCGTTACTGCTGATTGGCGCTGCGTTAATTGGCCAGTTACTAGGGTTCCTGCGCACCAAATTGGTTAACGGCAACTTCCCGTCCACTGGCCCAGGCAGCACTGATGCATACTTTGCGGCCTTCAACATCCCCGACTTTTTCTTCTACACAATCGCCGCCGGCGTATTGGGGGTGGCGTTCATCCCCATTCTATCCGACCGCCTAATGAAGGGCGACCGCAAAGGCATGTGGGAGATCAGCTCCAGTTTACTGAACTTGTTAAGTATGATTATGGGCGCAGTCGCGCTGGTTATTTTCATATTCGCAAAACCGCTTATTAACCACATTGTGGCGCCTAACCTTGACCCGCAGCAGCTGCACAACGCCACGGTTATTATGCAGTTCCTGGCGCTGAACCCGCTGCTGTTTACTATTTCCGGTATTTTAGCCAGTGTTCAGCAAACGCTGGGCCGGTTTTTCTTCTTTGCTATTGCCCCGCTGTTTTACAACGTTTCAATTATCTTGAGCATTTATATTTTCCGGAACACCGAATTCGGGCTGAAAGGCCTGGGTGTCGGCGCGCTGGTGGGTGGTTTCGCCCAGCTGCTGGTGGTGTGCTGCGGCCTTATTGGCACGCGCTTTAGCTGGCGGCCAAAGATCAGCTGGCGCAGCGATGATTTCAAAACGGTGCTGAAACAGCTGCCGCCGCGTTCGCTGGACCAGGGCATGGACCAGCTTCAGGTTATTGTGGAGACCAACTTTGCCCGCCGCCTGGGTGAGGGCAACATTAGCTACTACAATAACGCCAGCACTTTGCAGGCCGCGCCAATTATGCTGATTGGCACCGCAATTTCAACGGCTGCTTTCCCGCGGCTGGCAGCGCGCTTAAGCATTGGCCGGCCAGACTTGTTCCGCACCGACTTCCTGCGCATTCTGCGTTTCATGATATGGGTCACTATCCCGGTGGTTATCATTGCGTATTTTGGGCGCGGCTACCTAGCCCACTTAATCTTCTCGCGCAACTCACAGCCGATCGCCTTAATTTTTGGCTTCCTGACTATCGGCATTTTCTTCCGCACCATGTACACCATTGTGTCGCGCTGGTTCTATGCCCGTAAAGACACGCGCACGCCGCTGCTTGTGTCAGTTATGACGATTTCGCTTAACATCGCACTTGCCGCATTGCTGGCGCGCAAAGAGTCGTACGGCATTGCCGGTTTGGCACTGTCGGCAAGCCTGGCATCTATGGCAGAGGTGGTTGTGCTAGGTACTGTAATGGTTATCCGCGACCGCGGCCTGATAAACATGAAGTTCTGGGGCGGCTTGGGCCGCATTATTTCAGTGAGCGGCTTTACGATGGTGGCTGGTTACCTGGCGGTGTCGTTCCTGCCGCTGGGCGCCAATGACCTGGGTATTACGCTGGCTGAAAAACTAAGCGTGATTGCGGGTGCGGTGTTTGTTGTGCACATTGCCCTGTCTGGCCTGTTCGGGCTGGACGAGGCCCGGCCAATATTCACCGGTATCAAGCGGCTGATGCTAAGCCGGGTGCGCTCGCCGTTTGCTGGCTAACGTGCGGCGTGAGGTAGCGCGGGTCGCTGGGTATACCTTTCCACTCCGTAGGCGAAGCCGGTATTCTGGTACGTAGCTTCGGAACAAACCGGACGGCGTCCCCATTAATGATTATTTCAACACTGGCCATGCCGGCTGGTTCACGAAGACCAACTACGTCGCGGTGCATGCGGTCGCTGAGCCGCGCACCCAAGCCATTGTCGTCTGCGGCCATACTACAGGAGAGGAGGAAGGTGTGGGCGTCTGGAGCTAGTACGCGTATGAGCATGTTGCCAATCGTCCCTTCAATGTCACGCAAAGTAAGAAATTCAGTGTAACTCGAGCGTGCGCCATAAATAACACACAGCCCTATCTGATCTTGCCGGCCCTCCCGGTGGTTGCCGTGGCCGGCCATAATAGCCCCTGCCACATTGCTTTTATGGCCGGAAATATTTTGTGCGCGTTCCAGAAAGCCTAAGCGTTCTTCCAATTCGCTGCGGCGGGCAATTTCCACTGGGACCATGACGGTGTCCTCTGGGAGTTTCTTACGCGTTTCATTAAGGCGCTCAGCAGTTTGCTCCAGGGCGCCATTACGACAGCGGCTGGCAAACGCCGCAAAAATGACGCGCTTATGTGGGTTGTGGCCATTATCTATGGTGTCTAGCAGCCAATCTTCGGGAATACGTCCAGTGTTGCGGATACCATACCGCTTCGCCAGCAGCCGTACGCCGCCCGGGCGCTGGCGCTCAATATCAAGTGTGCGCTGGGCGCATTCCTGGAGGTATTCGGCGTGGGTCATAGCCGATGGGTCAGGTTCATTATTGGGCAATGTATCTTGCCCGTACCCGGCTTCCCATAGTTTTAGCGCCCGGAATGATGTTTTGGTTTCCAGGCCGAGGTTGATGAACAGGGCTTCGCTGAGTTCGTCACCCTCCAGCAGTGCTTCACGCATGATGCTGTCCATGGTGCCGGTGGATTCCTGGGTCCTGTTGGCGGCAATAAGCGACGCTGCAAATGTATCTTGGCCAGGTACGTCGAGCGTGGCACAAGTGTCGCGTAGTTGCTTCAAGTGCTGGCTGCGTTCTGCATCAGGCATTTCACCGCGGGAGGCGTCATATGCGCCGCAAGTGCGCGAAATCAGGCCAGGCAACAGCTGGTAAGGTTCGGTTATACGCGGCAATACGTTGCCACAGGCGGCGATGTCAGACATAGAAGCAAATTATAAAATTTTACGGGTTATTTAGCAATAGTTCGGCTTTTGCGCTACCTCTGTTATAATCAATGGCAATGAAGCAAGACCATATCCGCAACTTTTGTATTATCGCGCATATCGACCACGGCAAAAGCACGTTGGCCGACCGTTTGCTGGAAATGACCGGCACTGTGGAAAAGCGCCTGATGAAAGAACAGCTGCTGGACCGTATGGATTTGGAGCGCGAACGCGGCATTACCATTAAGCTGCAGCCGGTGCGCATGGACTACAAAGGCTTCCAGCTGAACCTTATTGATACGCCTGGCCACGTTGACTTCAGCTATGAAGTGTCGCGCAGCCTGGAAGCCTGCGAAGGCGCCATTTTAGTGGTGGACGCCACCCAGGGCATGCAGGCGCAAACCTTAGCTAATGTATACCTGGCCCTGGCCGCTGACCTAACCATTATCCCGGTACTGAACAAAATTGACTTGCCCGCCTCAGACGTTGAGCGCGTTGGCGCCGAAATTGTCAGCTTGCTGGGCTGTAAGTTTGAGGACATCCTGCAAATCAGCGCCAAAACCGGGCAGGGCGTAGACACTGTTTTGGAGCGCGTGGTGCAAGATGTGCCGCCGCCTCCGGGCTCAGATTCGGACTCGACCCGCGCCCTTATTTTCGACAGCTACTACGACGATTACCGCGGCGTTATTTTGTATGTGCGCGCCGTTGACGGCCGCATAGGCAAGGGCGACGCCATTAAAATGGTGAACGCCGATGCCCAGGGCTTGGCGCTGGAAGTTGGGGCGCTCAAACCCGACATGTCGCCGCTACAGGCCATTGAAACAGGGGAAATCGGCTACATTGTAACCAACCTGAAATCAACCCGCGAAGCAAAAGTAGGCGACACCGTAACGCTTGCCAAGCGCCCGGCAACCGACCCCCTGCCCGGCTACCTCGACGTAAAGCCGTTTGTATACGCTGGCTTTTTCCCGGACAGCAACGAGCACTACAACGACCTGAAAGAAGCCATTGAAAAACTGTCGTTAAGCGACAGCGCCCTCCAGTTTGAGCCGGAAAATTCGCCGGTTCTGGGCTTTGGCGTGCGCGTTGGTTTCCTGGGCCTGCTGCACATGGACATTGTGCGTGAGCGCCTGGAGCGCGAATACAACCTCGACCTTATCGTTACCAACCCCAGCACCGACTACCACGTGAGCCTGCTGAATGGTGAAGAAGTGGATATCAAAAGCGCCGCCGACCTGCCTGACGTTGCTAAAATTAAAGAAATCCGCGAGCCGTGGATCAAGGGCGAAATTGTAACGCCGCAAACGTATGTGGGCGGGATCATCCAGCTCATTAACCAGAAGCGCGGCCTGCACAAAAACCTCAGTTATATCGACGAGCGGGCGCTCATTAGTTTTGAAGCGCCGCTTGCTAACTTGTTAACCGATTTTTATGACCTGCTGAAAAGTCTTACCAGCGGCTATGGATCGTTCAACTACGAGCTGGCCGATTACCGCGCCGAAGACTTAGTTAAGCTTGATTTCTTTGTGGCTGGCGAGCGTATCGATTCCCTCAGCATCATGGTGCACCGCACCGAAGCCGAGCGTATGGGCCGTGAAATTGTTGCCAAATTAAAAGACGTGATCCCACGCCAGCAGTTCGCCGTGAGTTTGCAGGCGGCAATTGGCGCCAGGTTTATCGCCCGTGAAGACATCAGCGCATTCAGGAAAGACGTAACCACTGGGCTGTACGGCGGCGATGTGTCCCGTAAAAAGAAAGTGCTGGCCAAACAGGCAAAAGGCAAGAAGCGTATGAAGCGCTTTGGTAAAGTTGACATCCCCGCTGAAGCATTCACCGTAATGCTGAAGCGCGACTAGCGCTGCCTAGCTAGAGCGCCCCGCCTAGCGGAAGTTGCTGGTCGTACCAGTTAGCTGGAAGTAGTCCCAGTAGCAGGTTTTGGCTGTAGCGGCCAGAGTAAAGCAACTCATGGCTGGAGACAGGCGGGTGCCAGTGTCTACCGTAGTGCTGCTGACGTTAAAGAAGTCGCCATTCATGCCAAAACCAACAAGCGACGAGCCTACGCCAGTGGCGGTGACGCGTATCTCAAACCGCATCCAGCTGTTGGCAGCAACGACAGTGCCGGTTGTTGTACAATTGGCTACCGTGCCGTCACCTACGCAGAAGCGCCAGTTAGGGGAGACTGCCGTATTTGCCTCAAACCACGCACCAGAAACAGGCTGGGCGGTGCCAGTGGTTTCAGGGTGCAGCCCCACGCGCAGTACCACGTTGGTATTTGAACCCACGGCCACTGCAGTTTTTACGGAGGTACCTTTTTGCAGGAGCATAGAGCCGCCGTTACTGTTGGCAAGCGTCAGTGTGCTGCCCTGGTTGGAAACCGCCGGCGTTTGGAGCTCCAGCACGCCAGGGCGGTCGGCGCTAGGCGCGGGTGAGGCGGGGTTAAAGCTAATAGCGCCGTTTGCGCCAATGGCCTGCTGGCTCCACCCCAGGCTACTGACGTTGCCGCTGGTTGCGCCGCCCATGAACTCGTCGTAGACACTGTAGGCGCTCTCTGCTTCCAGGGTGGCGCATGGCCCCCACTGCGCATTACGGTAGCAACGGAACATGCTGCTTGATGCGTTAAAGTAAGTGCCGCCTTCAGCCCCTGCCGGGTCGCCCGGCGCGCGGCGGTTGCTGAGCACGAATACCACGCCGGTAACGTCGCCGCCCGGGGTGCCGACAACCAGCTGCGAGCTGGTGGTATCAGCGGTAAGCATGGCAGTGCCGTTTACATCCTGGATACTGAATGCCGATGTTGAGGCCACCGGGCTTCGGAACGTATTTATGCCACTGAACAGTTGCGATGAGGTGCGCTTGGCTATGTCAGTATTGTTGGCTAAGTCTGACGACGCAATTTGTACGCCGTTCACCTGGTAGCGTGACGGTGGCGGGTTTGGCTTGAAGTTTACATCTACCCAGTAGTTCTGGCTGTTAAAAGCGCCGCTGGGATAGGTTGGCGTAGCGCCGTATTTGAACACGCCGTTCCCGCCGTCTGACCCATCTTGCAAAGCATGCAATGGCCCGTTGTCCTGGCTGCTGGATGTGAAGTAGTGGTCGTCGTGGGCATAGTGGCCGCCGGTGGCATGGTACGACGCAACATACGTTGTTTCGGCGGCAACCGGGATTGGTGATGAGAAGCTCACCTCTTGCCACCCGGTGGCTGATTCATCGGCAAATGTGGCGGTTCCCAGCGCTGTGCCGTTGGTGCTCCACAGGGTGCCTACATGTGTGCCCGTATTGGTTGCGCCCTTGTAAAAACGCATGCCAGTAATAAAGCCGCTGACATCTACCTGGAATTTTACGCCTACTTCTACCGATAAACTGTCGCCCGACTCATCTGTTACCGTCGGCGTGGGGTTGTTTGGCCATAAGCGGCGCTCGGCCTGGGGCTGGGCGTTCGCAGTTACGATGTTCAGGTTACCGCCAACAGAGCCAGTGCTGCCGCTCTCACTAAAAATAGACGGCCCCAGCGTTTGCCCGCCGGTAAATTTAGCCAGTACACCAGCTGCGCCGCCGCCGGCTGTCAGGCTGCTGGCGCCGCCGCCTGCGTTCGTAACATTGGTGACGTTGGTGGTGTTCTGGATGGTGGTGCCGCCCATGGGCACAAATTCTGTACCATTGTAGAACGACAGTACATTCGAGGCGTTGTCATAGTAAATTTGGCCCATAGTTGGCGCGTCCGGTTGTGCAGATGGAGCGATAGTAAGTGTTTTGCTCACTAAAAGCTGGCCGTTAATAGATAACGTTGGCGACCCGTTCACCTTGATAGGCGAGGTGCCAATAACACTGCCCAGTGGCAAGTGGGTGCTTTTAAAGTTGCCCGCCTGCACGGGCGTGTTGCGGCTGCTGCGCTGGACAGCAATAAAAATAACAGAGGCAGTAATGAGAAAAATAAGCGCGCCCAGGCCAATGCGCGTCAGCAGCAGTTTTTTCAGCGGGTGTGTTTGGGCACTAGCAGCATCAGCGTCCTGGTAGGGGCTGCGGACATCCTGGCCAATAGTGGTATCGAGTGTTTCGGCGGAGCTTGGGATACGCAGCATGCCGTCGAAGGAATTTGCCGGCGGGCTTTGGCCGCTAACCGGTTGGACACTCAACTGGGGTCCGTCGTCTTTCATTTTTTCTCACACGTGTTTATTTAAGGCGCGTAAGAATATTTTACAACGTTACCTCTGATAAACACAAGCACTTTTTTAAAGTGTTATACGGTGAGGATTATGTAGCTGGCCAGCAGCACCAGCCCTAAGATGAGCACAACCGCCACGCCAATCTGGACCAGGCCGCGCCGGATTGCGCCCGCGGCAAGCGGGTTCCGGCCGATTGAGATCAAGCCAGAGCGGATAGAGGTGTAGAGCAGTGCCGCAGTGCTTACGAAGGCCAGTAGCAGTAATATTGAGCAAACCAGAATGCGCATCAGCGACACCGGCCGCCCGGCAATATTGTTGGCTAACCCCTGCACAAATGGCGGGATGTAGCCGCTGGTGGGCGCCTGGTAATACGAAATACCAATAAGCAGTGGCACGCGGCCGAGGTGCACGGTGTGTTGTTTGCCGCTGGTGTCGGTTATGGTGCGGGT
>DATIIE010000044.1:0-6632 GCA_035479955.1 Saccharimonadales bacterium (SeqCode)
TGCGTCCTGCTTCTTTATATGTTTCAGTTGCGGTAGTGCAAGGGTCATCCCGAGTTTCAGTTGCACCATAATATGAATAGTTGGTTTGGGCACCGCCCGGCAATGTTTTAGTAAGCTGCCGTAAGAAACTCCCCGTTGCCCCCTGCGTTTCATACGTACTGCTAGTTGTAAGGTTGAGGCCAGTTGGGTCTACGCTGCTGCTTTGGGCTAGGCCTAGTTCTGGGTTGGAGCCGTAGTTGGTGGTGGCTGTGCTGTTGCCTAGGGTATTGTCGTATGTTTTGGTGCTGGTGGTGAGGCTGTAGTCTGGGCGTACGTATGTGCCCCAGTGGTTGGTGCCGTAGCCGCTGCCACTGGTGTCTGTTATGCCGGGGCCGGAAAGCCAGGCTTCGTTGGCGTATTGGGCGTTGCGGTTTACGAAATCTAGCCTAAAGCGGTACACCTTGCCTGCTACTGCGCTAAAGCTGGCGGTGCTTACTATTTGGGTTTCGCCTAAGTGCCACCAGTCTGCATCCGGGAACAAGCTGGCGTCGTCTATGTACAGCCTGGCGCCGTCGTCGTGCCAGTAGCGGAACATGTAGGTGCCAGTTTGTGGGAACACTATTTTGCCAGTGGCGCTAAAGGCTATGTTGTCGCTGCCGCTATCTACGGTTATTGGGGCGGCGTCTGTTACAAAGTTGCGGCCCATTTCGGTTTGGTCGCTGGGGAGTATGCCGGTGGTGTGCAGTTTTGGTGCGCCGTATAGCAGCGGCTTTAAGGTGCCGTTGTCGCTAACTAGGCGGCTGTTGTACCAGGCTACGCTTGGGCCCTGGATACCGCCGTCGTAGGTGGTTTCGGTGTGCGGCACGGTGTTTACGTAGGTGCTGGTTGGCAGGCGGTTTGTACCGTAGTAACTGCTGGGCGCTGGGCCGTAGCTGTGCTGCGGGCGGTCTTCGTCGTCGTATATGGTGGTGCTTTTGAGGCTGGCCGCATCAGTGGTGCTAAACAGCAAGTCTTTGGTAGTGTCCCATTCCTGGGTGGTGCTGAGGTTGGCAATGTTTGTGTCGCGGGTGGTGCGGAATAGGCCGTCGTATTCTACGCGGTGGGTGAAGCCGTTGGGTTCGGTTACGCCGGTTACATGCTGCTGGGTTGCGCCGTAGTACGTGCCGTTGCCGGGCAGGTACTGGATAGTGTGCTCAGTGCGGCTGGCGCTGGCTGTGGGTGCAGGCTGTTTTACGCTGGTTACGCGGCCTAGAATATCGTACGCCAGTTCTGTTGTTGCGGCGGCGTTGTTGGTGCGTACGCCAGCGGCAATGGCGTCGTTCGCCAAGGTGTCGCGTACAGAAGACAGCAGGCCGTCTGTGGTGTAGCCGTAGTCTAGGTAGGCGCTGCCCGGCTGGGCAATGCGCGCCAGTTGGCCGCTGCTGTTGTAGTAGAAATAGGTGCTGCGGCTGTCGTTGGTTTGTACGGCGCACAGCATATTAGACGGTGCGGCGGTAAAGCCGCTTGGCGTGCTGCCACATTCTGTTGCGCCGCTGTAGAACAATTTTGCCCAGCGGCCAGATGTAACGCCATCTGTTATTTGCGTCAGCCGTGCGGGGCTGCCGCTAACGCTGGCGTAGCTGTATTGCAGGGCTGCGGGTTTTCGGTCGTCTAGCGGATTGGTAACTAATGCCAGGCTGCCGTCTGCGTTGAAGTTGTAGGTGCGGCCGTCTACATCTGCCAGGGTAAATGTGCCGTCGGCGTTGCGCACTAATTGTCCGTCTTCGTTTACAGGGGGTTTGTAGCCCCCGCCGCTGTAGGTGTATTCGTGGGTGCTGCCGCTGGAGTCGGTTAACACTACGCTGTTGGGGTTAATTTTGGCGTGGTCGTAGCTTAAGTCGCCGTCTGGGTCTAAGCCTAAGTTCCAGCCGTCTGGCAAAACCTGCACTTTGGGCGACAGCCAGGCAGTGGGTACGGCCTGCTCTGCTACCGCGCCTTTTACCTTCAAAGACATAGTGGCGCCGCCGGTGTGTTCAAAGTAATCTACGGTAATTGGCACGCTTTGGCCTGCGGTTAAGGTGTAGCCGCTGCCCCAGCGGTCTGCGCCAACTTGGTCTTGCCACTGGTTGAGCACCATGGTGTTGTCGTTGCCTACCGTTATGCGCACGCCGTCGTCGCTGTAGGCGCCGAATACGTAGCTGCCGCTTACTGGCGCGGTAAATACACCGTTCCAGCGAGCCATAAAGTTATCTGCTGGGCCGTTGGCTACTGGGGATGTTGTGCCCCATTCAAAGTTCACCCACGGGTCGGTGCGCTGCATAAACATGGGCATGGTGGAGTAGTTGTGTGTGCCGTCGTCGAAGTAATAAGTGCCGGTAAGGCCGTGCGTTTGCGCAATTGGCCGCGGGCTGGTGCGGAACCAGGTGTTTGGCATGGCGCCCTCTGTTACCGCGCCTTTTGCCCACAGTTTTACAAAGGCGTTGCCGGTAACTTCTGTGTAGCTGGCTTCTACCGTTACAATTTGGCCAGCAGTAAGTGCTACCGAGCTACTGCCGTAGCACACGCTTGTTTGGCAGCCCGTGCTGGTATACACGGTGCTACCAGCAATTTTTACCGTAAAGCTGTCGTCGTTATTTGCGCCAAAGTAGTACGAGCCGGTGGTGGGCACTACAAAGTAGCCGTCCCACTTAGCCGAGAAGTTGTCTATGCCAATTCCCGCCGACGGGCTGCTTTGCGCCCATTCAAAGTCAATGTTTTGGTCTACGCGGTCTACAAGCACTGGGCCGGTAAAGTTATTCGTGCCGTAATACTGCGCGTGCAAGCCAACGCGGCTGCGCACCGGCGAGTTGTAATCCAACCCCACGCCCAGCGAACCGCCGAGCGCCGTAGTGCTGTGGCTGCTGGCAGATGTTGCTACGTTGCCGGTGGCCAGGTCTACATCTAGCGGCCCTAATGTGTCGTATGTTTGCGTTTTATCTTTGCCGGTGCGCAGGTCTATTTTGAAATCTACGTTCATGCTCCAGTTGCCACATACGCCGCTGCCGCTGCTGGGGTCGCAGCTGCGCGCTTGCACGTAGTATGTAGTGCCGTCTTGCAGCATGCTGTCTGGGATCGTCCACTGCGTGCTGGCCATGACGCCAGAGGTAACAATAGTGCCGGTGCCGTTCGGCGCGGTGCTTACGCGGATTTCGTATTGCAGCGGGTTGCCATTGTTTGGGTTCGCAACAGTGCCTACGCGGAACGAAACTTGCGGGTCAGTAAACACTTGGCCAAGCGATTGCGGAGACAAAATTGGCGGCGCTTCTGGCGCATCTGCCCAAGTAAAGCTCATATAAGTATTGGCCGGGTCAAATTCCTTAAACGAATCGTCGTACTGGAATTCTTCGCCTTGCAACATCAGCCACATACCGAAGTCACCTGCGTTAATAGCGCTCTTGTACATGTCGGTAACGTTGATTTCACCGTGCGTGTCTACGCTGAAGACATCGCTCGATATGTTCGGGTCTATACAGTTAAATGCGTTATTGCACAGCGAGCGCCAGGCAACCATATCATGGCTGCCGGTGTAGCCGTGGAAGCCGCTGCCAGTTTGCATGTTCATGTACAGCTTGGCCACAACCAACTTGTAGGCGCTGTTTTGGAAACGGGTGTACGGCGCGTAATATGCAGTGCGCCAGTAGTTGTACGTTCCGCTGCCAGGGTCAACGCCGCCTACGTAAATTTTGCACTGCGGGCTGCTGGTGTAATTACACACTGTGTTGTCGTTTTTTATTGAGCGGTAGTAATCGGTGCCGCTGAGGCCCGTGGTTGTATCTATGCCTGGGTCAATTACTGCTGGGAATGCCGTGGCCGGCAAGCCCTGCAAATATTGTTTGTCTACTTGCACAGTAAGTGTGCCGTCTTTGTATGATTGGCTAAACACCTTGGCGTCGGTAACCGGGCCGAGCTTTTGTAGCATCAGGTTCAGCGGCGTTACAGTGTATTTGTCGCCAAACGCACCCTTAATCGTAAAGCCGCCTTGCTCGTTTTTAGCCAACTCGCCGCCAACTACTTTAAATTGCATGCTGTTGGTGGCAGTTTTGTCTTTTAGCTCAATGCTTTCTTTTACGCTGCCGCCGTTTACTTCGTACGATACATTTACGCCTGGCCACAGGTCGTAGTAGTGCACGGTTTGGTGGCCTTTTTCATCAGTAGTAATAACCGGTGCAACGCTTTTTGCGCCCACTGGCACAAAGCCAACTTGGTCGTTGCCTTTCTTTACGCGCACCATGCCGCGGTCGGAATCGCTGGGGCTAAAGCGCGCCTGCCAGTCGTTAGCTTTTACCGTAAAGTTTGTGCTGGAGGACATCCACGATTGCATTTGGCCGAATGCTTTGCCAAAAGCATTGCCGCTGTCGCCGGCGTTTTTGTCTTCAACTAATGTGGCGTCAATTGTTTCCCACTTGCCGTCTTTTTGATAGTTAATGGGGTTTAGGAAGCGCTTCTCTGTTACCGTACCGTCGGCGTTGCGGGTAAATGTGGAGTTTGCCGTGCGCTCACTGGTGATTTCGCCGGTCTTTACTTTGGCATCATCGCCTACGCCAGGTAGTGCTTCGCCAGGGGATTTGATCATGCCGGGAATTGGGGAGGTTTCTGTGGCTTGGCTCTCCGTATTGCCAGTCGCTTGTGTGGGCAGCGGGCCCGGGTAGTCCTCTTTCATTTTCTTGGTTGTGTCGGGCGCTTTCTTTTCACGGGCGTTTGTATCCGCCAGCGGGGTATTGCGCGCTTCGCCAGGTTTGCCCTGCACATCCGGCGTGCCGGTTACAGGCATTCCTGCTTCTGCCGCCGCGTTAGCGGCACTCTCAGCTTGCGCTTGAGCATACGCCGAAACCGGCGGGATAAACATGCTCGTTAGCAGTAATAAACAAAACGCCAGCGCCGTCATCCGCGGAGCCAGCTGGGGGTATTTTGTAATTTTTTTCACGTTATCTTCAGCATAAACGGAATTCATTAAAACGCAATTAAAAAACGAACAAATGTGATGCTTTTCACGTCGCCGTTTAGTTGGTCTTTTTTAGTCCGCTGAGTGCTGCTGCAAATGCCGCATTTGTTGTTTGCAGTATTGCCGGTGAACCACACGAGGCAGTGTCCCACGCCTTATAACCAAAGTAGTACTTGCCTACAATAACGCCGCCCGGATATAAGTCCTGGTAGGCCGTGCCGGTAACGGGGTCAACATCGTCTGGCAGCGCACGCAGCAACGCGCCCACGGGTGAACCGCTGCCGCCATCTTCAAAATCATTGGCATTGCAGCCCGTGTCGTCAAGCGACGCACGGCTGAGCCACACAGTGTTCGCCTCCCCGGTTCCTGGGTCGTGGGTGCTGCTGCTTACAATGTAGTACGCGTCGGAAATGCCGTCTGAAAGCGGCAGCTGCACGCCCCATTGCTTAATGACCAGATATTTCTGACTGTTAGACGTACGGTTCTTGCCGTTACTACTAGATGTTTTAGAATTCGTTTTACCGCCGTCGTCATCTTTACTGCCGCTGCGCAGAACAGTCCAGCCGCCAAAACCAACAACCACAACCACGAACAGCGCAGCTATTACGGTTGTTATGGAAAAACCTGAAGACTTATTCGTAGCGGTTTTGGCGCTCATATATTCCTTAGTTATTTACTCTGAATTTTGGAGCATGTTGCTTATGATAGCAAGTTAATTCTGTAGCAAAAAAGACGCCTGCTAGCGTCTTCAGATTCTCCCTGGTGGAGCATGGCGGATTCGAACCGCCCACCTCCTGCGTGCGATGCAGGCGCTCTACCAAATGAGCTAATGCCCCAAATTGTTATAGAAAAAGCCTAGCATAAAACCGGTGGGGTGTCAGCTACGCCGCCTCCACACGTGTAGGCGACTGAGCGCGGTGCACAATTTCCCAGCGGTTCGTCTTTACCTTCATGTCGCGGCCGGTTACCAAACTTAAGCCGCGGAAGGCTTTGCCGTCTTCATCTAACACTAATTGCACCGGGCCGTAAAAACGCGCGCCTTTAAATGCGCCAGTGGGCGAGCTGGTTTCTTCCCAGCCGCCGTTGGCCAAACGGCCGTCCAGCTTCAGGCGTATTAATAAGAATGAGCCTTCGTCGTTGGGCAGGCTTTCGAACACAACATGGTTGCCGCGGCGCTGGCCCATCATTTGGTGGGTGCTTTGGTATTCGCCGGGGCCGCGGCGGGTGCTGGTGTAGTAATAAGTGCTTGTCCAGATGCCCGAAAAATCGTAGTCCATGTCCATGTCCGCCGCCCTAATACCCGAACGGGCTGGTAACAAAGTGGTTGTAGCCCACCACGAAGGTGAGCGTCAGGATAATCCAGCCAACATACAACGCAGGGGCGCGCTTGAACGGCCCTTTGTAATTCCAGGAGTTAGACCACAGGTTAAAGCCCTCAATAATAACGTATTGGATGAGCGCCACCACGAAAATTGCCAGCACAAACGGCACGCCAGCGTGGCGCACAATTGCCCAAGTGTCTTGCATAACCAGCATGTAAATGCCCCAGAACAGCGGCAGGCCCAGCAACAGATAACGGCGCTTTTCGGCGGCCGGGTAAATCCACAGCGGGAATGTAAACTGGCCAACATATTCGTACACAATGCCCTGCATCGCCCCGGCGAACACGAACTGCGCGGGCAGCAGGCTGCCG
>DATIIE010000045.1:0-8787 GCA_035479955.1 Saccharimonadales bacterium (SeqCode)
TGTAAAAAAACATTCGCCCTTGTGCTTGCCGGCCAGGATTTGTCCGACTTATATACCGACCCCACCCGCGACAAAACAGTTATAGCCGTTGTAGCCGAGCCGTTCGATATTGTGGCGCTTGAAAAAACCGGCAGCTACAAAGGCACTTACCATGTGCTGGGCGGATTGGTTTCGCCGATTGACGGCGTAGGCCCGGAAAACTTGCGCATAAATGAACTTATCCAGCGAATTGACGAAGATGACGTGCAGGAAATTATCCTGGCCACTAACGCCAGTGTGGAGGGTGAATCCACCGCGCTATTCATCCAAAAGCAGATTGGCGACCGCGAAGTAGCCGTTACCCGGCTGGCACGCGGCCTGCCAATTGGCGTAGACCTGGAATATGCCGACCAAATCACCCTTACGCGCGCCCTTGAAGGCCGCCAGGCATTACAGTAGGCAATGCTATACTGAAGCAATGGCAACCTACCCCGAAGCACAACCCATACAAAAGATACTGGCCGATGCCCAGCGTATTGTTATTTTACAGGCCGACAACCCTGACGGTGACAGCTTGTGCAGCGCCTTGGCGCTCGAGCAGATCCTGCACGAGTTAGGCAAAGAACCTATCCTGTACTGCGGCGTAGACATCCCCAGTTACTTAACCTGGCTGCCAGGTTGGGACAGGGTATCTAAAGAGATCCCGCACCAGTTTGATGCCAGCATTATTGTAGACACCAGCGCCATGAGCTTATTCGAGCAGCTCGAAAAAACCGGGCAAAAGGGCTGGGTCGCCGCCAAACCAACCATCCTTATAGACCACCACCCGGTAGAGAACAGCATTACGTTTGCAAACGTGGTGTGCAACCAAACCGCAGTTGCCACCGGCGAAGTTATATACGAACTTGCCCTGCAATTACAATGGCCTTTAAGCCAAACCGCTAAAGAAATGCTGTCCAGCGCTATTATGTCGGACAGCCTGGGCCTTACCACCGAAGCTACCAGCGCACGCAGCATCCACATTATTGGCGAACTGGTTGAAGGCGGTGTCAGCATTCCGGCCCTCGAGCAAAAACGCCGCGAACTCATGCGCAAAAGCCCGGAACTCATCAAATACAAAGGTGAGCTGTTGCAGCGCATTGAATACTTTGCAGACAACCGCATTGCGGCAATTACCATTCCATGGAAAGAAATTGAACAGTACAGCCCGCAGTACAACCCCTCTATGCTTGTGCTGGATGACATGCGCATGAGCATTGGCACAGAGGTGGCAATTGCGTTCAAACTATACAGCGACGGCCACATAACCGCCAAAATCCGCTGCAACTTTGGCGCACCTATTGCCGGCGACCTGGCAGCTGCGTTTGGCGGCGGCGGCCACCCATACGCCAGTGGTTTTAAGACCAAAAACGGCCAGCAGTTTGATGAAGTAAAAGCGTCCTGTATCCAGAAGGCGGGCGAACTGCTCGCCAACCTCGAAAACCGCGCCTAGCAAGCGCATGCAGGTTTTCGTGGCAGCCTCTTACCTTATTGGCCAAATACGCTATACTAAAATCAACTAGGACGCTATGAAAATTTATAATACGCTACTCGCTTCCCGCAAACTCGAAGATGTCGCACCGCTCGACGGCCGCACCGTCCGCATTTACACCTGTGGCCCCACGGTATACGACCACGCCCACATTGGCAACCTCAGCTCTTTCATTTTTGCCGACACCCTCAGGCGCGCCGTGGCGCTCAGCGGCCACCATGTGCAGCACGTCATGAACTACACAGATGTAGACGACAAAACCATCCGCCGCAGCCGCATGGAATTCCCGGACGACACCCCTGAAGAAGCCCTAAAATTGCTCACCGACCGCTACATTGGCCTGTTCAATAACGACCTCGAGCGCATCGGCAACGAACTCACCCCTATAACATTTGTGCGCGCCACCGACGCCAAAACCATTTGGGGCATGAAAGATTTAATTACCAAGCTGCACGAAAAAGGCTTTGCCTACATTGCCGACGACGGCGTGTACTTCTCTATTGAGGCGTACAAAAAATCTGGCAAAACCTACGGCCAGCTGCTGGCGGTGAACGCTGAAAATACCAGCGAAGCCCGCATTCAAAACGACGAATACGACAAAGAATCGGTGCACGACTTTGCGCTTTGGAAGAAACAAAAGCCCGGCGAACCCGCCTGGGAATTTACGCTTGGCGGCCAGGACCTTACCGGCCGCCCTGGCTGGCACATTGAATGTTCGGTAATGAGCAGGCAAGAGCTTGGCCAGCCATTCGACATCCACACCGGCGGTATCGACCTTACTTTCCCGCACCACGAAAACGAAATCGCCCAAAGCACGGCGCTGGAAGACGACCCGGTTATGGCACGCATTTTCGCCCACAACGAGCACATCCTTATTGACGGCAAAAAGATGAGCAAGTCGCTTAAAAACTTCTACACCCTGGAAGATATTATTAGCCATGGCTTTGACCCGCTGGCGTTCCGCTTGAAAATTCTGCAGTCGCACTACCGCTCACAAGTAAATTTCACCTGGGAAAGCCTGGAGGCAGCACAAAACCTGCTAAACAATTTGCGCGCCTGGGCAGACCAAAAACACCAGAAAGCGGCCTACAACAAAGAAGCCAGCGCGCCCTACGCTGACGGCTTCAGGGCCATGTTGGCCGCTGCCGGCGACGACCTGGACACGCCTAAAGCATTGCACAGCCTAACAGACCTTGCTAATAAAGGCGAGGCCAGCGGCGTTGAACCAGAAAAATTCCAAGCGTTACTAAACTTGATTGACCGTTTGTTTGGGCTTCAATTAGGCAACCGACCAGATATCACCCATGCCCAAAAAGACCTGATTGCCGAACGCGAACAGGCACGCACCGCCCAGGAGTGGCAAAAATCCGACGACATCCGCGATAAGTTAAAGCAACAGGGGGTCGCCGTGCGCGACACCGCAAACGGGCCCGTGTGGTACAGGGCTTAGAAAGGTAATTATGTCATCACGCACTTCCACAGGGGTTTTAGCAATTTGGAGGGAAGGCGTGATGACCGAGACATCGGTAATCCACCCGGCAAAGCAGCGGGCGCTCAGGCTTATTGGCTCGGCAGGCATCCGCACTGCAGCAGCAACAGCTTACGAGACACTTACTTTTGCGCCACCCGAGTGGCACCGGCCGCAGGAAACATACTTAGACGGCTCAAAGGCCGCCTGGAAGCTTGGCGAGGCCTGTATTGGCCGCGAAGATGTGCAGGTGCTGGTGTTCCGCAATGCCACGCTCGACGAAGTGTGCAGCCTGCAAGTGGGCATCCAAACCGGCTATGAAGAATTTGTCGCCGCCGGGCGCGACATGCTGTGCGACAAGCGGGGCGGCGAAGGCGACATCAGCGGGCTGCTAGACCACCACCGCGAAATCGCCATGGGCCGCTTGATTGTGCCGCTCATGAACAGCGACGACTTAACGCCTGCAATGCTTGCGCGCGTTATTGCTGAGCCTGCCCAGCCGGTATACGGACAAGTGGCAGTTGCCGCCTAGCGCAGCACCCACGGCCGCGCACGGCCTAAACTTATGTGCTAAAACTAAGCTTCGACTTCTTTAAGCGGGTGGTTTTGTTTGCCAGCCGCGTCTTCGTACGTGTCGTCTTCAATAATGTGTTTGGTGTGCAAGTAGTCAAGTAAGGCGATGCGGATGCAGCCCATTACCGGGATAGCCACCAACCCGCCGAACAGCCCGCCAAAGTTTACACCCACAATTACGGCAGCGAACACCAACAGCGGCGACATATTTGTGGAGTTGGCCTGGATGCGCGGCTGGATAATGTAGTTCTCTATTTGCTGGTACAAAATATAGTAAGCCAGGATGATTATGGCGGTCAGCGGCGAATGGAACAGTGCCACAGTAGTTACAATGGTTGCGCCAATAGTGTGCCCAATAAGCGGGATAAGCCCGCAAATAAACACCACAACAATAAGTGCGGCCGGGTAACTGACATGCAAAATAATGAGCGCCGGCAACAGCATACAGGCGGCAACAGCTGCCAGTACAACCTGGCCGTTTACATAGCCCTTAATAACTTTGTACATGTCACGCGCCAGGCGGTCGGCACGGGCGTGGTGTTCATCTGGGATAATATCGCGGAAGAAGCGCACCCAGCGCGGACCTTCAATAAGCATCATAAATGTCAGTACTAATATGGTAAGCACGGCGAAAATGCTGCTGCCCAGTTTTACGGCGCTGCTTACCGCTGTCCCGCCAATGTCGCCCAAACGGTCGGAGAGCTGGTGTGATACTTTATCAACCTGGCCTTGCAGATGATATTTCTGGATGGCCCGGCCAGCTGGACTGTCCTGGCGCTTTAAGTCCTCTAAAATAGTCGGCGCAGCGCTAATAAAGCTGCTTGTTTGGCGCACCAGCGGCGGCACAATAAGCGCCAAGAACCCAATTAAGAATGCAATCACCACAAAGAAGGACAGGGCGGTGGCGGCCACGCGGCTGCCCTTACGTTTGCCCGGCAGCCGGACTGCCAGCCAATGCACCGGGCCGTTCAGCGCCAGGGCCAGGAAAAAGCCGGTAAAGATAAGCACGAGCGCGTGGCTAGCCTGGCGGAGCGCTGCCATAGCAATAACCGAGGCGATAACGAGCACCAGCACCCGTATAATAGTGCGGTTTGGAATGTTGAAGTTAATGGTGTCTTCGTGTTTTTTAGCGCGGAAGGTAAACATAGGTTAGCCTCATTATGGCTCACTGTGCCCGCATATGCAACGCCCGGTTGTACATAGCAACGGTGCGCTCGCCAACTACTGGCACGTCGTACTGGCGCACGTATTGCTGCTGCCAGGCGTGCGCTTGCTGGCGGGCTGTTTTGTCGTTTAACGCATGTACTAGTTTTTTGGCAAAAGTTTTGGTGTCGTGCGGGTTAAACAGTAGCTCTGGCTTTGGCGCCAGTACGCTGGCATATCCAGGGTTGTCGCCGGCCAGCACCATGCCGCGGGCGGCTGCCATAGCTTCAAGCAGCACAATGCCGAAGCTTTCGCCGCCGGTGCTGGGATATACCGCAACATCGGCACTGGCAACGTAGCGGGGCTTGTCTTCTTCAGAAATGTACCCTACAAATGCAACAATATCCTGCAAATTGGCAGCTGCAGCTTGGGCTTTCAGCTTCGCCTCCAGCGGGCCGCCGCCGCAAATAATCACTTTGGCTCCCACGGGCCACAAGCCATGCTGGTGCGCATACGCGACAGCCGCAAGCAAATACTGGCAGCCCTTGCGCTCAACCAAGCGGCCCAAGAATACGACGTTTATATTCTTGGCGTATTTTTCAAAGGGTTTGGCGCCGTGGAATGCCTGCAGGTCCAGCGGCAATCCGCCAACCTCGCTATCTATATGAAACGTTTTGAGGGCAAACTGGCGGGCAGGTTCGGAAGTTGCCAGCATGGCGTCGAAACGCTTCAGCGTGCCGCGCACCCATGCGCCAAGTGCGCGGTTACCTAAACTCACCAGGCCGGAGTGCGGCGCAATGTGGAATGTGCCCACAACCGCGGTGCGCGCGCCAGCACTCTTAATAATGCGGGCGGCCAGCGCCGGGCTGTAGGGCACTTGCACATGCAAAACATCAAAGTTTTCACGGCTCAGCACGTCGCGGATGGGCGCCAAGCGCGCTGGCAGCGGGATTGCCATCCGGTTCTGGTTAAACCTCACATTTACATTGCGGCTCAGTGAATACAAGTTCGGCAAGTCAGTGCGCTTGGTTTCGCCCACCAGGTAGTGCACGTTGTGGCCTTGGGCAGTTAGCCAGCGGCCCAGCGTCAGCACATATTGCTGCACGCCGTCCGGCTTGTCTAAAGAATCGTCAAAAACAAAACCAATTTTAAGTTTGCGCATTTTGCTTATGCCGTTTGATAGCCGCTTCGTATACTTCCAGATATTGGTCGACAACGGCTTTGTAGCTGTACTTCGGCATTTCTTCGGCAGCCCATTGGCGCCATAGTTTGCGGAGGTCTGGCTCGTGCAGCAAAAGCTCCAGGCGGCGGGCAAATTCGGCAGTGTGCTTGGGGTTGATGATGCTCACCGCGCCCAAACCTGTAAGCACCGAACCATAACCCGGGTTGTCGCCGGCCACCGTTACCAGGCCGGTAGCCATGGCTTCCAAAATAACCAGGCCAAAACTTTCGCCGTACGGGGATGGTGCACAAAACAGGTCGCTGCTGCGCAGCAGTTTAATTTTTTCGGCGTCGCTAATAAAGCCCAGGAAGTGCACATTTTCCAGTTCCAGGTCGCGCGACAGGGCTTCCAGCTTTTCGCGGTCTACGCCGTCACCGGCAATTAACAGGGAAGTGTTTGGGTCTTTTTCGGAGAGCAGCCTAAAGGCGTGCAGTAGGTATTTCACGCCTTTGCGCGTGTCCAGGCGGCCAACAAACAAAATGGTCTTATTCTTACGGCTGTCGTGGAACTTGGCAGGCGGAGTAAAGCGCGGCGCAACACCGTTCGGGATAATAGCCACCGGTTCGTCGGCGATACGGCACACCAGTTCGGATGCGGCATCTGAAACAGCAGTTAACGCGTGCAGGTATTTCAGGGAAGCCTTGGTGTAGGGCGTAATAACCCGCGCCATGGTGCGGCTCATGATATCTTCGGGCATTTTGGCGTGGAAGGTGGCTACATTAGCCGTTTTGGAGCGGCTGAGGATTTGGTAGCTGAGCATGGGGATCCAGGGTTCATGGAAGTGCAGCACATCGAAGTTTTCCTCTTCCAGCATGCGGTCGATTGTATCGCTGACGCTGGCCGATACCTGTACAACGGTGTGCGTGGGCGAGTTAAAGTCGGCAGAGCCGCCAATAAAAATCATGTGGTCTTCCGGCTCGTTGGCGTGGTCTGACGGGCGGGGCGTAATAATGTAGCAATCGTGGCCGCGGCGGGTCAGTTCCGCCTGCATGGCGCGCACAATTTCCTGTACACCGCCATTCTTGGCAATACTGTATGGGCAGATTAAACCGATCTTCATAGTTGCCCCTATTGTACCATGCGCCTCTTGCACATCTGTTATGCGTCCTTTTGGTTCAGGTATTTGCGCAGTTTTTGCGGGATAAACGGCGCTGTTTCCTTTTTGTCGGCCAACACGCTTACCACGTGGTTTTTCAGGTTGGCTGGCGCGGCTTCGTAATGGGTGAAGATGATGCGGAAGTGTTGCTCGACAACGTCGTTGTTAAAGTATTGGTCGTGCTTGGTGTATACATGCCACACCGGGACCGGGATTTGTCTTTTGCAGTTGTCGAGGTTTAGGAATTCGTTGGTGGTAGAGAAGTGGGTGCGGGCGTCGTTCATGTGCCACAGGTCTATTTCCACGTTCATCATGGCCTCGAATTTTTCGGGCAGGGCGGCAACTTCGGCAAATTTGTGCTTGGCGTTATGGGTGCGGGCGTAAGCTTTGCGCAAAACCCACGGGCTGAGCGCAGTGTGGCGCCACACCCACGACGCAAAAGGCAAGGAAAACAATTTACTGGCGCTGCGGTACATAAGCAACCGCTGTTTGCTGAAACGGAAATCGTCGTAATGGGCGAAACCGGCGGCGCTGACAATCATATCTACCCGTTTGGCGAGGTCGGGGTAGCGCTGCAGCATGCGCGTAGCCACCACAAACCCAAAAGAAATACCAACAATGGTAATACGGCGGCGCTTGTAGCGTAATTTAATGAATGAGGCGAGATAATCTGCCAGGTTGTCGATGGTGGGCTTTTGCCCAATTTTGTAGAAACTGTCCATGCCACCAAAACCGGGCAAGTCCGGCATGGTTACGCCGCCAAATTGCTGAAAGTTCTGCACCAGCCCCCACCACCGCTCTAACAGGGAGTGGTGGCCATAAATAACCAACAGTTCACGCTTGCGGCCAGGCGGCGGCGGAATGCGCATCATGCGGCCTTGCAGGCCATTCATATTTAAGGGCTGAATGAAATCTTTTGCGTTTGGTGTTGGTTTTGCCATTGCTACCACTGTACGATACCTTGCTACGCCCCGACAATACTTTTGGCCGCGCATTGCAAACTTCACAATAGTTTTTGCCCCGTGGGTTGAAGAAACTGCCGATTTGCAGTAGAATTACCCTGTTAACGAACGGCTAACGCTGTTTACTACATTTTCATATATTGGGGCTTGGCCAAGTGGTAAGGCACCAGGTTTTGGTCCTGGCATTCGGGGGTTCGAATCCCTCAGCCCCAGCCATAAAATAATTATTTTATTTGTCAAATTGAGGCTGCTTAAAGCCTCTTTTTGTTTGTGTACATGGTTGGCATTTTTGTTTGGTCCATCTTTTCTATCTGTCATATCTTCTCTCCTGATATAATTACTTTATGAAGTTGTATCTATCGTCATACTTCCTCGGAGATGATCCTACGAAGTTCGCTGAACTTTTTGGCAAAAACAAGAAAGTGGCAATTATCATGAATGCCGCCGATATTTTTGGCCCTGCTAAACGACCTGACTACTTGATGAAAGAAATTGCTTCTTTGGCCAAAATTGGTCTGGAAGGTGAAGAATTGGACTTGCGGGATTACTTTAATGATCCCGTGGTTTTGGTAACAAAACTGCAACAATATGGGGGCGTCTGGGTAATGGGCGGCAATTCCTTTGCGCTCCGACGCGCAATGCGTCAAAGCGGCTTCGACCAAATCGCGCCTGATTTGGTGTTGAATAACAGTTTGGTCTATGGAGGATTTAGCGCCGGTGCAGTTGTTGCTAGTAAAACCCTTGAAGGTATCGAACTGGTAGATGATCCTGAGCAATTGCCGGAGGGCTACAAGCCGGAAGTAATTTGGGAGG
>DATIIE010000046.1:0-2672 GCA_035479955.1 Saccharimonadales bacterium (SeqCode)
CAGCATGCCGCTCAACTACTTCCAGGTAATAACCGCATTTGCCTTGTGGGAGTTTGCCCAGGCAAAAGTGGAGTACGCCGTAGTGGAAGTGGGTATCGGCGGCCTGGCCGACAGCACTAACATTGTTGAGCGCCAGGACAAGGTGTGCATCATTACCGATATTGGCTACGGCCACGTACAAATCCTGGGCAACACCCTGCCGGAAATTGCCGGGCATAAAGCTGGTATCATCCAGCTGCACAACGCCGTGTTTTGCCGCGGCCAGTCCCCTGAAATTATGCACAAGGTGCGCGAGAGGGCCAAGGCAAAACAGGCCGACCTGCACATAGTGGAGGAGGTGAGCCCGCTGCCGTTCCTGCCACCGTTCCAGCGCCGGAATTTTGCCATGGCAACCGCTGCGGTGCAGTTTGTGCTGGAGCGTGATGGCGGCCGCCCGCTAAGTGCCGAACAATTGAACGATGCCGCCCGCACCCACATCCCGGCCCGCCAGGAAGTGCGCGAGGTCCGAGGCAAAACCGTGGTACTGGATGCCGCCCACAACCCGCAAAAAATGCAAGCCTTGTGCGGCAGCTTACAGGCCCAATTCCCTGGCAAAACATTTGCCGTGCTGTTTGCGCCCACAAAAGGGCAGCGCAGTTTTTACGAAAACCTGCTAGTGGAAGTCGCCACGTTTGCGTCGCACACAATTATTACCAGTTTTCCGCCCGACCACGCTGGCCGTTTCGGCTCGGCTAACCCGCAGCGTTTGCAGTTGCTGCTGGAGTCATTAGACGCAAAAGGCGAGGTCATTCCTGACCCCGCCGAAGCGTTCGCTGTGCTGCATGCCCGCAGCGAAGGTGTATTAGTAGTGACCGGCTCGTTCTATTTGCTGAACAATATCCGGCCGTTGCTGTAGGCTCCTACTAAATACGTTTCCAAATAGCGGCTTTGATAGCTTTTTTGATGAGCCCATCTTTTTTCTTTGCTTCGCTCATAAGAGTCCTCCTCTCATGTACTAGTATACTCCTGTGCGCCAGAGGCGAGCTGTGAAGTATTTCGTAGTGGGAGTTAGTACAACATCGCGTCTTTGAACGGCGCAGCCAGTGTTTGCGGCGTCATGCCTCTCCAGGCGTCAGCGCATTCTTTGGTGCTGCTGGCGTATATCTGGAGCATACGGCCGTCAGACAGCGTTACGCTGGCGTACAGCGGCTGTTCGGGGCTGTAGGCGTCAGGTTTGGCCTCTATTTTCAGCCTGACCATGTCGGCGCAGCTTTTGACGTGCATGCTGTGGTCGGTCATAGAGGTGGTGGTAATGCGTACATCGCCGCTTTTACTGGCGGTTTCGCCGTACGAGCTGTAGCTGTAACGCGCAGAACTGGTGGTTGCGTTGAGCGGCACGCTAATATTCAGCTCGGGCAGGTACAGGCGCTTTTGGCCGGGGATAGGCGCAAGCGTGCTTTGGGCTATGGCGCCGTCAAGCTCGTTTAAGACCAATTGCTTTGTACCTTGCAAATCTTTTACGTCCTGTTTAGTTTGGCGCAGCTGTGTCCAGGTAACGCCTTGCGCAACCAGCAGCACTACTACGAGTACTGCCAGAACATTTTTTAATGTGAAGAATCGTTTCATGTCGGTGCCCTTATTTATTCTGGTTTTAGTATAGATTGCTGTGCGCCCAAGGCAACTACTGTTTTGGGTTGCCGCTGGGGCTGACAGCACTTTCTATGGCGGAAATAACAGTTTCGTAATACAGCTTGCCGTGTGGCACGTATTGGTCGCTGTTGTAGTAGGTTTTAAACTGGCCAATAGGGACCCATACCAGTGAGTCTACCTCTGATGTTTGCAGCGTGAAGTTGGTGTCTTCGGCCAGTTGCAAGGTGTACAGCCACTGGAATTCGTTTTCGATAGCCTTGTTGGGGGCGATGAGGTAAGCGCGGTGAACGGCAATAAGCTTCAGCTGCGGCTCGGCCACCGCCAGGCTTATTTCTTCCTTGGCTTCGCGCAGGGCGGCAGTAATTGGCTCCTCACCCAAGTCGATATGCCCGGCCGCAGAAATGTCGTAGCAGTTGGGCCAGGTGGGCTTGTGGGCAGCGCGTTTTTGCAGCAGCACTTCAACGGCGCCATCTTGCACGCGCCAAATCCACACATGGGCGGCGCCGTGCAGCAAGCCCTGGCCAAATACGTCAGCCTTTACATTGCCTTTGCCGGCCAGCGCGCGGCCCTGTTCATCATATAATTGCCAGAGTTCGTCCATTAGTTGTCCTTTAACCATTGTTCCAGCGTTAGTATATCTGGAAAGATTTTGTCAAAAATGCAGTACAGCGTCTCTGTTTTTTCGGGCACGCCCACGGCGTAGCATTTTTTGCCCATGCCGTATGCCACGCCAGCCTCGATATGCGCCGCGGTGCCAGCGGGTAAAACCAACAAGAAGGCAGCTGAGGCGCGTTCGCCGCCCATGTCCGTTTCGAAAATTTTGCGGATCATGGGGTGGTCTTGCTGCATAGCCTCAGACTCCTGCATTGCTGCCTCGATATGTTCCGGGTTGGTTTCGTCGAAGGACAATAGTTCGCCTTCGTAGGCGTTCTCTATAAAACAGTAGGCGGTTTTGCCGGATGCCCGTACTGCATCAAGCACCGGACGTATATTATCTTTGTTGCGCCAGCGCCCAGCTATGAAAAAATCGTATGTTGTCATGG
>DATIIE010000047.1:0-2856 GCA_035479955.1 Saccharimonadales bacterium (SeqCode)
TGTTTGAAGCATATGTTGGCACGCGCGCGCACCGCCGCCAGCAACCCGGCCGGGCGTTTGAAAAAGCCCAATACACCTGGGATATGGTTACCAGCTATGCGCTGTTCCGTAATTTGCAGCGCCAGCAGCTTATTGGCTGCGCAGTTGCGCAGGCCCTAACGCCGCGCTACGGCTACGAGGTGCCGGCAATTATTGAAGCAGCCGGTGTTGCCGATGAATACGATCAGTGTTTTGATTTAAGCCTAGAGTTGTACAGCCTGCTTCAGCAAGCCGGCCACCCAGTAGAAGCCCAATACGCCACACTGCTAGGCCACCGCTTGCGCTGGAAGCTGACGCACAATGCCACAGATGCCATCCGCCTTATTGAGCGCACACCCAACAGCCCGGCCATGCGCAAGCTGCAGTTCTCATTGCACGCCCACTTAGCCGAGACACATCCGCTTATTGCTGAGATGATTCTGCTGGCCTAGGCAATAATCCTAAACGCTGCGCCGTAGGGGCGAGTAACAGTTCGGCTGCCGCTGTACTAATTGCTGTACGGCCGGCGCGTTCACTCACCGCATCCGCGACCGGGGCACCAGCAGGGGCTTCGATGGCCAAGGCTCCTGTCATTAGCAGCCGCGCCGCGTTTTCTGAAATGCCCGACGCAAGCGCTCGTGCTTCAATTTGTGGTTGCAGGTCTCCTGACATGTCGTCTCCTTTTCTTGTAAACAAAAAACCGGGCTCTTGGATTGAGCCCGGTACTTGTTTTCGTTGCTTATGTTAGCGTGTGCTCAATCCAACCCGTGCGGGCGCAAAAAACCAGCCATAAAAGAAGGCTACGGTTACGGCGTGTACGGTTTGGGTAACACTTTGCATGCCTGCATTAAACATCTGGCCACGGGCATTGTCAAATAAAAAATGTTGACGGGTTACGCATGCGGCTGTATACTCCGTGCAAATGGCAACTAATGTAATTATTCTTGACCTCGTTATTATCGGCTCGCAGGAGCGCGGTTAAACGTTTGCCAAGAAACTAAATCACAGCAAACCACACCGGGCTCCAAAGGCCCGGTTTTTTGTTTAAAGGAAATTATATGGAACACGTAAAAGTTAACCCCGTCGCCGCAACCGGCAAACCTCCGGTTGAGTTTGCGGCGGGCACAACATTTGTAGATGGCCGGCCGCTGGAGGCGGATGGCGGCGGCATGGTAGTAACCACAGCCGGATACTTCTCGGTTGCGCGCAGCGAACTGGCGCCCGGCGGCGAACCTGTTACGACCACGCCTGACGGTACCATCCAGGTGCCATACAACCGCACCGGCCGTGCCACCTTCCGCAAAAGCACAACCAGCGACAAAACCACAATGGGCGCTGAGCTGGAGCACGTGCGCATGAACGCCGATGGCACATACGCCAAATTGCCGCACGACTACCTGCTGCAAGTTGCCGAACTGTACAACTTCATGGGCGAATCCGGCACGCCGCCCACCAGCGATCCGGCCGAACTGGAGCGCTTCTATTGGGAAATGGTGCACGAACAAGTGGACGCAGCAAACACGGCAGGCGAATATGTTGTGGCCCTGGCAGTGTTTGGCCAGCCAGTGGAGAGCGGCCAGATAAACCCGCACCCATACGTACAGCATGTAGCCGCAGCCATGACCGAACGCACCGGCTTTGACACATTGCAAGCCTTCCGCACTGGCGGCGCCCAGGCACATACCGGGCTCAGCGACAGCATGGCTGGCATAAAAACTGCCGAAGCCATGCAGTACCTCAGCCCGCTGTTAATGGCGCCGACAATGTCCGGCCCGCTGCTGCGTGGCGGCATGGCTGGCAATTTGCCTAACTTGGAGTTTACTGCCGAGCAACAGGCGCACCTGGCCCGCATGGGCATAACCCGCGACGATTTAAGCGGCCCGTACCAGAGTTACCGCTACTTATTGCGCATGTTGGGCTCACCATCGGCGGGCGTTTGGCAAGCCGCGCCGCCAGATACACGCGACGGCTATGTTACTGCCGCCAACGCCCGGCTGCGCACTGGCGCCATAAATACCATCGACCGCACCAACGGCTGGCACGCCGACCGCGTACGCCTGGTATTAGACGGCAAGGGCGCTAACACCATCGAAGACTGTTCCGCAGACCCGGCATTAGGCAACGCAAACGTACTGGCACCACTGCACGTACTGCGCAGCGCCATAACCACTGTATTAGAAGCAATGGCTATGCGCGGCGAAGACCCGCGCACCAAAGTAGCCGAGGTGCTGGGCATAAGCGGCATCTCGCGCACCGACCGGCTGCGCGTAGCAGGGGGGATAGCGCTGCGCGAAGTATCCCGCTATGGCAACGACGCCGCCACCTACAAAGGAAAACGTCCAGGTGGATGGCTGGGCACATTATTAGAACTGGCTGGCCAGGCACCACACCTGCAAGTAACCGAGCAGCAAACAACAACCTTACGCAGAGCCTACGCTACCCAAAATGAAAGCGCCGCCGCTATCCGTGCCTGGTGCGGGGCACACGGCACTGATGCGCCAACCGCGCAAACATACTTCGACTTGGGCTTGGGCACGCCGGCGCAATACATGAATGGCCACTACATGCAGCTGCGCACAACCCACCCCGCCGAGACAGCCGTACGCACCGTAGAATTAACCGCCGGCATAGCCCTCCACCAAGCCAGCTACCGCAAGCGGCAAGAGGCATAATTATGAGTCTTTCCAAACCACAAGCACCATTTGACACAAGAAGTAGCCGGGCGTATAATTTCACGCATTATGAACAAAAGCATGGTCTGCCGCCTCATGATTGTCACCAGCTCAAAGGAGCGCGGTTAGGCAGGCTATTCACCCAGCACCAGGCCAACCGAGCTCC
>DATIIE010000048.1:0-1616 GCA_035479955.1 Saccharimonadales bacterium (SeqCode)
ATTTCGGTTACTTTTGGCACGCCACTGGCGTCTTCTTTTAAGTCTACGCAGTACACGCCGTGTGGCTTTTTGCTAACTGCTTTCACAGCGGCTTGGCAGGTTTCGTTGACGTCGTCGCGGTTTACGGTTTTAGCTACAGAAGGAGAGGAGGTCTGGCCGCTGGGTGTGAGGGCACCAAAGATGTATTCCAGGCGTTCGCGGGCTTGCGCAGTAACGAGCTCGCCGTTCCACCACAGGCTTTGCCAGGCAAATTCGTGGCCGGGCAGGAACTCGCTGGCCATAAAGTCGCCGTAGTCGATGCCGCGGAAGTTGCGCCAGTAATCAATCCAGGCGTCGCCCTGATAGAACGAGTTAATTGGCAGGCTGGCGCGCGAACCTGCGCCGCGTGAGGCGCGCAGCCACAGCTTGGGCTGGATCTGCAGCAGGTCTTTCAGGGCCTTCTTGAGGTCTTCCTGGCTGTCGATGCGTACAGTTTCCGGTACGGCAACGCCAACTTCGCGCATGCGTTCCTGGAAGGCCATTTTGTCGTGGCATAGCTCAATAGCTTCAGCGTCGGGCAGGAATGTTTTGGCGTTAAGCTTGTCGCGGTTGCCAGCCAGCCAGGCAACTTCCGGGTCTGGTTGGGGGTGCAGGAATTCAATCTGTTCTTTCTCAATGATGCGGTTCATGGCGCCAACATATTCCGGGTCGTTTACGCCGGGTACAATGTAGCGTTTCTCGACGTCGATAAGCTCCAGGTGGTACGGTTTCATGTCGGCGCCAACAACCTGGTGGCCGCCCGCTAATTTCAAAGAGTCGTTAAAGTTGTAGGCGGCTGAGCCGCCTGCCCCGGTAATTAAAATTTTGGTCATGTTACATTCTCCTTCTTCTTTGCTGCTGGTTTAGGTTTCGCTGGAGCGGGTGTTTCGGCTTGCCGTTCTTCACTTAAGGTATCACGGATGGCTTTCAGCACTACTGCCAAGGCATCGCGTGCTTCGGTGGGCTTAACCAGTCTGTCTGTGCCGCCGCGGATGCGGTTAACAAATGCGTGCAGCTCAAGCGACAGCGGCTCCTTCAGCTCTTCGGAAACATGGTATTTTTCCGGCTCGCCGAATTTCTCTACAAAACTTGAGAAGTCTTCTTTGTGGCGGCGCATGTTGTGCTTGTAATAGGTAAGTTCCTGGGTGATGTAGTTGCCCTCCACATAGCCGGCCGTGCCAGTTACAGCAATGGTACGCACCTTAACGGGCGTAATCCAGTTGGCCTGCACAAAACCGGACGCTGCGCCGTAGTCTAACAATAATTCGGCGGAGTCAATTTTGTGGCTGTGCAGCGTGCGCGAGCCATGCCCGTAAATTTTGCCTGGCTGCTTGCCCAGCAAGTAGCTGATGATGTCGATATCGTGCACGGCCAGGTCTACAATAACGTCGGTTTTCGGCTCAACAGCCGGGAAGCCACCGACGCGCCGGGCAATAACAGAGGTGATCTCGCCAATCTCTTTGTCGTCTACCAATTTCTTGAGCTTTTGGATCATGGGGTTGAAGCGCTCAATGTGCCCAACGGTAAAGATGACGCCCGCGCGCTCAGCCTCGGCAATAAGTTCTTCGGCTTCGTGGACTTCGCTGGCAATTGGTTTT
>DATIIE010000049.1:0-2342 GCA_035479955.1 Saccharimonadales bacterium (SeqCode)
GTCACTACTAATACATCTTCGCTGCGGGCATGCAGCACAGCAAACGCTTCGGCGGGGTCAGGAATGACCTCGCCTTTTGCGTCTAATGACTCCAGCAGCAGCTGCAAACGCTGCGGGTTAGCCGAGCCGAAACGGCCAGCGTGGTCGGGCGGAAAACTGGTAATAATTGTGTGCGACGCAAACTTGGCAACTTCCACCAGCAGGTTTTCGTAAAAGCTGCGCTGCCCTTTTGTAGGCGCAAACAGCACGGCAAATGTTTTGCCAGGGAACTGGGCTTGTAAGCTGCCGCATAAGGCCTGCATTTTTTGCGGGTTGTGGGCGGCGTCCAGCACCACGGTTTTGCCGCGGACATCGCGCACTTCCTGGCGGGCCGGGATGTGGGTGTGGGCGGCGTCGTTCAGTTGTTCGGTGCTTAGTGGGCGATAGCCGTCGCGCTCCAGCATAAACTGTACGGCAGCTGTTGCCATGGCAAAATTACGGCGCTGGAATGGCGGCAGGAACGGCAGCGGGCTCACCTCCTCCACTATGTGCAGGTCGGCCTGTTTTGCCTTGGCCCGCTCGCGCACCTTGTGCATAATTTCAGGGGATTGGCCGCGGCAAAACACGGCGTTGTGCAGCTGGATGATACCAGCTTTATGCCCAGCAATTTCCGGCAGGGTGTTGCCCAGGATTTGTACGTGGCCGTAGCCAATATCGGTAATAATGCACACCTTGTCCTGGCGCTCCACAATGTTCGTGCTGTCGGCCAGGCCGCCGATGCCCACTTCCACCACTGCATATTCAACTTTTGCCTGGGCAAACTCCCACAAGGCAAATGCGGTTATTACCTGGAAGTAGTTGAGCGGCATGCTGAAAGGTTCAATCATATCAAGGAAGCGGCTGAATTCAGCGCAAAATTCGGCCTCTGGCAGCGGCGTCAGGTTGATTTGCACCCGCTCGTTCATGGTTTCGGCATGGGGCGAAATAGTGAGCCCTACGCGCTTGCCTGCAGCCTGCAACTGGGCAGCGGCATAATACGCCGTAGATGTTTTGCCGGACGTGCCAGCGACATGCAGTACTTGGTAGGTTTCCTGGGGGTTGCCCAGCAGCTCCATGAGTTCGGCCATATGCAGCGGCGAACGGAGTTCGCGCACTAAGGTGACGGGGGTTAGGTTGGCGAGGGCAGCTTCAACATCGGCAAATGACTGTAATCCGGACATCTAGTTATTGTACTACGCGCGGCGTGCGTGGAAAGGTTGTGCACAAAAGTGGTGCACACAAAAAGTCTCCGCTTGCGTGGAACGCAGCGGAGACTTTTGTACTAGGTTAGGCCGTATTACTTGCGGCTGCCGTGGGCTTTTTTGTTGCCCTTGGACTTGTTGGAAGCGTTCTTTTGGCCAGCGCTTGCGGCAGTGGCAGCAGCTGCGGGAGCAACTACTTTGGCTGCAACTTCAGCGTCGGTTGTCTTGGCTTCAGCAGCTTTGGCGTCCTGTACGTGTGCCTGCAAATTCTTGCGGGTTGCAAGGTAGGCTACAGCAGCGACAGCCAGGGCGATCAGGATCCACAACCAACCGTTGTTAGATTTCTTGTCGGCAGTGTTCTTGGTGTCGTCCTTCTTGGCGTCAGACTTTTTGTCGTCTTTAGCAGTTGCTGTGTTGGTGTCAGCAGCCTTGGTTTCAGCGGCGGCTACGTCGCTGTTGCCAGTGGGGGTGCTGGTGTTGTTGGTAGCAACTTTAGTACCGTTGCTGGCAGGCGTGGTGGCTGGCTTGGTGCCGGCAGGAGCCGGTGTTTGGCTGCCGCCGTTAGAGCCACCGCCTTGGCCGCCACTTACAACAGGGGCGCTGTAAGTGAAGTCGGCGCTGCCGCGGTTGATAGCAAAGTTCTCAACGCTTGTGTCGCCAGCGTGCTTCAGGTACGAGTTGGCGTTAATGCTGGCAGTTACAGTGCCAGGGGTAGCCAGCGTAAAGCTGACGCGGGCAACTGGGTTAGTGCCGGTAACAGTACCGTAGGCGTTGTGTGCGCCAGATGGGGTCACAGCAGTGAACGGGCCAACGCTGTAGTCGTAAGCAATGTTGCTAACGGCTTGGCTAAAGGACATTTCAACCTTGGCGCCGGTTACTGTGTCGCTGCCAGTGTTTTCAAACACTGTTACGGCAAAGCTACCATTGCTTTGGGTTGCACCGCTCAGGGTCATAGTAGCGGTGGTTAGTGCGCTCGCTTGTACGGGCGCCAGTGTTGCTGCCAAAACCGTAAGGCCGGCAACAACTGAGGTGATTTTAGAAAACTTCATAATTATTTACTCCAGTTTGCGAATAAGAGTGTCGCATCGTCGTCGTTTACGACACCGTTTTTATCAATATCGC
>DATIIE010000050.1:0-3332 GCA_035479955.1 Saccharimonadales bacterium (SeqCode)
ACGCGCTCTACCGAATCAACCCAGGAGTGGAGCGCCAGCGAAAAAGCTCCCCAGTGTAGCGGCATCAGGCGCTTGCCGCGCAAATCCTGGAACGCGGTAAATGTTTGCTCGGGCTGCATGTGGATGTTGGCCCAGCGCTTGTCGTACTGCCCGCACTCCAGCAGGGTGAGGTCGAAGGGCCCGTATTTTTTGCCGATTTGCTTGAAGTGCGGCCCATAGCCAGTGTCTCCGCTGAAGAACAGTTTGGTTTTGGTGCCGGGTGATTCAATAACCCACGAGCACCACAGCGTCTTAAACCGGTCGTTTAAGCCGCGGCCAGAAAAATGGCGCGCAGGCGTGCAGGCCAGGGTAAGGCCCTCGAACGGCGCTGAATCCCACCAGTCCAGCTCCACAATCTGCGACGTTTGCACACCCCAGCGCTGCAAATGCGCGGCCACGCCCAACGGCACAAAAAACTTAGTGGTTTTGGCGCGGAGCTTTTTAATAGTTTCGTAGTCCAGGTGGTCGTAATGGTCGTGGGATATTAGCACGGCGTCAATGTGCGGCAATTCCTCCGCAGAAATGGGCGGCTTGCTAAACCGTTTCGGCCCGGCAAATTGCACGGGCGACGCTGCTTTGCTGAGCATTGGGTCGAGCAGCAGCGTTTTGCCTTCCAGGCGAATAAGCGAGGCTGAATGGCCCAGCCATACCAGCTGCGGTTCTTTTGCTGCCAGAAAGGCATCCAAACGCACTTTCTCGGGAGTGAGCATTTTTACTGGCCGCCGCAGGGTGCCGCGCCGCATTGTTTCGCGCAGCATAGACACCATATCGCGCGGGCTCATATCCATAGGCGTGGTAATCTGGTTTACGAAAATACGCTTTTTAAAGTTGGCCGACGATGCCCACTGCGCGCGCACTGACCTTCCGCCGAACGACGGATAGAAGCGAAGGAATGCGGCCACACCGGCTACGAATACCAGGGCGGCTAGGATAAACCACATACAGGTATCATAACAGATAGCGTGCGTTTAGGATTGCTCGGTAGTTTTATTCTTGGAGGCAAGAAACTTCTGGCGGCGGGCTTTTTCGTACAGCGCCCGCTTGAGCGCAATTTTCTCTAGTTTATTTTGCTTGGTCTTGTCTCGTTTTTTCATAGCTTAGGTAAAGTATACCATTCCCTTCAGCTGGCATTCACCCGGCTGCGCTACAATTGCCCCAACATCTACCATGTCATTATGAAGCCGTTCTATAAAACAGTACTAGCCGTGTACCTATTCACCCTGCTGTGGGTGGTGCTATTTAAGTTGTCGGGTGACGTGTTTGCGGTGCTGGCAAATTATCAAACCAGGAGCCTGAACCTGGTGCCGTTCACTGGTTTTTCACCGGGGAATGCGCCCGACGTGCTGTACAACTTCATTGTTTTCATCCCGTTCGGCCTGCTTTTAAGCGTCAATTTCAAACAGGCGAGTTTTCGCCGGAAGCTGGCGGCTATCGTATTTGTTAGCGCTGCGGTTGAGGTTGCCCAGTATGTGTTTGCGATTGGCACATCAGACATAACAGATGTAATTACAAATACCGCCGGCGGCCTGCTGGGGCTGGGCATGTACGCGTTGGCCAACAGGTACATTAGTACCACTATACTGAACCGGTTTATTGCAATAATTAGCTTGGTTTTGCTGGCAGCGTTCCTTTTGTTACGCCTGCTGGTTTTTCATATCAGATACCAGTAAGCTGCCTTCGCCGTTTCTTTTGCATAAGTTGTTGTTCGCGCAATTTGCTATGGGATTATATAATTGGCGTAACCCTATGAGTAGAGTATCTCCATTGCGCCGGGCGCAGGATATCGCCCTGGAAGTCGCTGCCTACCGGCCTGACTACAATCAGCGGCATGGCATGATTGCGTATAATTTAGCCGAATACCCGCATGAATCTGACCTCGATCCGCGCAGCGTACGGCGCTATAACGTAGCCCGCATAGCATGGCACGCCCTGGAGTATTCCCATGCCGTTATCCAGCAGACAGACCGGCATGTGCGCCCTGCGGGCAGGGTTGCAGCTGTGACGCGCCGAACATTGGCGATGACGGCTCTGGCTGGCAGTCCGCTGCGTCCCAAATTTGATCCGGTGTTGGACGATTGCTGCCTTGGTGCGGAGCTGAAATTTGTGCATGCGCTGGAGCATCACCGGCTTAAAAAGTGGTCACCGCCAAGCCATGAAGCGTCACTTGTGTTACACGACGTTGCTGGTGAACCGGCTGCATACCAGAAGGCTGTGGGTTATCCCTATGCTTACGTGTGGCGCAACAGCCTTGTGCAGACACGCGCCGGGCTAAAGCAGCTCACGGCCGGGTCAATTATAAGGTCAGTCTACAACGGCGGCAGTGAGGGCATGGAGCCCATGCATGAAAAATTTGCCGGCGCCGGGCTGGTAGGCATTACCGGTTGTGTCGCCGACGATGTGGAATTTAAACGGTTCGGTTTAGAGGTAATACCAGACAGGATACGCAACGCCTGTTTGCTGGACGCTTCTGAGCCCGGTGCATATGAAAGTCTGCGGCGTCATGTTGCTGAAGCCAGGGTGCTAGACAGCGCCGCTTTTGCCGGGCATGTATCAGCGCTTCTGGGGGACATCAAAACGCACCACGCCGCATAAGGTGCAAATCGCATAAAGAGTTGCCGGGCTTACAGGGCAATGGCGCCCAGCATCCTTGCTTTTGCCGCTTCGGGCTCGTACGGTTTTACACCTAGCAGCTCTATATCAAGGATGTCTTTTTGCCGCTGCGGCCGGCCAAGGTAGGGGAAACTTTTGCCAGCTGCGATCAGGGCAGGGCTCATTAGCCGAACGTCTGCGCCGGCTACAGTTGCGGGGATGCTGGTATCCATAACGTGCTGCCATAAATCCGGGGCAGGTTCCAGCCCCTTGCATCCCATCCATAAAGCTAAGCTTTTGATGTCGAAGTAGTTAGGGCCATTGAAATCACGCTGCATCCCGGGGTCGCGGCACACGATGTCTAAATCGTGCGGTTCTGGCCGGCCGCCGCCTGCCAGGTTGTGGACTGCGGCTCCGCCTTCGACAACCCATTCTTGCTGGCCATAGTGGGCCGCCAGAAAATCAATGCTTTGCCCCAGCTCAAAATTCGGGTTTGTGCCCAAAAATTCAGCCACGTGCGGCGCTTGGGGAAGGACTCGGGCAAGGCTAGACATAGTAGCCCTATAATAACATAAAACTACTTAAAAAGCGAACTCATCGCGGTGAAGCAGGCGGCTGTGATGCTGGCACCAGATGCTGGTCTATGGCAAACTGTGCCAGCATTCTGTCGTAAATGTCTGCGGGGTGGCGGCCCCCTGGGCGGG
>DATIIE010000051.1:0-16825 GCA_035479955.1 Saccharimonadales bacterium (SeqCode)
GCAAATATGCACGGCTGGGCCGCCTACACTATTTACGACGACCTGCTGGACGCCAGCGGCGACATCCGCATGCTGCCGCTGGCCAATGCCTATATGCGGCTGTCTTTTGACGGATTTTTGCAAGCCGTGCCTAGCGCGCCCAGCTACCACTCCTTTGTACGCAGCGTTTTTAACCGCATCGATGCTGCCAACACTTGGGAGGCAACGAACTGCCGGTTTGTGGCAAGCGGCCGGAGCCTGCACATTGCCCAGCTGCCCGATTACGGCAGCCAGCAGCAACTAGCCGAGCGGTCGCTCGGGCATGCGCTGCCAGTGATGGCGATACTGGCCAGCCAGGGCGTGCCGCCTACCGACACCAGAGTACGGCTGCTGCTACGCGCACTCGCCCACTATCTTATTGCCCGCCAGCTTGGCGACGATGTAACAGATTGGGAAAGCGACCTGCGTGCCGGCCAGTGCAGCGCGGTTGTGGCCCATATGCTAGCGGCCCGTGGCATTACACCAGGCACGCACCGTACTGAAACGCTGGTAAAACAACTGCGGCAGTATCTTACTGCCCGGGGCCAGCAGGAAATTGCCACGCTGATACTTTCGCATACCGAACAGGCCGAACGTTACCTGCATAAGAGTAACCTTGTACGCCCGTACTCACCTATCAGTCAGCTTATTGAAGACATCGCCTTAGCAGCACAGCAACAACTACAAGAGCAGGCAGATGCCCGCACTTTTATGGCCGCCTATAGCGGCAAATAACAGGGACAGACATAGCAAATATGCATATTTCTGCGACAAACTTGCAATAATTGCAGCTGCAAGGCTATAGTTACCACCATGGACACATCACGCAAATGGATGATTGGCATTGCCCTTATAGCAATACTAGGCTTTTCAGGCATTGCTTACGCAAAAAAACACACCCAGCAACCGCCCGCCGTTAGCGCGGTCGCTACCTTCTATCCTATGGCTGAATTTGTGCGGCAAGTTGGCGGCAACCGTGTTGGCGTCACCACTCTTACAAAGCCAGGCGCTGAGCCCCACGATTTTGATCCCACACCCAAACAACTCGCCCAAATTTATGACGCAAAACTATTTGTATATAACGGCGCCGGCCTGGAACCATGGGTCAATAAAATAACCAAAGACCTGGATGCCAGCGACGTATTCCGCGTAGATGCCTCATACAAAGTGCCCTTGCAGCATAAAGACGCGTCCGACACCGGGAATGACTCGCCCACCGACCCGCACATCTGGATGGACCCGGTCCTGGCTATGAAAGAAGTCGATAATGTCCGCCTGGGCCTGATTGCTGTCGACCCCAGCCACGCCCAGTACTACGTAGACAACGCCATTGCCTACACCAAAAAACTAGAGGCGCTAAACACCGCCTTTAAGAAAGGCCTTGCCAACTGCCAGAGCAAGGACATTGTGACGTCACACCAGGCGTTTACCTACCTTGCCAAGCGCTATGGCTTAAACGCGGTGGGCATTGCCGGCCTGTCGCCCGATGACGAACCATCGCCCCAAAAATTAGCCCAGGTTGCCGACTTTGTAAAGCAAAATAATGTGCACTACATTTTCTTCGAAACCCTGGTGAGCCCCAAGCTATCGCAAACAATCGCCAGCGAAACAGGCGCCAGAACAATTGCTTTCAACCCTTTAGAGGGCCTTACTACCAGCGAGACGAAAGCCGGAAAAAACTATATATCTGTCCAGCAAGATAACTTGAAAGCGCTGCAGACCGCGCTCGGGTGCAACCAGTAATGGCCGCACACCAGCCCATCATCGAGCTGAAGAACGTTTCGTTCGCATACGGCGCCCAACCAACACTGCACAACCTGAACCTCACCGTGGAACCCGGCGAATATGTAGGAGTTATCGGCCCGAACGGCGGCGGCAAAACCACGCTTATAAAATTGCTGCTCGGCTTACTGCAGCCGCAGGAAGGCACTGTTGAGCTGTTTGGTACGCCCGCGCGGCAGTTTAAGGACCGCAGCAAGATTGGCTATGTGCCGCAGCGCATTGGCTCAAATGATTTCCGCCTGCCTATTACCGTGCTGGAAGTAGTGCGGTTCGGCGCGCCGCGCGGCAGCGAGCAGCGCGCCCGCGCCAGCCTCACACAACTGGACATAGAAAACCTGGCGCTGCGGCGGCTAAGTGAACTTTCCGGCGGCCAGCAGCAAAAAGTATTTATCGCCAAAGCCCTGGCATCCCAGCCAGAAGTTATTATTTTAGATGAGCCCACCGCCGGCGTAGACGTCAAAGCACAAGATGATTTTTACCAATTGCTGGCCTCGCTCAACAAACAGCACGGCCTGACTATTATTCTGGTGTCGCACGATATTGACGTTGTGGTGAATGAGGTAAGCAAGCTGGCCTGTATTAACGAGGAGCTGGTTTACCACGGCCTGCCCAAAGATTTTATAGAGAAAGATTACATCAACAAACTGTACGGCAAAACACGTAAATTTATTTTACACGGGCATTAATATGTTAGACATTCTAAACTACAGCTTTATGGTTCGCGCGTTGCTGGCAGGGGTTGCAATTGGTATTGTAGCGCCGCTGATTGGCACGTTTTTAGTGGCAAAGCGCTACTCACTTATTGCCGATTCACTGGCGCATGTGTCGCTGGGCGGTTTGGCCGTAGGCGTTATGTTGGGCATCAACCCGCTGCTTGGTGCGTTAGCGGTGGCTATTTTGGCTGCCTTTGCTATCGAGAAGCTGCGCGGCGGCAAATATGTCACGGCTGAAATGGCGCTGGCTATGTTTTTAAGCGGCGGTTTGGCAGTGGCTGTGGTGCTTATTGGCATCAGCCACCGGGCCAACATCGACCTCATGTCATTCTTGTTTGGCAGCATCACTATGGTAACGCAGCAGGATTTGTGGATTATTGGCGGCCTGGCGATTGCCATTACCTGCGTGGTGGCATTTTTGTACCGGCAGCTGGCCTACACCTCTTTCGACGAAGAGCAGGCCCAGGCCAGCGGCCTACGTGTGCAAATGCTTAACCAGTTACTTATTATTTTAGCGGCAACAACTGTAGTGCTCAGCCTGCGCATTGTGGGCGGCCTGCTAATTGGCGCACTCACCGTTATCCCTGTAGCTGCTGCGGCCCAGATAGCGCGCAGTTTCAAACAAACCATGGCATATGCGGTGCTGTTTGGCCTGGTGTCGGTTGTAGCCGGTTTGGTAGCCTCATTCTATTTGGACTTGGCAGCGGGCGGCACCATTGTGCTGACAGCCCTGGTTTTATTCGCTGTAGCGCTGCTGGCAAAACCTGCCCGCAAATAATTTTTGCTAACTAGATAAGACATTATTTAATAGATATACTTGAGCTATGACGCAGACGCCTGCTACAGCGAACCAGGTGCCCATGCCTTCATATCTTGAGCAGGTGGAGCAAGTAGTTGGCATTCGCTTTTTGTTAGATGAGCACGAGGCTGCAATTGCCTACACTAACCCCGCAGCGCTCAGCCCCGAAACAATTGCCACGTACTCAGAAATGTATATCGCTGGCCTACACCTGCTGGTTGCGGCGCGGCGCGAATATGGCGCACTTCCCTACGAACTTACCTGGCAGCAGCGCCGGGAACTGCGCGCTACCCACGCCGAGCAAATACAGTCTATCCAGCAACAATTAACAGCGGTAGCACCCGTGGTTGACACTGCGCCGGAAGGAACCGTACTGCCGGCCGCACTCAAAAAAGAAAAAAGCCTGTCACAGGGTATGTACAGCGACATAGCTGCGCAGGTTGAACCGGTGCAAGTTACATTTAAGCGTTCAGGAAAATCTGCCGCCGGCGTGTTGCATCTTAGGGGCGAGGACGCCGACAAAGTCCGGGCTGCGGCAGACGCCCTCCCAGTTGTAACCGAAGACGACGTGCCAGTGCATGGCCTATGGACAACATTACACACCGATAACCAGTCCTTTACCGCAACGCTCACCGAGCTCGGCATAGCACCGCGCAGCTTGCGCTTAGCAACAACCAGCGGCAGGATGGCCAACTACATAACCCGTGAGCAGCTAGCCGTGGCCGAAGGGTACTACGCCAGCAAAGAGGACAATGTAGGCATGCAGTCTATCCTCCACATGGCCGAACGCACCAGTATGGACGACCAAGCCGTCCGGAAACAGATCGCCTGGCACGGCTGGGACAAACATTACAAGCGCCGCCGCCAACGCAACGAAAATGGTGCGTACACCCACGCCTTCTTCTTAGCTGACGAATTTGCGGATGTTATTATCGCTGAATTATCCGTAATTGTGCCTCATGAATATCTAACTATCGGGGAATATGCTGAAATGCGTGGCACAAACGACATCTCCATACGCCGGGATGTAGCCGCACATAGCTTGCCTACGCATAGCTACCAAACCCGCGAACGCTCAATTGCGTATCTTGATGGCGCCACCATGCACAAACTTGATGGCATCCTCAAATTGCGCGAAAAGTATGTCGAAGCACCTGAAGACTGGCCCACCATGAGGCAGCTGGTTGCGGAATTTAGGGTAACCGATGCAACCATTGCCAAGCACATGGTGGGCGACTACGCCGAAGCGGCAAGAAATATGCTGCCGCGCGGCGAAGGCCGTAAAGTGGCAATCCCTCATTATTCACCGGAATTCCGCGCCCATTTGCGCACAATTATCAAGCCAAAAGCAGAATCGCTTGCCGGCACGCATACCAGCCTGGGCGACATAGCAGAACGCGCTGGCCTGCCCAGGAACAACATGTACAGCGTTATGACCGACCGCGGCATACCCCCTGTGCAAGTGCTGAGCGCCAACGGTTCTGTAGAGAACTACTATCCCAACGACATTGTCGAACGCATACTGCCGACGTTGCCCAAGCGGCGGCTGCAGTATACGGATGTAACCGTAGAGACGCTTGTGGGGTTAAACGGCATGAAGCCGTGGGTCGTTAGAACTCGCCTAAGTAGGGTGGACGCGAAACCTGCCGGCCGTTTCTATACAGATTTCGAGAACAACCCTATGTCTATAGCGAACTACTACACCAAAGCCGATGCCATTGCCGCTGGCCTGCGTGTGCCAGCATCCCCCGCCTTCCCCGCTGGTGAGCGGCCGTATGGCAACTATGGTCCGGCCAAAGCCACGCCACTTCTCGAAAAGCCGCCATCGCACGCGCACCAGCTGCTCTATAACCTATTGCTCGACCTTCCCCAGGGCAGGCGGCCGACGCGTGAAGCGGCAGTTGATTTCATAACTGCGCACGGAGGCACAGTGCAGCACTATGCCAACAATACTTATGTGCTTGGCGTCAGCGCTGGCCTCATAAATTACAACTTCGGCCATCCCAGTGCAACACCACAAGAAATAGGTACGGGCTGGCTCACCCGTGACCAGCTAGCGGAGCTTACCAGCCAACCCGTCGACGTGGTTGATGCTGACCTGCGCAGGTTAGACTGGGCCGCAGTGCGTAAGGAGCTCGTTGGCATCCACGTTGAAGGGAGCGGTGATACCAATCCGCGGGATAGGGGCAAAGTACACGTACTGTGGCACAAAGCTAAGGGGGCATCCGTTGTAGAGCCGTATTACAACCCCGCTATCGTCAGCCGCATAAAGGAATTGGCGGCAGCGCGGCATAAAACCCCAGAACCGACCTGGCCATGGCCAACAATTACCGCACCCGCAGACTAGCGCTCGCCTACCGTTTGGCCAGCAGTTCTTCGATCATTTTTGACTGTTTTTGGATAAGCGCATCCTGAGCGTCTAGGTGGCGCATGATTTCTTCCAGGTCGCGGTAGCTGCTAAGGGTGGTTTTGTATTCTTCGTCCGTGCGCAGCTCAGCATGGCGGCCCTGGATATTCTGGCCAACCATAATCAGCGGCATTAACAGCAACTGCACAATGTTGCCAATAAACAGCAGGAAGGCAAATGGGTATGGGTCGAACGGATGGTGCGAAATGGCGCCCTGCCACAGCATCCAGCCCGCCAGCGCCACTATAAAAAAGTACACAGCGTACATCGTGCCCACGGCCGACGTAATAAATAACGCCAGCCTATCCTGGAACGACAGCCCGGCCTGGTGCCGCTCGTTTACGTTTTGTGGTTTATAACGCGTGGCCATATTACCTTCCCTACTATGACTTCTTGCGGCAGCCAGCCAAAATGGCGGCTATCAGTACTGTTTGGCGGATTGTCGCCCAGCAAAAATACCTGGCCATCCTGCACGCTGTGCAGGCGCTTTATTTTTTCACGGCCATCGTGGCGGACCACTACGACATCGCCCGGTTTATAACGCAGGCGGAGGGCAACTATTAGCCGCTCGGCAGCAAGCGCCGGCAGCATACTATCACCCACTACCCGCCGGATCAACAGCACAGCTTACGCTTTCTTGGTTTCCCAGAAAATCTTAGCAATTTCCTCAATTTGGTCGATGAGCTTTTGCCCCTCTTCAGCTTCCAAGTGGTGTTTACACTCGCTGGCCTGTTTCAGCGCCTTCCAGAATTTGTCGTGTAAGTCCGGGTATTTCTCCAAATGCTCAGGCTTAAAGTAGTCGGCCCACAGCACCATAAGGTGGTGCTTTACCAGTTCTGCGCGCTCTTCTTTGATAATGACCGCCCGCACCTTGTTGTGCTCATCCAGGCCGTTGTACTTTTCTTGTATAGCCTTGACGCTTTTCGCTTCAATAAGCGCCTGGGCAGGGTCATACACGCCGCACGGCAGGTCGCAGTGGGCGTACACGGGTTTCACAAATTTGCTGAAGAATGATTTCATAAGCCCTCCGTTATCTTTCCACTATACCACCGCCCGGGTATGTTCGCAGCCATTTGCACAGTTTCGTGGTATATTGTGGCCGTGGCATTAAAAGTATACCCAACCGAGAAACGCAACGCCGAGCCCGACCTGGCAATTTTCCTGCCCTACACCTGGGGCGGCGACTACCACAACAACCGGCAGCTACAGGAAGACTTATCCCTTATAACCGGCGCATTAGTTATTGGCGCCCAAACCCCAGGCACCGGCACGTTATTTGTTGGGCGAAAGACACGCAAAAAACTGCAGCCCTACCGCTTTGCAGACATGGCGGCCGAGTATGCCGCTGAAGTAAACGAATACTTAGCAGCCGAGGGCCGGCCGCGCCGCTTGCTGGTGGCGCAATCAGGCCGTGTGGCCTTGGGTGCGCACATGCAGCTCAGCGAGTCGCGCCCATTTAGCCACGTGCTGCTACGCGACGGCGTAAACCTTATGGGGCAGCTTACTGTTATGCAAGGATACCACCACCTGAAGGCCCAGCCCGGCAGGGGCGAACGCCAGGGCGTGTACCAAGGAGAGCACAAAAACACAGCCCACAAATTGCAGGACAAACTTGCAATGCTGCACGGATATGTCGAGATAATAACCCAAGGCCAAACACTATGTAGCGACGAATCCCTTGCAGCAGTAACAAAGCTTGCGCGGGACGTTACCACACCGCTTCACCACGTAACGTTCGCAAATGGCATTACCGGCCCCCGCGATAAGCAACAGGAATTCAATACCGCCCTGGGCGACATACGCCACACCAGCCTGCCCCCAGGCGACGGCATGCCTGCGCAGCTCCTGGCGCACATGGAAACCGGCAACCATGCCGACCTGCTGCACGTTGGCCTGCTGAGCACACACATAGACCGCACGCTTGAGCTGCAGCCGTACAGGCCGTCTCCTAAGCCCTAATTCTACTGCTGTTCTGCCGGAGTACTGCTGCTTGCCCGCCACTTGGCAATTTCACCGTGGTGGCCGCTTAACAATACCTGGGGCACATTCATGCCGCGGAACTCTTCCGGGCGGGTGTACTGCGGAAATTCTACACTCACGTCATCATCTTGAAACGATTCAATTTCAGCGCTGGTTTCGCCGCCGAGCACGCCGGGCAGCAAACGCACCACAGAGTCAATTACAATCATGGCCGGCAGCTCGCCGCCGGTAAGCACGTAGTTGCCGATGCAATATTGGCGGTCAACCCAGGCAGTAATGCGTTCGTCATAACCCTCGTAACGTGGGCAAATAATGATGATGCCCTGGTCGCCGGCCGCCAGCTCTTTGGCGTCAGACTGTTTGTACACGCGGCCGCGTGGCGTGGGCAGTAACACACGGGCGCCAGGGTCGTTCTTTTTGGCGTCCTCAATGGCTGCTACGAGGGGCTCAGGTTTCAGCAGCATGCCGTCGCCGCCGCCGTACGGCGTATCATCTACCTGCTTGCGCGGCCCCAGGCCATACTCGCGCAGGTTTATAAAGCTGAATTCGGCAGCGCCGCGGTCCTGCGCCTTCCAGAGCATGCTGTTGTTAAGCACGCCGGTAAACATTTCCGGGAACAGGGTGATAACTTGTATTTTCTTGCTCATTGTTGACATTATTATAACAGATTACGCTGGCGCGGACATACGGCAGCCAGGCGGCGCTGACAGGTATTGCGCGGACACGGGCGGTACGTTTCCAGGGAAACAAAAAAGCCAGCATTTTCAGCTGACTTTTTTGCCACATATAGGGCTCCCAAATTACTTTTGCAAGTAAAATGGCTCGCAGAGCTCATATTCGTTTTTGTTTTTTAAGATCAGTCGTTGGACTTAAACGTTATTATACGTCTAAATCGTCTAACTCTTCAAGCTCTTTGCGAGTTTTGTCTACGACACTTGAACTCGTGCTGGCTTGCGGCTGCACGTCGTCATCGTCGTCGGTAAGGTCGCTGGTGTCGTTGCGGCGGCTAGTTGTAGTACCAGCGTCGTCGCTGCTACCATTGTCGCTGCTGTCGCTGCGCGTGCCGGCACCCGGCTCGCCATTGTCAACGATTTTCAGGTTGTACCGGGCGTCGTTCTTGGTGCCAAGGGCACGCAGTAGCGTACGCAATGACTGCGCGGTTGCGCCGCGCTTCCCAATAACACGGCCCAGGTCTTCCGGGTCAACCGTTAACTCCAGCAACACACCCTTCTCGTCGATGCGCCGTTCGATTACGACTGCTTCAGGCTTGCTTACCAGTGATTTTACGATGTATTCGACAAACTGTTGGTCGATGCTGCTCATACAGAAAACTCCTCTTAGTTAACTGGTTAACTTATTATATCAGGTACACAGGCTCTTGCAGTAAACATTTTCTCTAATTGTCCAGTGTTTGTATGTCTGAAATCTAACCGCACACCTGGCGGCCGCCCCTGTGAACCCTTGGGGTTAAAAAAAGAAGCCTCTTAGGCTTCTTCCTTGGTTGCTACAGCTTCTGCTGCGGGTTCCTCGGCGGCTGGTGCCTCCGGAGCTTCGGCCTCAGCGGCTGGTTCTTCCTTGGGCTGGTTCTTGCGAAGCTTCTCTGCGTTGCGGAGCTTGCCGGCTTTTTCGCCGTTCACCGTTACCCAGCTAGGCAGCTTTACGCCTTGGCTTTTCAGCAGGCTAGCGACGCGGTCGGAAGGCTGTGCGCCGTTCTTCAGGAAGGTTTCGGCCTTCTCTTTGTTCAGGGTAGTCGTCTTGGCGTGGGGGTCGTAGCTGCCGAGCAGCGCAACAACCTTACCGCTTGTTGGCGTCAGGCGGGACTCTTGCACTACCACACGGAACATGGCGTGACCTTTGCGACCTGTGCGTTGCATACGGATAGCTAACATTGCAGAATAATTCTCTCTTTCTTACCTAACAGATTATTGAAACAATCTGCACTATATTTTACAGATAACCGCCCCTGATGTCAACTCTGGCCGCACTTATAACGCCTGCGGCCGGGTTGGCGGTAGGGGCACGTCTGCTACGGCGTACCTGCTGAGGACTTCTGAGCGCCTGCTCGGTGGAATACGCAACCCGGTGTAAACAGGGGCGTCGGGCGACCTGGACAAGTCGGCACAGTCGGCAAACATCTCCCCGCCTTCGCTAGTTGCAAATTGGAGGGCGTCTGCACTTGTAGGGAACGTGACCTCCTCGGGATAGCCATACCCCTCAGCAAATATACTCGACCGTAGTACCACGCTGCCTACCCACGGCGGCATGTGGCCTTGCGGGCGGCGGGTACGGGTTGCCTCAAAACTCAAGCCGACAAAAGCGCTGTTTAATACGCCCTGAACGGTGCGGGCATAGGTGAGGTCTTGGTCGTGTATATCCTCAAGCGGCGCTGTGCGCAGGCGGGCTACCGAGAACGCGCCAGCCAGGTACAAGCCTGCTATCGGGGCGGCCACATTTGTTTGCGTCTCAAGGTCTTCGCGAAACCGAGCCAATGCCTGGTCTATCCCGTTTGTGGGGTCAATGAGGTATCGCTTGGCTTGTTTCGCGTACCCATCCGGGGTACGGGCCATTTACTGGTCAGCTCCCGCTTCGTACGTTACGAGCGCGGCCTGCGCGGCCTGCTGCTGGCCGGACTGTTTGCTGGGGCCTTCGCCAGTGCCCTTCAGTTTGCCGCCAACGAATACGCCAACGGTAAACATCTTTTCGTGGTCCGGGCCTTCTTCGCTCAGCACCTTGTATACCGGCGTGTGGCCGTCTTTGCTCTGGGCAACTTCTTGCAGATGCGACTTGGGGTCAAGCCACGAGCCGCTCTTCAAAATGTCTTTGAACGTGACCAGGATGCTCTTTGTAATAAAGCTTTTGGCTGCGCCGTAGCCTTTGTCTATGTAAATGGCGCCAATAACAGCTTCGTAACTGTTGGCCAGAATCTGGGCGCGGGCGCGGTCGGTGCCGTGCTTTTCGCCGCGGCTTAAACGCAGCAAGGGCTCGTACTCAAACTTGGCAGCAGCTGCGCCAATGCTTTCGGTGCGTACTAAGCTGCTGCGCCAGTTGGTTAGGATGCCTTCCGGCTCGCTAAAGTTGTTGTATAAGTACTCGGTAACTACCAGCTCCAGCACGGCGTCGCCCAAAAATTCCAGGCGTTCGTTGTGCTCGCTGACGGTTTTTTTGTGCTCGTTCACATAGGAACGGTGCGTAAAGGCCGTTACCAGCAGTTGGATGTTGTCGAAAGTTATGCCCAGTACTTTCTGGGCGAAGTCGGTATATGCGCTATAGTCCTGCATCTCGTATTTTTTTCATTCCCACCAAAATTAATTTACCAATATCATCGTAGGCAATCTTATCAATTGCTGCCGGCGCCGGGAACCATGTAATGTCGTTGAGCCAGTCTTCAGGGTTAAGGTCGTTGGTGTCGCCCAAAGCCTGCACCAGGTAAATATGCATGGTCATAAGCACCAGGGTTTGGCCGCGGCGGTAGCGGAAACTTACTTTGCCCAGCCAGTTAAAGACTTTCATTTCCTTGAGGCCGGTTTCTTCGTTGATTTCGCGCTCAGCGGTTTGCTTGGGCTCTTCCCCTTCTTCAACATGGCCTTTGGGGATTGTCCAGCGGTCTTTGGCGTCCTGAATAAGCAGGATCTCTATTTTTTTAGGGTCGTCTTTGCTCTTGCGGAAAATGACGCCGCCGGCGGTGGTTTCGTGGACCACCTCTTGAATACTGGGCCGCCCGCGACCCGGCACGAAACGCCGGAAAGCAGGAAGCTTTGGCCGTTTCATGCGGCCTGCCCTTCAGGAGTTTCGGTGGCGGCTGGTTTTTCTCCTGCTGCCTTTTCGGCCTTTTCGGCTTTTGGCACGCGCACCAGCGGCGGTTCACCATTCAGCTGGCGCAGCAGTGTGCCCAGCACGCCGTTCACGAACTTGGAGGAGTTCTCGCTGCCAAATGCCTTGGCAAGCTCCACAGCCTCGTTAATAACCACCTTGGACGGCACATCTTTTTCGTACTTCAGCTCGTACAAGCCAATGCGCAGCACAACACGGTCCATGCGGGCGATTTGGTCGATTGGCCACTCCGGCGCAACTGGCTGCAGCTCGGCGTCCAGTTCGGCAACGTGCGTGTCTACACCTCGCACCAGGCGCTCGATGAACTCCTTGTCGTCGACGGTTGCCTGGTAACGGGCGATGTTGCGTACTAAAACAGATTCGAGGTCAAAATCCGCGTCGCCAGCGGCGCGGCGGAAGTCCTGCTCGAATAATGTTTGCAGCGCGATAATGCGGCCAAGATGACGGTTCGATGCCATGCTTTGTCAGTTTCCTTTACTACCTAATCCAGTATAGCCCGAACAAACGGACCGCTACTAGGCAGCTTTTGCGGTTTTGGCGCTTTCGCGGGCAGTGGTGTAGGCCTTAACAGGGGATTTGCTGTTTACTTTGCGTGCTAATTCCACAACGAGGTGGCTGCGGCGCGTGCCGGTGCGGCGTGAGCTAGTGCGCTTTTTTGGTTTACCCATGAATAAAATCTCCTAAGAATGACGTTATTTTGTAAGTTATTGATGTGTATTATACCTTGAAACCTCTGGTGAGGCAAGACGACTACGCGTATGATGTAACCATGTTACTCAAGAGGCGTCCTATCTATTCTTTAAAACGGCGGCGGCGCCTGTCTGTTGAATGGCGGCAGGTGTTTTACGTGGGGATGGCAATGGCCAGTTTGGGGATACTTGCCGTGTATGACGCCATTGCCCACGCCCCAGGCAGCCCCAAAAAGCAGTCCGGGCAGTACAGCCAACGGCAACGCGCCTCAGTTGCAGCGGCTGCAACTGCAAAGTCAAAGCCAAAGCAAGCGGCGGCGCCCGCGGCTCAGAGCACTATAGTTGCCGGCGGGTTTGCTACTGCCGCTGCGTGGGAGCAGGACTTTTCTAAAATGCCTGACGGCCCGGTTGATGCAAACTATTGGACACCCGACACCAACCCCGACGTCCCTACCTTCAACCAGGAAGCCCAAGCCTATCAGCCAGGCAACAGCGCGGTGCAAGGCGGCAAACTGGTGATTACTGCGCGCAAAGGCCAAACCACCTATCCTGGCGACAGCCGCTCCTACGCCTACAGCTCTGGCAAAATTATGACGTTTAACCACAACACTGGCGCGTCCCTGCCAAAAGGCCTGACATTTGAATACGGCAGAATAGAAGCCAGCATCAAGATGCCGCCGGGCAGCGGCACCTGGCCGGCGTTCTGGCTGCTGTCGGCCAACCAGCCAAACACTGGCCGGCTCAACCCCACAGACGCCGACTGGGACCAGCCGCGGTTCTATATGCATGACGGCGAAATTGACATTGTTGAGCACTACGGCAGCAACAACACCACCGACGCCACGTTCTACACCTTCGATAAAACCAGCGAGAGTGAAGTAACCGTTCCCGACGCCGAGCAGAAGTTCCACACCTACAGCGTAGACATAACACCCACAGCCGTAACCTGGAAAATAGATGGCCAAACGGTAAAAACCGCCCCTAAACCAGCGAACGCCACTGCCAATAACTGGCCCGTGGGCGGCGGCAACAAATGGTTTGCCATGCTGAACCTGGCCATGGGCGGCACCGGCGGCGGTGCAATTGACGACTCCAAGGGGCCGTGGCGCATGGAAGTGGCCAACGTGCGCTATTTTGCGTACGCTGGTGGGCAGTAACGCCTTGTAGCTGCGCACACACGGGCGGATGCCAGCAGAAACTACCCGGCTACAACGAAGCTAACCAGCTTGCCTGGCACGTAAATTGTCTTGCGAATTTCTTTGCCGCTTACATACCCAGCTATTTTGTCGTCTTTTTGGGCAGCCGCAACCACGTCTTCTTGCCCGGCACTGCTGGGCACTTCAATTTGGGCGCGCACTTTGCCATTTACCTGCACGGCGATGGTCATTGTGTCGCTAATCAGATACTTTTCATCGTACGACGGCCATTCCGAGATATGGATGGAATCCTGGTGGCCAAATTCAGCCCACAGCTCGTCGGTAATGTGGGGCGCGAACGGTGACAGCAACTGCAGGAATGTTTGCATGCCGGCACGCCAGGTGTGTGCTGCCTGTTGCAGCGGAATGGTGTTCTTAGCGGTATACAAACCGTTTATTGCTTCCATCATGGCGGCAATGGCGGTGTTGAAGTTCATGTTTTCCAGGTCGTCGGTTACCTTTTTGGTGGCGCGGTGGAAAATGCGCTGCAGCTCGGTGGCGTCAACGGTATCTGCGGCTTCAGGCGTGGCAGCAACATCTTGGGCTAGGCCCCACACGCGCTGCAGAAAACGGAAGCTGCCGCCCATACCTTCAACGCTCCAGGCGGCCATTTGGTTCCAAGGGCCGATAAACAATTCCATAATGCGGATGGCGTCAGCGCCGTAGCCCTGCTCAATTAAGCCGTCAGGTTCAATAGTGTTGCCTTTGCTCTTGCTCATTTTGGCGCCGTCGGGGGCTAAAATCATGCCCTGGTTGCGGAGTTTTTTGAATGGTTCGCCAAAGTCAATTAAGCCTTCGTCTTGCATTACCTTGGTCCACATGCGGGCGTACAACAGGTGCATAACGGCGTGCTCAGCGCCGCCGATGTAATCGTCTACTGGCAGCCAGTACTTAATTTTTTCGGCGTCAAATGGCTTTTCGGCGTTACGCGGGTCGGCAAAACGCAGGAAGTACCAGCTGCTGCAGGCAAAGCCGTCCATGGTGTCGGTTTCGCGCTGGGCTGGGCCGCCGCACTTGGGGCATTCCACGTTCACCCAATCAGTGGCGCGGGCCAAGGGGCTGCGGCCGTCGCCGCTGGGTTCGTAGCTTTCCATGTCAGGTAGTACCACGGGCAATTGGTCTTCAGGTACGGGCACTACGCCGTCTTTTTCGCAGTGGATCATAGGGATGGGCGCGCCCCAGTAGCGCTGACGCGAAATCAGCCAGTCGCGGATGCGGTAGCTATGGGTGCGCGTGCCCATACCGTTTGCTTCCATTAGGTCTTTCATTTTTTCAGTGGCATCCCGGATGTCTAGGCCATCCAGCTCACCAGAATTCGTCATTTTGCCGGATTTTTCCTGCACTTGCTCAGGCTTGGTAATAGGGCTGGTATCACCGTCAGGGCCAATAACAACGCGTTCAATTGGCAGGTCAAACTGCTGGGCAAACTGGAAGTCGCGCATGTCGTGGCCAGGCACACCAACCACTGCGCCCGTACCGAAATTAATGAGCACGAAGTCGCTCACCCAAACCGGCAGTTTTTTGCCGTTCAAAGGGTTTATAACATGCAGGCCGGTGAAAGCGCCGGTTTTCAAGCGGCCCTCTTCCTGGCGTTCTACATCGCTTTTGGCCACGGCTTTTTGCACATAATGCTGCACGGCTTGCCAGTGGCTGGGGCCGTCTTTAGGCACGATCTCTTCCTGCATTACCTTTTGCACAAAGGGGTGCTCAGGGGCTAAAACAACAAACGTGGCGCCAAAGTTGGTGTCTGGCCGGGTAGTAAATACGGTAATTTCTTCGTCGGTTTTAGCGTCTACTACTTTGTAGGTGATGTTAATGCCGGTTTTGTGGCCAATCCAGTTGCGCTGCATGTTTTTGATGCCATCGCTCCAGTCCACATCGTCCAGGTCTTTTTCCAGGCGGTCGGCGTAGTCGGTAATTTTGAAGAACCACTGCTTCAGGGCCTTCTTTTCTACCGGGCTGCCGCAGCGCCAGCATTTGCCGTCTTCTACTTGTTCGTTAGCCAGTACGGTTTTGTCTACCGGGCACCACCATTGCAGGCTGTCTTTTTGGTAGGCCAGGCCGCGCTTGTGCAGCAGTAGGAAGAACCACTGGGTCCATTTGTAGTAGTCGGGGTCGGAGCTGGCAAATTCGCGGCTCCAGTCGTAGCCAAAGCCCATTTGTGTCAGCTGCTGCTTAAAGCGGGAAGTATTCTCTATGATTGCCTGTTTGGGGCTAATGCCGGTTTTAATGGCGTAGTTTTCAGCGGGTAGGCCAAAGGCGTCCCAGCCCATGGGGTGCAGCACGTTGAAGCCGCGCATGCGGTTGTAGCGCGTAATGGCGTCGCCAATGGTGTAGTTACGCACATGGCCAACGTGCATGGCTGCGCCGCTGGGGTACGGGAAGTACTCCATGATGTATTTTTTGGGCTTGGTGGACTGGTCCTGGGCTTCATAAATTTTGCTGTCCAGCCATTTTTGCTGCCACTTGGGCTCGATTTCTTTGGGGTTATAACGCTTCACTTCTTACAGACTCCTGTGGGATTTACTGTAATTATACCGTAAAATCACCTCTTTAGCCGCATGTATGGCGATTCGCCTGGCTCGTGCACCATAAGCCGCAGCCTGTCGAGCTGCACAACATCATCTTTTTGCACCACTCCTTTGGCAATTTGCGCCACGCTGGCCGATGGTATGAACGTGTCGTCTTTGGCTTTGCGGATATAGGCCAGCCGCGCCGGGACGCGCGCTGGCTCGTTGTACAGGAAGTGGAACACTTCACTGGCGGCGTGCTCAACCCAGGCGTACTCAGTAACGATTTCTTTGCTGGCTAGCCCAAATGAAAAAACGACACGCTTGTTTCTGGGCGCATTAGAGCCAACATGCACAACACGCGCTTCTGCGGGCTGCGTGGCAGATTCGGGCACAACTGCGCACAAACTTACTGCCAAGGCAAAGCTGCTCAGGCCACGAAAAGCAGTGGCGTCCGCATGTGTATGCCGTTCGCCGTCAAAATAGGTCGCGCCCAAGCACTCTTCCCGGATTACGCCCGCACTGCTCCAGGTGGGAAAATTTTTATGGTCGGCCAGCACCTGGGAAATAGCTTCCTGCGCCGGTCGGAACGATTCCGGCGGCGGATCTACCAGCGGCCGGATAAGTGAGAATGGCAGATATGGTTTATAAGACAATGTCTCAAGGCCTGGAACGTCGTCGGGGTGTAGCACGGCAACCGCCTGTTCCAGGGATGCTTGCGATACGTCTGGCGGCAGGTTCTCGAATCCGCCGGCCATTATTTGGCCCTTTCGTATGTTGAAGTGCCCTCTGGCTGCACAAACAGGCGTACCCTGTCGAGCGTTACGGCGCTGCGCCGCGGCACAACATGCTCGGCACGCCAGTGGATGGTTTTGTCGGGGACAAAGCTGCTCCTGTTCT
>DATIIE010000052.1:0-2280 GCA_035479955.1 Saccharimonadales bacterium (SeqCode)
AGCGTCCATTAAGCGCTCATCTGCGGTGTCTAACCACATCACGTCTTGCGTTGGCGCACCTTCGTTTTGCGGGGGGATGTGCTCCACGTAATCGGGATTCGCCTCCATTTTGCCTATTACAGCCAGTTCCACCATTGTAAGTGACCGGTCGGTTGGCGCAGGGAGCGCAAGCGCAGCGGCACCGAGCTCCATCGCTGGCAGCCCGTTGCTAAAACGCCGCATGAATTCCGGTATACCGTCAGGCTTCATTATATATAAATTATATCATAATTAGGATATACAGTCTAGGTACCGGCTCTGCCTTATAAGCGATGGCTCACCGCCGTTTCGTACTGCCGGCGGCTATGTGCGGGTGGGTACGTTATATAGGCGCGCATTGGCGCGGCGGCCATATAGAAACGAGAACACGCCATTGCTGGCAACTGCCGCCTGGTAGCCGCCACGGCGCTGGAGCCACCAGTTTGCCACACCGTTTAGGGCGTTGGCCACAGGCAGTGGCCAAATGCTGGGTTTGCTTTGTGGCCATGTGGTGAGAGCAACATTGCCGATAACGGCGCCCATGCCCACAACTGCCTCGCGCCGGTTAAGGCGCCATGAGTCCCCAGAAGATTCAACGACACTTGGGATACGCTGGCCAGGCGGCGTCTCTTCTACATTCAATATATGGGATGGCAGCGCCCGGAATGCCGCTTCTTCGGCCAGTGGGCCTACAACCAACGACTGGAAGCGCTGCCGTGGGGCGGCGGCCAGCTCACGCACACAAGTTGGCTCCGGATATTGGCCGCAACGGTCCTCTATAAAACTGATTTCTTCGGGATTGCCGGCACGGCGGCCGGTATACGTATCTATACCGGCTTCGACAGCGGCCGACGCCTCAGATGCGGCTGCGCCTACAATAGCTCCCGCCGGGACTGCAATAAACGCCCGCAGGAGTTGCCGGCGGTCTATGTTCGGTGAGTGTACGGCTTCTGACATCACCTTACTGTAGCAGATTGTATGGCAGCTGCAGTAGCGTCAGGTTGCAGCAGTCTACGGGCGGCTTGTATTGCCGGCGCGTTGGGCCCGGATCAGGCGCAGAGACAGCCCGAGCCCGATACGTGCCGTTAGGTCGTCGCGGGACGACTGCGGCATGTTGGCGGGGACGAATGGTTCATACCAATCCGGCGCCGTAGCAATTACCCGGCGGGCGTGGGCCAGCGGCGATTCACCAGGTGCAATATCGGGCATTGCGCCCATCAGCAACTCCGACAACACCCCAGAGCGGTAACCTACAGTGCCAGTGGTTTGCGCGCGCCAGGCCGGCGCCATGTTTGGGACAATAGCAGTGGTCACAAAGCCGTCATCACCCCAAGTAAACGGCGGGCACACGTCGATTAGTACAGGCTTTTCGCCACGCATATGGAAGTTGCGCGGTTTGGCATCCAGCGGCGTTAACAGTGTGCGGTCGCCATGTGGCGAAGCCGGCATGTCTTCTACGGTGTGCACCAGGGCGCCCAAGGCGACACACCGTTCGTCTTCTGGCAATTGGCTAAGCGCCCTGCCCTCCACCAGTTCTACCGAATGTTGCACATGGTAGCCGTCCGCCCGTTGCAGCACGTTAACGCTCACTAAATCAGCGACAGCCAGTGGCCCGGCAGCTACCAAAGTATGGTATCGCTCTAGCTGTGCGGCCAGTGCCTCAGCTGTGTCCCCTGTTGGCAGCGGTTCGCGGGTTATTTTGGCTACAACGCCAGCGACAACAGTAATGTCGTTGATTGTGCCAATTTCAAAGCCAGGTAACTGATTAGCCATAGCAGCTTTCAAATTAAAGATATATTATACAATAATTAAAGCAAAAAGAAAACCCGCGGCTTGGTACGGCCGCGGGCTTCTTATGCGCCTAGAGGTTAAACTAAGGCGACTTCTTCCTCTGCCTCGGCAGCGTCCTCTTCCGGAACCCAGCCTGTGCCCACAGGAATCTTGCGGCCCAGGATTACGTTTTCCTTCAAGCCGAACAGCTTGTCGATACGGCCGGAGGTGGCAGCACCAATCAGTACACGGGTAGTGTCCTGGAACGATGCAGCACTCAGGAACGAGTCAGTGCTCAAGCTGGCCTTGGTAATACCGAGGATCAGCTGGTTGTACTTGGCTGGTTCCTTGCCTGCCTTGGTCAGTGCGTCGTTGGCTTCAACAGCAGCAAGTTTGCTGACGATGTCGCCGGTTACGAATTCACTGTCGCTGGCGTCTTCGATTTGCACGCGGCTGAACATCTGGCGCACGATGATTTCAAGGTGCTTGTCA
>DATIIE010000053.1:0-3119 GCA_035479955.1 Saccharimonadales bacterium (SeqCode)
CCTATGGCCTGGAAGCGAAGTCTCTGCGCCGCACTGTGCCATTTGCATACGACGGTTTAGTAATAGGCAGCCTCATTTCTGCAGCCGTGGAGCTAGATAAAGGCCGCGCGGGCAAAGCGTTGCCGGAAATTGACCTCGTTAGTGCGGAACAGCTTGAGCGTTTCACTGGTGCGTACCACATCGAATCCCCGCAGACACACAAGCTTCGTGCGGCATTAGCTAGTGTGGCCACAGAGTTTATGCGTCCAGACGGCCTAGCGCAAGACTACATAGAAGAGTACGCTGACAACCTCATGGCTGTTTCAGCTAAATATGCAGGGAAGGGGCCGAACCCGGCCAAATTTGCTGAACTGGACGATGTCCGCGCAAAATTGGGTGATGACCTCTTTGAAGTTGCAAACAGCGCAATTGCAGGAAGTAACGCCGACCTGAACATACACCAAACGGCTGTCCTGACACACAACATATTGCGCGCCACTCCAGCTGACGCTGTACTCGGCCACTATATGGGCGCCCCACCGGCGTAGCCAACAGGGTATTTATCTGGTAAAATATAAGTAAAGCATCAAGCAATTAAGACGTAAGTTAGGGAATTATGGCTGACAAAAAATATACAATTCAAGACCTGCGGAACATTGGTATTATCGCGCACATTGACGCCGGTAAAACCACTACTACCGAAGGCATTCTGTACCGCACCGGCCTGAAGCACAAAATCGGTGCCGTGCACGATGGTGAAACAACCACCGACTGGATGGCCCAGGAACGCGAACGCGGCATTACCATTGTAAGCGCCGCTGTGACTTGCTACTGGAAAGGCAAGCAAATCAACATTATTGACACCCCCGGCCACATCGACTTTACCGTTGAAGTGGAGCGCTCCTTGCGCGTGCTGGACGGTGCTGTTGTGGTATTCGACGGCAAGATGGGCGTAGAGAGCCAATCCGAAACCGTATGGCGCCAAGCCGACAAATACGGCGTGCCGCGCATGTGTTTCATCAACAAGATCAACCAAACCGGCGGCGACTTCTACAAGTCCCTCGAAACTATCCACAACCGCTTAAGCAAGCGGGCATTCCCAATCCACCTGCCAATTGGCTTTGAACAGAGCATCAACGGTATCGTTGACCTCGTAAAAATGAAGGCGTACACCTACAAAGAGTTCACCGACCACGAGTTGGTTGAGGGCGAAATCCCGGCCGATATGATGGACCAGGTAAAGAAATACCGCAGCCTGCTTATTGAAAACGCTGTTGCCGAAGACGAAGCCATGCTCGAGAAGTTCTTCGAAGTTGGCGAAGACGGCCTGACCGAAGACGAAATCAAGCAAGCTATCCGTACTGCAACTTTGAGCGGCAAGTTCTACGTAGTAACCGGCGGCGATGGCCGCGGCGTAATCGTAGAAAAGGTGCTCGACCTGGTTGTTGACTACCTGCCAGCACCTGCCGACCGCAGCACCGTTTGGGGCACACACCCCAAGACCGGCGAAGAAATTGAGCGCAAGCACACCGACACCGACCCGTTCAGCGCCCTGGCATTTAAGATCACCAGCGACCCATTTGTGGGCAAGCTGGCGTACTTCCGCGTGTACTCTGGTAAAGTTACCGCTGGTTCGTACGTTTTGAACAGCTCCAAGGGTGAAAAAGAGCGCGTAGGCCGCATTGTGCGCCTGCAAGCCGACAAGCGTGAAGATGTAACCGAAGTGAGCGCTGGCGACATCGCTGCCATCGTAGGCCTGAAGGGCACTACCACCGGTAACACCCTGTGTGACGTAACCAACCCCATTGTTTTGGAAAGCATTACATTCCCAGAGCCGCCAGTATCCATCGCAATTGAGCCAAAAACCAAGAGCGACCACGACAAAATGGGCATTGCCCTGCAGCGCCTGGCAGAAGAAGACCCGACCTTCCGTGTGAAGACCGACGAAGAAACTTCCCAGACTATCATCAGCGGCATGGGTGAGCTTCACCTGGAAATCATCGTAGACCGCATGAAGCGCGAATTTAGCGTGGAAGCCAACATTGGCCAGCCGCAGGTTGCCTACCGTGAAACCATCCGCAAGGACGCCGTTGAAGTACAAGGCAAGTTCGTCCGCCAGAGTGGTGGCCGCGGCCAGTACGGTGACGTACACCTGCGTCTTTCCCAGAACGAAATGGGCAAGGGCTTTGAGTTCATCAACAGCATCAAGGGTGGTGTCATCCCTGGTGAGTACATCAAGCCAATCGAAGAAGGCATTAAAGAGGCCATGGCCAACGGCGTTATCGCCGGCTACCCTGTTGTAGACATTAAGGTAGAACTGTTCTTCGGTAGCTACCACGAAGTTGACTCCAACGAAATGGCCTTTAAAATTGCCGGTTCCATGGCTTTGCAGGACGGCGTGAAGAAAGCCAACCCCGTACTACTTGAACCAGTTATGAAAGTTGTTGTAGTAACCCCCGAAGAATTCATGGGTGACGTTATCGGCGACCTGAACAGCAAGCGTGGCCGCATTGAAAGCATGGAAGACCTTACACTGGGCATCAAGGAAATTACCGCTTTCGTACCACTAGGCGAAATGTTTGGTTACACAACCAACCTGCGCAGCAACACCCAGGGCCGCGCCAGCTCCAGCATGGAGCTCGACCACTACGAAGACGTCCCACCGAACGTGGCTCAAGCCATCATCGCCAAGAACGCAAAATAAGTAACTGCTTAATTGTCGCATGGGCCAGATATTTTCCGAACGATGTACTAAGGGTTCGGCCGGTGTCCCATACAGCTACTGCGACATTCCCGCATCTACGCGATTCGGCACATGCGGCCAGTTAACCGAGCTTGGTTTTGGCCGGCAGGAATTGCCGCCGGGCGAGCAGCCGTACAGCCCGTATGGCGGGCAGGCATGCCCAGGCCCGGCGTTCCTGCAGTCGGCAGGTAGGAACGCGCTGCGTTTCTGTTCGCTGCCTGGTGAGCTGACTGAATTTTTTGTGCCGCAGTATCCGGATGTGCCATATTCAATGGTGCAGGACGCAGCAATTGCCATAGCCAACGGCGACATACTGCCGTACGATATACCTGCCCAGCAGGCCAGTGCTGCGGAAAATATCCTGGCGTGGGGCGGCCTTATGCGCACGCTGGACGCT
>DATIIE010000054.1:0-7339 GCA_035479955.1 Saccharimonadales bacterium (SeqCode)
TTCGCCAGGGTTCAGCCCAAGGCCAATAATAGCGTGCACTTCCACTTCATCCAAAGGGCCGGTTACCTTGCTTGGTGCACAGCCATGTACAGAGAAAAAGCGTTCGTATGCGCCGCCAGCGGCAGATTGCAGCAACGCGTCCTTGACCGGGTGTTCTGGGCTAACATTGGCGTTGCCCATTTGCCGGCCACGCGGGATGATTATGCGGCCGCCCACATCTTGCGCCAACACCAGCCCCAAGCCGCCGGTGCCGTGGTCGGCGCCGCCACGCAAGCCGTCAGACTTGCGTACTGGGTCGGTGGCGTGTTGGGCCTCAAGCAGCACTGCGCCGGGGAACGTAGCAACCAGCAATTCGTCGTCTACTTGGGCGGTGCCTTCATCGTAGGTGGCAAGCGTGCGCCCAGCGCCAACAATCTGCGCCTCTGCCGCAACAATACGTTCGTATATTTCGTCTACTTCAGTATCTGGCAACTGCGGCAGGTTCGCGCGTATTGATTGCACGGTGCGCACGTCCTCGGCACCTCGCCAGCGCAGCACATCGGCAGTATCCAGATACGCCACGCCTTCCAGGCTCGCTCCAGCTGCCGCTTGCACCGCGGCCGCAGACTTGCTTACCGCTTCAAGCGGAATAATTTCAGGTGCCACAAACATGCGCTAAATTATATAATAAACAGGGTTATTCTGCCAGTTGGCGCAAGTAATTGGCCAGCAGCCCGGTCTTCTCTTTTTCGAATGAGGCGTGCTCAATTTGCGGCGAGCGGTTCACTTCAAAGCAATACCAGCGGTTATCGGCGGTGGATTGCACCATGTCTACGCCCGCAATCTGGCGGCCAAAGAAACTGGCGGCACGCACTGATGCGTCGCGGACTTCTTCGGGCAAGCTTGCAACCGGCACAGTTTCGGCTGAACCGCCCTGCGACGTGTTGTTCAGGTGTGTGTCGCCGCCAGAGGTGCGCTTGATCGCCAGCACTACGTCGCCGCCCATAATAACCACGCGGTAATCGCCGTTGTTGGGCAGGAACGTTTGCAGCACAAATGTCAGGTGGCTGTTTTCCTGCAACACAGTGCGCATTTCGTTTTCGTCTTTGACTAAGAAATTGTCCTGGCCACGGGTGCCGCCAGCGCTTTTCAAAATGAGCGGGAACGTAAAACCGTATTCGGTGTAGTGCCGAAGCAGTTTATCCCCGGGGCCAACCAACGTTTTCGGGAACGGCACGCCGGCCTCGTGCAAATTCATGTACTGCGTGATTTTATTGAACGACCCCGGGCGCAGCACTTCGCTGTCCACAAACGGGATATGTTTCAGCTTGCAGAAACGGGCCGCGGCAAGCGCCGGGCCCTGGGCGTCGCCCCAGTAGCGGAAATAAATAACATCGTAATCTGTAAGCGGATGGTTGTTGGCCGTGTCTACTACCGCTACGTCCTGCTCGTCGATTGCAAACAGCAGGTCTTCAAATAAGGCTGCGGAAACTTCTAAGTCGCCGTTTTCGTTTAATAACTTGGCTAAATCTGCCGGGTGCGCCAGCCCGTTATCAACGCTCTTTTTGGCAAACAGCAACAGGGCTTTTTTTGCCATGCTAGTTGAACCAGCCTTTTTTGCCAGCGCTTTTCTGGAATTCCTCCAGCAGTTCTTTTTGGTGCTTGGTGAGCTTGGTGGGCGTGTCTACGATAACCGTTACGATGTGGGCGCCGCGCGTGTCTTCGTTGCGGATGTGCGGCACGCCGTGGTTGCTTAGCTTGAAGTCGGTGCCGCTTTGGGTGCCGGCTGGCACTTTCATGCGCACTGGGCCGTCTACGGTGTCTACGTCAATTTCAGTGCCCAGGGCAGCATCTGCCATGTGTACATGCTCTTCGCTTAAGATGAGGTCGCCCTCGCGGGTGAATTTTTTGTGCGGCTTTACGCGCACGTTCACATACAGGTCGCCCTTTGGCGCATTGGCGGCGGCCTCGCCGTGCTCGCGCAAACGGATAACTGAACCGTCGTCTATGCCGGCCGGCACTTTCAGCGTAATGGTTTGGGCGCGCTTTTGTGTACCCTTGCCGTGGCATACGGTGCACACTTTTTCAGGCACTTTGCCCGTACCCTTACAGGTTGGGCATACGCTGGCCTGCTGGATGTTGCCGAAAATAGTGCGCATAACTTGCACTACCTGACCTTGGCCTTTGCAGGTGGCGCAGGTTTTAAGCTCGTGGCCGGGTTCTACGGTTGTGCCTTTGCAGTGTTCGCAGGTGTCGTCGATGTTCAAATGCAGTTCTTCTTCGGTGCCGAATACAGCGGCCTCAAAGGAGATATCAATTTTTGCTTCAACGTCGCGGCCGCGCCGCGGGCCCTGGCCACGGGAGTTGCCGCCGCCAAAGAAATTGCCAAAAATGTCGCCCAGGCCCAGGTCGCCAAAATCAAAGTTAATATTCTGGCCCTGGCCGCCGCCAAACCCTTCAAACGGGTTGCCGCCTGCGGCGCCGGACGCACCGCCCACGCCTGCATGCCCGAATTGGTCGTAGCGCTGGCGTTTGGCCGGGTCTTTCAACACCTCGTAGGCTTCGTTAATTTCCTTGAACTTGGTTTCGTCGCCGCCCTCTTTGTCTGGATGGTACTGCACAGCTAACCGGCGAAATGCTTTTTTGATTTCGTCGGCACTGGCGCCTTTGGCAACGCCTAACAGTTCGTAATAATCTCGTTTGCTCATTTATTGCTGCTTAATACGATTGATGGGGTGCTAAGCACGCTGTGCAGCAGTTGCTGGACACGGGTGTCGTCGCCGTCTGGCTGCGGCGTGTTTAGCAGCACATATACTTCGTGGAGTTTATTATCTGCATCCCAGCGGACCACAAGTTCGAAAACCTGGTGGCGGTTCGGGTCGTGCTGCAACCATACGGTGCACTTTGGGTTGGCGTAGGCAAAGTGTAAAAACTCTTTGCCAGTGGTAGGGTCCTGGCGGAGCGTGCGCTGGTTTTCAGCCCAAATCTTCTCTGCCAGGCCAAAGGCCTCGTGGCTGCCAACAACGTGCACTTGCACGGTTAGTTGGTCGGCCGCTGGTTGCTTGTTTTTGAAAATACCAAACATACGTTTATTGTCGCCCGCCCTACCTCGTTTGTCCAGTTTTGACGCTGGTTACTTCTTCTTGTCTTCGTCGACAACTTCGCCTTCAACTGCGCCGTCGTCATTCTTTTTGTCGTCGGATGTGGCATCAGTTTCGGCAGCGTCTTCTGCGCCTTCAGCCGGCTTTTCGTCTTTTGCGGCTTCATACATTTTGGCGCCAATTGGCATCAGCTTGTCGTTCAAAGCCTTCACGGCTGCTTCAAGCGCGTCTTTGTCGGCTTTGTCGTCGCCAGAAACTTTTTTGGCGGCTTCTACGGCTTCGTCCAAGCTCTCGATGTCTTCTTCGGCGAGCTTGTCTTTATAGTCACCCTTCATCTTTTCGGCTTGGTAGATGACGTTTTCTAAGGTGTTGCGGGCCTCAACGGCTTCGCGCTTCTTCTTGTCTTCGTCGGCGTGGGCTTCGGCTTCTTTGGCCATGTTCTCCACATCGGACTTGTCTAAGTTGCCGCTGCCGGTAATGGTGATGCTCTGCTCTTTGCCCGTGCCCTTATCTTTAGCGGCTACGTTCAGGATGCCGTTGGCGTCGATGTTGAAGGTAACTTCAATTTGCGGGACGCCGCGCGGGGCAGGTGGGATGCCGTCTAAAATGAACCGGCCAAGCGATTTGTTGTCGCCGCTCATGCCGCGTTCGCCTTGCAATACGTGGACTTCTACTTGGGGCTGGTTGTCGGCGGCGGTGCTGAATGTTTCGCTCTTGCTTGTAGGGATGGTGGTGTTGCGCTCAATCAGTTTGGTCATAACGCCGCCCATGGTTTCAATACCGAGGCTTAAAGGCGTTACGTCCAGCAGCAGCACGTCTTTAACGTCGCCCTGCAGCACGCCGCCCTGGATAGCTGCGCCTATGGCAACAACTTCATCGGGGTTCACGCCCTTCATGGGGTCTTTGCCAAAGATGCTCTTCACCTTTTCCTGTACGGCAGGCATGCGGGTCATGCCGCCCACTAGTACTACAGCGTCGATGTCGCTGGCGCTCAGGCCGGCGTCTTTCAGTGCTTTTTCGCAAGGTTCAGCGGTTTTGCTGATGAGGTCGCCTACCAGCTGCTCCAACTTGGAACGGGAGAGTTTGTACTCGAAGTGCTTGGGGCCGTCGGCGTCAGCAGTTAAGAATGGCAGGTTGATGTCTACTTCTTGGGCGTTGGAAAGTTCAATTTTGGCCTTTTCGGCTTCGTCGCGCAGCCGCTGCATTGCGGCTTTGTCGTCGCTGATGTCCAGGCCGTGCTCTTTCTTGAATTCGTCAACAAAGTGGTTAACCAGTACGCGGTCGAAGTCGGCGCCGCCAAGGTGGGTGTCGCCGTTGGTGCTTTTTACTTCGAAGACGCCGTCGCCCAGCTCAAGGATGGATACGTCGAACGTACCGCCGCCAAGGTCGTACACAGCGATCTTTTCGTCTTTGCCAGCGCCTTTGTCCAGGCCGTAGGCCAGGGCTGCTGCGGTTGGCTCGTTGATGATGCGCTTTACTTCCAGGCCGGCAATCTTGCCAGCGTCTTTGGTTGCCTGGCGCTGCGAGTCGTCGAAGTAGGCCGGAACAGTAATAACTGCTTCGGTTACTGGCTCGCCCAGGAAGCCTTCGGCGTCAGCCTTCAGCTTGCCCAGTACCATGGCGCTGATTTCCTCAGGGCTGTACTCCTTGTCGGCCATTTTGACTTTTACGCCTTGGCCGCTCTTTACGATTTCGTAGCCCATGAGCTTCAGGTCGCGCTGGACTTCTTTGTCTTCCCAGCGGCGGCCAATGAGGCGCTTTACTTCATAAATAGTGTTGCGCGAGTTGGTAACCTGCTGGCGCCGTGCCACCTGGCCAACCAGGCGTTCACCGTTTTTATTCACGGCTACAACGCTTGGCGTGGTGCGGTTGCCTTCGCTGTTCACGATAATATCCGGCTTGCCAGACTGCATAACTGCCATGGCCGAGTTGGTCGTACCGAGGTCGATTCCAATAATTTTTCCCATAGTGTATCCCTTTCCGTTAGCAAATAGCATGTTCGAGTGCTAATACCACTTTATCATAGAAAAATTGGCACTCACATGTCAAGAGTGCTAACGAATTTTATGCATTTGGTGTGGCGGGAGGTGGGGATGGCGGTGCTTTGGGCGGTTCATTGGCCGTTGGCGCAGATGCCGGTGCAGCGCTTGGCGGCGCACCCAGCGCCCCTGGTGCTGGTGCTACTACAGGCGGCGCACCCGGCGTTACAGCCGCTGTGGGCTGCGCAGACGTAGCCTCAGCAGGTTTTTTGGGCGGAAGTACCCCGTTCTTCGCAGCAGCAGCCAGGATCTCTACCTGGAGCTGCTCTGGCGATTTGTGCGCCGAGCCTTTCCAGCGCGCTATCCGCGCCCGCTGGTACAAAATGTATACCGGAACATTTGCAACGCATAACACAAAAAATATAACAAACCAGGTGGCCGATATGGCATGCTGCGCGCCACTGGGCGTAACCGCCTTGGCCAGCACGCTGCCATCAATCGAGAACATAATAAAAACAATTACCCGCCAGCCCCACAGTTTTGCGTCGTTCGTCATACCCATATTGTACAACTTGCGCTGCGCTAGAATATGTATTATTACAATATATTACGTATAAGGAAGGACATATGCGCAATCTCAATACGTTAGCTAAAGCCACCGCCAGCTATTATGAGCGCGAGGCACACATTACTGCCGCCGTTTGGATGCCTGGCATGTTACGCCGCACCGGCAGCCTGCGGGTGCACACGCACAACCACACCTACACATCCGACGACGCTTTCGGCTGGGTGGCGTCTGTACACCATTTCGACCACGGCACAAAGCTCGGGCCGCTCCTGAAGTACCTGGGGCTTGAAACCGAGCTCCGTGCCCCCGCCGATATTAAAATGACATTTCCCCACCCCAAGGCAATTGCCGAACGGGCAGCCGATCTAAACCGCACACTGCCGCAAGAACACAAACTCCCCACGGTTGCCGTATACCGCGGGGCAACTATCCCGGGCAAGCTGTTTTTAGAGAGCCTGGTTGACGACACTATGCTGCTGGCCGACGGCGGGCCGCGGCGGCCATGGCGCAAAATGGGCCTGTCGGCACTGGTGGCCGCACACGACATCGCCTTTCACCTGCCCAGCCGTCTGGCAATGGACCCGGCCAGCCGGGCGGCACTGGGCGAGCAATGCAGCAATGTATTAGCCGATCCCGGCAAACCAAACATAGCAGGCCACACCCGCATAGATGAACTGTCCGGCCGCATAGATAAATTTGTGTCTCCGCCTAACATCGGCGCCGGTAAGTTCGGCGACCCGCACGAACTATTTGAAATGGAGGTGGTTGGCACAGAAACCGTGCTCCACTATTTGAGTAATGTGGAAGTTGGCGGTACCCGCATGACCCACGAGCGCGCTGCCGAATTAGGCCAGCTCAGTGTGGCGCATGTTGCTTTCCTGGGCGAACATATCTCGAACCTGCAGTAGCGCATTTTGTGAACATTCCTACTTTTTTATGCTCCCAGCTGTCCTATACTGGCTATATGACTAATCCTGAAATGCCTGGACACTTTATGACACCACGTTTTGCCGAGCATGCGCGTGCTGTAGGCGCTGTTGCCATCAACACACAGCCCGATGAACTTGCTGGCATGAGCGAATATTTAAAAGGTGAGGCTGGCTTTGGGTTGCCTGCTGCACCTAACAGGTTAGATTTTGCCTATTTCTGGACTGCCGGCGGCCAACGGCCTAACCCGCATTATTACGAGGCCAAGCCCGACGACCCTTTTGTCCCGGGTGAAGCGCTGGCATACCCCACTCCATACACGGTATCCAAAAACACTATTAGTGGGCGCTGGCGCACTGTTGTAGAACTACAGTCCCGCGACTTATCGCGGCCAAACCCGCTCAGCTTTGCTGCCGCCCGGGCCATGCTGTCGCAAACACCAGAGCAGGTTGGCCTTACCTCAGACAGCGCTGCCTGGATGGATTTTGCCGCCCGCAAAGGCAATGCATCCGGAGTGGTAGATGCGGTCATTAACGGATTTGCCCCAGAGCGCTTCACCCGGGTCCACCGGCTCGCCGAAGAAGCCGCGCGCAGGTTCTCGCATGCCATTACGCTGCAAATCGACCAAGGCTAAATTTGCAAAACATCTAAAATAAGTTTATTGTAGCTCCATGTTGAGACATGAGCCGGTTGAGGCGCTCTATTTGACGCCCCAGCTGACAGAGGTTGCTATGCGGGCGGGCATTATTGCCTTTGGCGGAAGCAAGCAGCACATGGAAGGCATC
>DATIIE010000055.1:0-7756 GCA_035479955.1 Saccharimonadales bacterium (SeqCode)
AGTTGTGGGCATTTCCTGGCGCCGTGCTTCCAGGGCCTGTACGAGGTTCTGCTCGTCGGCCGCAGACGGTGCTGGAATCGGCGCGGGCGCTGGTATGCTGGGCGCCTGGTTCATGCCTGGCGTTACAACCTGGGTGTTGAAAGTCACCATGTTGGCTGGGATTTCAGCAGCGCGCGATGGCTGGTTCAGGACCCAGTAATCATTCGAGCGGTAGTTGGGGTCGCCCGGGTTGCCGTTGCCGCCCTGGCCCTGGCGGTTTTGCTGCTGTTGCGGAGCGGCAGGCCTTGGCGGCTCAGGTTTTATTTGCGCGCTTTGCTTTAGGTTCTGCACAATTTGTTCACGGTGGGCTTTGGCCGAAGCCTCAATCATAGTATCTACTGCCTGGGCGCGGGCATTATTTTTTTCGTCGAGGATGTCGTCGGCAGCCTGTACGTCAATGTCGGAAACTTCGTGCGGCAAGGCGCTGGCGCTCACCAGGCGGTCTGAAGTCGGCTCGCCCATAACTAAGGCGGGCTGGGCGTACAGGTTTAAGTTGGCGTTTTTGATTGCCCAGCCACGGCTGTCGATAGTGTCGGCAAGCGCGTGCAACCGGCTGCGTACCTCTGTTTCACTGAGGCCGTTGGTGTAATCAACATGCATCTTTTTAGGGGCCGTAACAGTAACTAAATTTTTTGTGCCGCTTTGGTCCCAGATGCGCCGCCGCGGTTTTAGCATGAAACGGATTTTAGCCAGTGCCCAGACTTCTGTCGGCTGGTCCCTGCCCCACGGGAAGGCAAAGAATCCGGTTATCGCTGCGAACGGTACGAAAATAGCTAATAAGAATGTTGCGTGGTGCGTTGCCGCAAAGTACGACAAATACAGCGTTATAGCTGTTACACCGGCGTAGATAAACTGCCTGAGCGTTAGCGGCCCTAGCAGCTTGTCCTCGGCCTCCACGTCCTGGATAACTTTATACTGTGCCATTACTATGTAGTATACCTAACTCGTCCACACGACTGAAGGGCTAAAACGCTAACGCGTAAGCTGTGGAAGACGGTTTTTTGATTGCCATTCTTCCAGCGTGTACATGCGGGTGCCAAGCACACGGTAGTCTACGCGGTAGAAGCCATCTGGATGAGTAATGATGGCCTCGGGGTGGGTCTCAAGCAAGTCCTGAGCCATAACGCCAACGTATACTTGGTCGCTCCATAAGTACTGGAAGCGGTAGAGTTGTATGTCTTTGAAAGTAGCAATGGGTTTGATGTTGCGCTTGAGCCTGCGGTCCGAGTTGGGGTTAACAGGGCCCGGGCCAGGGCCACCTGCCATTGCAGCTGCCGCTGCTGCGCCACCTGCAATGTTAGAGTTCATGTACTCACGGCGCATTTCCACAAAGCCTGGCCGCGCCACACCGGTGGCGGCGCCACGGGCGTTCTCAATTGACTGCTGGATTGTTATAGTCGCACCCTGGTTGCCGGTAGCGGGGTCTATGACAGTAGGGTCGAAAATTGTTTGGCTAAGGACATTGTTGGCCAAAATTTCGCCTTTTTGCTGGCTGATTGAGGCAGCGTAGTCGTAGTCGCTTGCACGGGCAGCCAACTGGCGGTCAAAGCGTTCACGCGCCTGTACTACCTGCATAGCCGCCTGCTGCTCGGCTGGCAATGAGGCCACTACCGTAGCCATGTCTGCGTTCGGGTTAGCCGCAAAGGCGGCAGTTACAGCAGCGTTGCCGGTAGCGGCGGCTGCTTGTTCAGCGGCTTGGTCGGCTAGGCCTGCGCCCTGGGCGGCAGTGATTGCGTCCCGCAGAGTGGTTGCCGCTGCTTCAGTGTCGTCACGCATAACACCGGAAAGTGCGCTTACGGTTTCGTGCCGTCCGCTCAACAGGCCGCCATGCTCTGTGCCAATTATTGCTTCACGGCGAAGGTTGCGGGCTTCTTGTGCGGTAACGAGCGGGTTTGCGGCGTTGCCGCGGGCTGCGCCGTTCTGGGCGCGTGTTTGGGCGGTTTCAAAAGCTGCCTGTAAACTACCGAACCCAATGCCAGAGCGGTCGGCGCGGTCGGCGCGCTGCTTCACAAACATAGTGGCGTCGGTGGATGTAATAAGGCCATCCTGCATAAGCTCCAAACCGTCGCCAACAATTTGTTCGATGTTCTGCTGCTCGTTGTTGCCGTCTGGGTCCTGGTATGAGGTTTTGGAGTTAAGCAACGATTTGTAGGCTGCAACACGCATAGCATCGGTACCAATTTGTGCGCCAAAGTTGGTTGACAACCCGGCAACAGCCGATTCGGCGCGGCGGGCTGCTTCGCCGTCGGCTTGGGCGGCGGTCATGGTACCGGCGTTTACGGCGTTCTGCAAGCGGCCACGTACCCGGCCGGCGTATTCGTTTTCCATGCGTTCGGTGGTCATGCCACGCTGCATAGCCAGTTCCATTAGGTCGTCGTCGCCACCGGAACGTCCGTTGTCTTTCTTCATAATGTCATCTACGGTGTGGTTCATGTGCTGCGATTCAATAGCTGCGTAACGGGCCTGGCCGCGGCGGGTCATAGAAAGGCCGCCATGTTCGGCGTTCTGGAAGCGGCGCATAGCACCAACGGCAGCGCCAGCGCCGCGGACGGTGCGCCTGCCTTCGATGGCTTCGCCAGTGCGCTTCTTTAATGTGTTGCTGCGGTATTTGCTCAGGCCTTGCTGGATACGGCCAGTGGCGCTGGAGGCTACATCGCCCAACTGCCCGGCAACACTGTCCAGTTTCTTGAATGTGGACCAAATAAGGGCGTAGCCGCCAATAAGGATAACAACCGCCACAACCGCGTGGTTATTAATGTAAGCAATAAGTGCGGCAACGTGGCTCAGCTGGATAACGCCAGCAACCGCTGGTACGGAAATAAGGATGGTAACCAGTGCGCCTCTCCAAAGTACGAATATTTTCTGCATATTTACCTACCAAACGCCCAAAATATTATTGCTACCGGGGACATAATTATTAGCATATCAGCAATCACGTCTCGGGCAATGAGCAGTACCCATGCCGAGAAAATTGCCAGCACTACACTGCCGATAAGCGCGGCAATGCCGCCCAAACCAAGCAGCGCAAGCGTTGCGACACCGGCTACGGCGCCCACACTCAGTAATGTCGGGATAATAAGCGCCAGGCTAATATCGTTGCTAACCGTGTTGCCAATAGTCACATTTATGCCATGGAACGGCGCCGATATAATCGCCCGCACCGCATCAGCCGCATCATTAGATAAGTTGAACAGGAAGTCCATGCCATTCCATGAAACCGCAATAAGTATAGAGGCAATGATAAGCCGGGGCAGCATTTTGCGCAGCGTGTAGGCGTCTACAAAGTCGAACCCTAAGATTTGCGAGGCGATCATAACAAGGGCAAACAGCACCAAAATGGCGTAGGCAATGTTGCGGAACGCGGCCCATGCCAGGAAGTAGGCGTTGCCCACCTTGGAGTTGCCGCTGTCGTTGAAAATAACGTCGGTGTTAATTTTTAGCAGTTCAAGCACGCCGCTGTCCAAACCCTGCGCGGTTTTGGAAACCAAGTTAATGAACCCGCATACCCAGAAGTTAAGTTCAGTGAAATCGGCGTTGTCGCACACGTCGTCGCCTGCCCCGGCTGCTTTTGCCAGCGTGCCGGCGGTGTAGTTGTGGTTGCCGGTGTTAGAGTTTGCTGCAACGGTTATTTGCCCTGAAACACCTGAGTATAAGTTGCCGTTGCCTGATTTACAGTCTGGTGTGGAGAGCGTAACCGTTCCCGCCCCCAGTTGGAGTACGAACGTGCCGTCGCCCCCTGTTTTCACGCTTACGTCGCCAACACTGGCGCCGCTGACGCGGGTAACGTTTACCGTTGCGCCGCCACAACCACAGTTTGCGGCGTTACAGCCAGCGCCTAACGTTACCTTACCGGAGATACGGCCGGTGTTAGCGTCTGGGTAGTAGGTGCCATTAATAACCTGGCCGCCGCCCGGGCATGGGTACGTGCCTGTTGTTGGGCCGGCGGGGCCGCCAGGACAACCAATGGGGATAGTTTGGGCGTGTGCAAGTGGCGCAGTGCCAATGATGCTAACAAACAAAGCCGCTAGAACAAAGAAAACACCCAGCTGACTCTTAATCCGCGGATGTTGTTTTGCGATGTTTGAGAGGTGTGCAATTGCACGCCGTGCCAGCACCATTTTAGCTCTTTGATGTGACTCTGCCATTTCTCCAATTGTACCATAGTCGGCATTGAGTGCTACAAGTCCTGTCATGTATAATTGTGCGTAAGATGCGAATTAATTTCCGAGCTCAAACATGGCGATCACTGCTTAGTAGTGCATCCCTGGCTGCCGCCGCCGCATATATAATGACGCCAACCTGGGCCAGCGCTGCCAGCCTGAAGGTGTGCGCCTCCTCCGGCGACGCCTGCGACAAATTCGTAAACAAGTATATCGGGCCATTCATTTTACTGTTCACCGCCAGCATTGGTGTGTTGGCAGTTATTTCCTATGTAGTGGCAGCCATCCAGTATTCTTCCGCCGGCGACGACCCGGGCGCCGTTAACAAAGCAAAAGACCGTGCCTTTAAGACCACCATCGGCCTCATTGCTTACTTACTATTGTTCGCATTCCTTAACTACCTCATTCCTGGGGGATTATTTTAGACTTAGGAGAGATAGAACATGCAGCCAATCATACAACTAGTCCAGAATTTCGCCGTCGCCTGCAAAGAGCCGACATTTTTTGGCTTGCCAACCTGGTACCACTACCTGAACCTGGCCGGCAAAGTACAGAACGACCCCATTACCGGCCGCTGCGAATTTGTTACCCTGCACAACGGGTTCCAGGTAAACGACCTTGCCCTTATTGGCCTGGCAGTAGTAGACATCCTGCTGCGGCTTTCTGCACTTATCGCCATTGCCTATGTAATGTACGGCGGCTTCCGCCTCATTACCGCCCAAGGCGACTCCGGCGGCGTGAAGAGCGGCCAGCAAACTATCTGGAATGCGCTTATTGGCCTGGGCATTTCCCTGGCTGCCATTGGCGGTGTCTCATTCCTGGGAACGGTACTTAAATAATATGCACGACTTTTTAATTCATTTTGCCCAGAACCTGAACGTGCCCCTGCCCGGCACTGCGGCGGGTACGGCGCAAATCCGCACTATCGTGAATGTTTTGCTGAGCGTTAGCGGCGCAGTGGCGCTGCTGGTTATAACAATGGCCGGCTTTCGCTACATCACCTCCCGCGGCAACCCGTCGCAAACCGCACAAGCGCGCGACGCTATCCTGTACTCGCTTATTGGCCTGGTTGTCATAATGTCGGCGTTCGTTATTGTTAACTTCGTTGTCTTTAAGTTAAAGTGATCATATATATGAAGATTTGGCAGCGACTCGCACTCTTTACTACGGCACTCTTTGCAGTTGCGGCCGTTGCGGCCAGCGTGCCGGTGGTGCATTCTGCGGCGCAAGGCGTTTTCGATGTATGCAAACAAGGCGGCGCCAGCGGCTCTGCGGTGTGCCATGCGCCCACTGGCAACAACCTTAGCGGCTCGAACGGCATTATTGTTAAGGTGGCCAACATTTTCGCCTTTGTAGGCGGTATTGCTGCGGTGTTTGTCTTGATCGTGGGCGGCTTTATGTACATTACCTCTGGCGGCGACTCTGGTAAGGCCAACAGCGGGCGCAGCGCCGTTATTTACTCTATGGTGGGCCTGGTTGTGATTGTACTTGGACGCGTCATTATTGGCTTTGTAGTAACTAAGATAAAATAAGGAAATATATGAAGCGGTTAAAACACTATGTTTACACCATTGCAGTAGCTCTAATTATGGCGCTGGGTTTGCTCTCGCCTGTTGCACTCCAGCATGTCTCTGCCCAGACTTCGACTGACGAAGTGTGTGCCGGCATTGCCACAGCCTCTGGCGCCGGCTGTAACGGCAGCAATGCCAGCTTAAACAAGATAGTCTCCACGGGCGTTAACATCTTCAGCACCGTCATTGGTATCGTCGCCGTCATCATGATTATGGTGGGCGGTTTCAAGTACATTACTGCCGGGGGTGATTCCGGGCAAATCAGCAGCGCTAAAACTACCATCATTTACGCCATTGTCGGCCTGATAATTGTGGCGCTGGCGCAGTCGATTGTGCGCTTCGTATTGAATGCCGCCAAGTAGCCTGGAGCATTGCAATCGTTGTATTATGTGTGCTATAACTTAACCAAAAGCAGTCAATGAAAGGACTAAAAAAATGTTCAAAACTTTGCGTAGAATTATTGTAACCGCAGGCACCGCGCTCAGCCTCGCTATCGCCCCAGCTGCATTAATCCCCGCTGTCGCCTCTGCACAGGACAACGCGAACGTTAACATTGGCAACTGTCTTTCCCAGGGCTCTGGCCTAACCACCGGTAGCGGCGCAACCTGTACCGCTAGCAACAACGGTACTGGCACCCAGAAAATTCAGGACATTGTTACCTTGGTTGTTAACATCTTCTCGATCATCGTCGGTATCGTAGCCGTCATCATGATCGTGGTTGGTGGTTTCAAGTACATCACCTCTGGTGGTGACTCTGGTAACATTACCAGCGCTAAGAACACCATTGTATACGCGGTAATCGGTTTGGTTATCGTTGCCCTGGCGCAGTTCATCGTCAAGTTCGTACTCGACAAAGTTACTACTGCTGGCGCCGCTTAGGTTCACCAGTTACAAGAAAGACTGCAGCCCGGAAACGGGCTGTTTTCTTTTGCGTGCAGTTTGGTAGTTTGTAGTACGAGAGGCTGTGCGTGGGGTGGCGCCTGCCTTCCACTACTATGCCGGCAAGGCAGCGTATGCGATCCCCCGCTACCGCCAGGGTGCCAAACAATGCGCACATACAAAAACACCGCCTGGTGGTTGGCGGTGTTTTTGTGAACCGTAGTTCGGTGCGCGGTTTAGAGAACCTGGATTTTCTTAACCGTGTCTTGTTTGACCTTGGCGAAGCTGATGGTGAGTACGCCGTCCTTTAAGACAGCCTCAATCTCTTCTTCTTTCACCGGTACCGGCAAGGCAATGCTGCGGGAGAATTCACCCCAGTAGCATTCTTGTACGAAGTAGTTTTCTACGTCGTCTTCGTTGCCGGCAGAAAGTGTGCCGCGGATACTGAGCGTGTTGTCAGAAATACTCACATCGAGATCACTCTTGTTGACCCCCGCTGTGCGTGCCTTAACAACCAGCTTTTCCCTAGTTTCGTAAACGTCAACGGCCAATTGGCCCGGCAAATCTTCGCTTTCGTCCCACTCATCAGAAGCGACCGCTGGCTGTGCTGCGGCAGCAGGATCTGCGGGTGCTACGGATTCGTCGTCGCCCAAAAAGGCGGCAGTTAACTCGTCCTCTTCCATCAGCAGGTCGTCGTCGCCACTATTGCGTCGCGCCATAGTTGTTACCCTCCAGTAAATCTTAGATTTTTCTGTTCAAAGTCTTTGTATTTACTGCTAGTATAGCTTACGTCATAATTGGCATGCAACCGCAAACAGAGATATTTACAACACAATAAATACAACATGAGCATTATTGAGCAATTATTACGGATTATTGCCCCGCATCACTGTTTGGGTTGCGGGCGTGAAGGATATGTTTTGTGTCTGGCCTGCGCACAGGCGTTACCGCAGCCGCTCGGCGCCTGCTACCGGTGTGGGGCCACTGCGAATAACAACATCTGTCCCGCCTGCCAGGCGAAGACGGGCGTGGCCGCAGCGTTGTCATTTACCCGTTATGAGGGCTTGGCCAAGGAAGCGGTCTATAAACTCAAGTTTGACCGCGCTG
>DATIIE010000056.1:0-2607 GCA_035479955.1 Saccharimonadales bacterium (SeqCode)
CGCCGCCGGAATGGCCAGTGTATACAAAGTCGCCGTTTTCATACACGCCCACTAGCAGCGAGCCTAAATATTTGCGCGCGCCGCGCGGTTCGGTATAGCCGCCAATTACGACCTCTTGGCGCAGGTGGGTCTTAACTTTTAGCCAATCCTGGCCGCGGTTGCCCTCGCGGTACTGGCTATCCATGCGCTTGGCAACCATGCCTTCCATGCCGCGGCTCTGCATTTCCTTAAATAGTTTTTCGCCGTCTTTTTCTATATGGTCGCTGTAGCGCAGCAGCGGGTTATCTGTGGGGAGTACATGTTTTAGCAGAGCTTTGCGCTGCGTCAGCGGCATGGTGCGCACATCGTGGCCGTCGCACCATAAAATGTCGAAAACGTAATACTGCAATGTGCCCTGCGGGTCGCGGCCATAGTTTTGCAGCCATTCAAAGTGGGCGGTGCCACGCTCGTCGGTTACCACAATTTCGCCGTCCAGGATAACGTCGTGCTGTACGGCTTTCAGTGCTGCGGCGACTGGCGCATATTTTTCAAGAAAGTTGGTGCCAGCGCGCGAGTACAACTCAACTGCCGAACCGTGTTTGCTGCCCACCGCCCGGAAGCCGTCCCACTTAATTTCAAACAGCCAGCCGTCACGGCTAAACGGTTCTTCTACGAGCGTGCTGAGCATGGGGTGCACTTCCCAGGGGCGGGCTTTTTTCGGATAGCCGGTTACAGCGGGTGCTTTGCCACCCAGGTCGTCCACGCGCTTGTGGCTTTTGACGGACTCGTCCTGTTTGGTTATATCTGCGCTTGTGGCAAATGTATCACCCTTTTTTACCAGCAGCCAGTTGCGTTCGCCTTGGCCATGCATTTTTATGAGGGCAAATTCGCCGTGCAGTTTTTTGCCGTGCAAAATGAAGGTGATGTGGCCATGTTCTAGCTCCTGGGCGAGTGTTTTCTCGCTGCTTGCAGCGTCGCCTTTGCGCGCCTCGTACCAGCCCTCGTCCCAAATGATAACGTTGCCAGCGCCGTAATTACCTTCGGGTATAACACCTTCAAATGTGCGGTATTCAAAGGGGTGGTCTTCGGTTTGCACGGCCAGATGGTGCTCATGCGGGTCCATACTGGGGCCTTTGGGCACGGCCCAGCTTTTTAGCACGCCGTCAATTTCCAGGCGGAAATCGTAGTGCAGGCTGGAGGCGTGGTGCTCTTGTACTACAAATGCCAGTTTGTGCCCGCTTATGCGGCCTTCGGCACCTTTAGGCTCGGGCGTTTTGCCAAAGCGGCGTTTCTTGAAATATTCCCGCAGCCCCACCGGGTTATTCCTTTAGGCTGGCTTTCAGGGCACTCATTAGGTCGCCGGCGGTCGTGTCCTTCTGCTTGGGCGCAGTGTGTTTGGCTGGTTTTTTGCCCTTGGTTTTGTCTTTGATCATTTCTTCGAGCTCTTCAATGTAGGTGTCGTGCAGGTCTTCGGCAATGAACGGTTTGGTTTCCTGTTTTACCAGTGCCAGCGCCATGTCCACTTCCTTGGCGGTGAGGTCTTTGTCGGTGGGGAAGTGCAGTTCGCCTGGCTCGCGCAGGTCGGTGGGGTAGCGCATTTGGTTCAGCACCAACGCGCGGCCCACGGGTTTGATGACAGCCACGTGCTCGCGTTCATGCAGCACAAACTTGCACAGCGCCAGCTTACCGGATTTCTGCAGCGCCGCCCGTAGCAAGGCATAGGCTTTCTCGCCGCCTTTTATTACTTCCAGGTAGTAGGGCTTTTCAAAATAGCGGATGTCGATGTCCGGCTCGTTCACAAATTGCAGGATATCGACGGTTTGCGTTTTTTTGGCGTCAATGCTTTCCAGCTCTTTTTTGGTGAGCACTACATAGTCGCCGTCGCGGTACTCGTAGCCTTTTACAATGTCGTTCCACGGGATTTCTTCGCCGTCTTTGCGGCAGATGCGCGCATAGCGGATAGGCGCGTGGTCATCTTTATGCAGCATGTCGAGGTCGATGCCTTCGTGCGGGTTGCTGCCGCTGTACATGCGTACCGGGATGTTAACTAGGCCGAAACTGATTGATCCATTCCATATTGCTCTCATGCTTTTATCGTAGCACGGGTTGCCAGCCTGTGTAAGTTGCCGCCCGCCCGGTGCGGGTTTATAGTAATAATATGAATCCAACAGCACCACCCCTCAAAGTAGTTATCGTTGAAGACAACACCAGCCTGGCTGACATTTATAAGACCCGCCTGGAAGCTCTGGGCTACACCTGTTTTGCAGCCTACGACGGCGAGCAGGCGCTGGCAACTATCCAGCGCGAACTGCCCAGCTTAGTACTGCTGGACCTGATGGTGCCTAAAATTGCCGGTGACCAAATCTTGTCGCGTATGCGCGGCAGTGACTGGGGCAAAGACATTAAAGTGCTGATTATCTCCAACCTGAATGAGGCTGATGCGCCTGCCGGCCTGCGCGAGCAGGGCATTGAGGGGTACGCCGTAAAAGCAAACCTTACCAACGATGAACTGGACCACTTCGTTGACCGCATTTTGAAGCCGGAAGACCAAACTGAAGATGTGATGCTGGAAACGAAAGGCTCAGAGAGCTATCCGATTGTCGAAACTGTTGAGGCGCCAGCAGCACC
>DATIIE010000057.1:0-7980 GCA_035479955.1 Saccharimonadales bacterium (SeqCode)
CAAAAGTGAGCGGGAACACCAGTACAAAGCCCAGCCACTGCACGCCCTCTACGCTTTTAGCTAGGATGCCGAGCACTGCTGAGAGCCATGAAAATGCCAGTGTAAACAGCAGCAAGATGCCGGCAATCAGCAACCAGCCAAGAAAATCAGCGTGCGGGCGGAAGCCGATAACCAGGCCAGCCAGGATCATCACTAGTGTGGAGATGCTGTTACGGAACAGGTCGGATACCACATGGCCGTTCAGTACTGCCAGGTTGCTCATAGGCAGCGAGCGGAAACGGTCAACAATGCCACGCTGCAAGTCATTACAAATTGCCAGGGCTGTGGTTGTGGAACCGAACGCTGCAGTTTGCACAATAATACCGGCCATTAAAAAGTTGAGGTAGCTGACGCCGTCGGGCAGCGCCTTGGAAATTGCGCCGCCAAATACTGAGGCAAACAGCACCAGGAACATAATGGGCTGGAAAAACGCGCCAAGCAGCTGGTCGGTGTTGCGCAGAATGTGCGTGCCGCTGCGCTTGATCATAATGAGCGAGTCGTTGAACGCCAGGAAGGCCTTGGGGCGTTTGTCGAATTCAAGTTGGACGGCCATTATTTTTGCTCCTCTTCTTCGTCAATTTTGCCAGTTTGCTTTTGCTTGCCAGTGAGCGACAGGAATACGTCGTCGAGCGTTGGTTTGTGGATAGCCATCGACTTAATAGTGACATGCTTGCCAGCCAGCGCCTCAAGCGTGTCTTTGACGTCTTTGTTAGTGTCTTTGATAACCACCGTTAAGGTGTGTTCTTTTTCGTCGGCGTCTATCACGGCTTTGCCAAGGGTTTCGCGGGCGGTAACCAGTGTTTTGGCGTCTTTAAATGTCAGCTCTAAGCGGTCGTTGCCCACTTTGCCCTTCAGCTCGTTCGCAGTGCCTTCGGCAATTACTTTGCCACCATCGATAACCACGATGCGGTCGGCGAGTTGGTCGGCTTCTTCCAGGTACTGGGTGGTCAGTAAAATAGTGGTGCCCTGGGCCATCAGGCGCTTAATGATCTCCCACATAGCAATGCGCGAGCGCGGGTCAAGCCCGGTGGTTGGTTCGTCCAGGAAAATAATTGGCGGCGTGGCAATAAGGCTTACAGCCAGGTCGAGGCGGCGGCGCATACCGCCAGAGTATGTTTTGGCCGGGCGCTCAGCAGCGTCTATCAGGCTGAATTCTTCCAGCAGCTCCTGGGCGCGGGCTTTGGCGCTGGTGTTTGTTAGGCGGTACAAACGGCCCATCATTACCAGGTTTTCGCGGCCGGTGAGCAATTCATCGATAGCTGCAGATTGGCCCGTCAGGCCAATGCACTCGCGTACTTTGTCGGCTTGGGTTTTTACGTCGTGGCCTTCCACGGTAACTTTGCCGCCGTCAAACGACAGCAGCGTGCTTAAAATGCGTACAGTTGTGGTTTTGCCTGCGCCATTCGGCCCAAGCAGCGCCAGCATGGTGCCACGCTCCACTTTAAGGTCGATGCCCTTCAGCACATTGTTTTTGCCGTACGATTTCGTCAAATTCTCTACTGTAATAACGTAGGGATTATTTGCCATTGGAACTCCTGGAGATTAGTAAAATATCTAGTGTATATCATACCAGCAATAACCGCTTACTGCCACCTGTTATACTTCTTACTATGATTACGACCCTTATTATGGATGCCGACGGTGTGCTGATTAACGGTGAAAAGTTTGCTGAAGTACTGGCCCGCGATTTCAAAACCGACAAAGCCAAAGAGAAAGAATTTTTTACGACCGTTTTCCAGGAATGCCTGGTTGGCAATGCTGACTTGAAAGAGTCTATTGCGCCGTACTTGCCATCGTTTGGCTGGCAAGGCACTGCCGAAGAGTTTTTGGACTACTGGTTTAAGGCTGAACACAGTATCAACCAGGACCTTATGCGCGATGTGCAGCAGCTGCGCGCCAGCGGCGTGCGCGTGGTAATGGCCACCAACCAGGAAAAATACCGCACCCAATACATGCTGGAGCACATGGGTTTTGCCGGCGCGTTCGACAAAATTTATTCCTCAGCACATCTGGGATTAAAAAAACCAGCGACCGAATTTTTTGCGCATGTGGTAACCGACCTGCAAGTCCCAAAAAACGAAGTCCTGTTTTGGGATGACGACGAGCGCAATATTGCCGGCGCGGCCGAATACGGCATCCGTACCGAGCTATACACCGACTACGCGGCGTTTAAGCACGCCATGGCCCAAACGTACGGTTTACTCAAAACGGCGTAAGTTGCTGTTGTGGCGCTTGCCACACTAAGCTATGATCATAAGTATGAGCGGAATGCTGTTTGACCGCATGAGGTATGCATGAGCCGCCTACCCGTGCCTGGTTCTGATGATGATGTTTGGGGTGATGTTCTTAATGATTTCCTGAGCGTTGCCCACGACGGCAGCGGCAAACTGAAACCTTCGGCTATCCAAACTGTTGGCGGCGTGGTGAGCGTGAACGGTGTTGCGCCCTCGAACGGCAACGTGACATTAACCGCGGGCGATGTTGGCGCCAGTGCGCCAGTGCCGCAAGCGGTGAATGTCATGATTAGTAAAAGCGGCAGTAACGCTGTGGCTACGAAAGTGTCGGACGGCAGCCAGCTGTACAGTGGCGCGGACGGCGGCGCAGCACTGAGCGCGGCTATTACCAGCGTTGGCGCGGGTGGCGGCGTTATTATGTTCCAGCCTGGCGCCTACGCCTGGGCTACCACGCCGGCGCTGCCGCCCAACCTTACGGGCTGGCTGCAGATTGTAGGCTCTATGGCCACTATTAACCTGAGCGTGGCTGGCAACCGGTTCCTGGATTTCGGCAAACTGGCTAACGGCGACACCTTTCGCTACCTGCATATCGACGGCTTTATTGTAGATGCCGCCGCCCTGTCGGGAACCGGCGGCACGCGGCACATTGTGTTGGGCACCTACCGCCCCAGCGACGGCATAACCAGCGGCACCAATGTTAACTTTTCATACCTTACCCTGCGCAACATTGTTACCAAAAACGTGCGCGTGGCAAACTCTGGCACAGCCCACTTTTTGAACATTTTCCTGGGCATCCACCAGGACAGCAGCGGGCTGCCCGAAAACAAGTGTGAACACATCCTTATGGAAAACATCGACATGCAAGGCGGCAACCATGGCATTACTATTTATGGCAACAAAAATGGCGCGTGGTCTGGCGACCCGACTATTAAGTTCGATGATATTGTAGTGCGCCATGTGCGCCATGACATGGTAACCGCGCCGACGGCGTTCGATTCAACCTCGCACGTGCATGTCAGCTCTCTGGGTTACGGCAGCAACGTGCTGATTGACGACGTGTGGGGATATGGTAGCCGCGACGTAGCGGTTGAAGTAGACGCCACCATGAACCCGCGTATCTCCAATGTGGTGGCCGAAGATTACATGGGCTTTGCTGTGGCGCTCACCAACTACAACAATCCGACGCAGTATTTGGCGCAGCACGCATATGTGCGCAACATTGCCGGATACCGCAGCGGCGGCCAGGCGCAGGCATCGTCATCTTCGGTGGTGGGCGTGCGCACAACCGGCAGCTTTAAGAACGGGCATTTTACACTGGAAAACATCAGCCATTACCGCTCAGCAACCGCGCCAGATTTAAGCACCAGCCCGCTGGCAGGCGACCTGGTTTCGGTAAAAGGTTCCATAGAAAGCCTGACGCTTAACGGCGGCACATACGAGGCAGTGGGCGCTGTGCTATCCGGTTCAAGCGGCCAGGCAGCGCAAATTGTGTATGTAGACGACCTTACCTCCACCCGCACCCGCATTAGCATTTCCAATCTGGATGTGCGCTTTCGCGGCGCCAAAGGGCCAGGCGCAACTGCGGGCATTGCCCTTTCGGCAGTACAAGTAAATGGCAGCGTGGATGTTGACATTAACAACGTGCGTTTGTACGTAGACTTCCCCACCATCGAGCAAGTTACCGGCGTAGATTTAGGCAGCGCCAGCGGCGGCACCATGCGCGGCAAGATTGAATCAGTCAAAGTGTATGGCCCAAACCTGGGCGGTAACGCCAAGGGCGTATTTGTGCCGGCCAGCGGCACGGTTACCATTCCGGCGGCAAATGCATTGCGTATCCGCTATGTGGATGAAGACGCCTTGCCTGCTGGCGCAGCAGTATTCGTTGGCGACGCCACCAACCGTTCGTTAATAGACCTGGGCATCTTGCCCTTGGCGGCAGCCGTAAAAACAGTTACCGCCAACTATACCATCACGGGTTCGGACGGTGTTGTTATTGTGAATAGTAGCGGCGCCGTCACAGTAAGCCTGCCCTCGGCCACCACATCAGGCGCTGGCAAACAGTATATTGTGCGCTCAACCGGTACTGGCCAAACGGCGGTCAACGCCCTGGGCGGCAATATAGACGGTTTAGCCCAGGTGTCGGCAGGCACCACAGCTTCAGTATTTGTATCAGACGGCACAAACTGGCAGATAATCAGTTCAGCTTCATCGGCGGCTATAAGCCATTTTGCACGCACGGTGTCAGCTAACTATTCGTTAACCGACAGCGACGGGGTTGTGCTGGGCAGCACGGCCGGCATTACCCTCACGCTGCCCTCGGGCACCGTGTCTGGCGCTGGCAAACAATTTACCCTCAAAAATATCAGCAATGGTATTATTTCGGCCAATGCAGCAGGTGGCACGATTGACGGCGGATTCTCGGTAAGTCTGGCAATTAATATGTCCCAAACCTACGTATCAGACGGCACAAACTGGGTTCTTCTGTTTGAGCGCGGCGCCGATGCCCTGCTCAAAGCTGCCAAGATCGTTACCAGCAACTACAACGTTGCCAGTAATGATGGTATTATTTTTGCCAACGGCGCTGCTGTTACCGTTACCTTGCCCTCGGCCACTGGCGCAGGCGCAGGCAAAACGTTCGCCGTAAAAAATATTAACGCTGCAAACGCATTTGTAAACGCCGCGGGCGGTAATGTAGAAGGCATCGGCCAGGCAACGGTCGGCCAGAACATTTCCTATACGTTCGCATCCGACGGCACAGATTGGTGGCAAATATAATGAGCATTTCCCCCGAATACCAACCCTTATACAACCAGGTGCGCGACTTGCGCTTCCAGATCCACGATGCCATCGACACCAGCGCTGGCCAGGGTCTGTTAAGCGAAATGCAGCACCTGGAAGACGAAATTGAAGAGCACAAAAACCCGCGCGACCTGGAAAACCGTATTTCCGGCATCCAGCGCACCCTGCAGTCGGTGCGCGGCCACGAAGGCGACTTTATGGACTTCGCGAGCGCCGACCATTTCAACCGTATTTTCGAGCAAATCCGCATGAGTTTGCGCCACTTGCCCAATTACTAAGCAACAGAACATTTGACGAAACACAGCATAGTATTGTTTCATATACCAAATGACAGCAACCGGTGAAACACTGTTCCCTACAATTTACGGCGGCGAGCAAGAGGCGAGCCTCCGGCATTTGCATATGCCCGGCAAAGATGGTGCTTTTAAGGTAGAAGATATTGACAGGGCTATCACCGGCCATCAGCGAAATCCAAAGCATGGCATTGTTACCTGGGGGATGAGCTACCCCGGGAAAATAGATTCTACAGGCGGAGCGCTCAGCCGCGACAGCCATCGCCTGGAGCTGGGTTCACCAGAGTATCGCACCATTGAAGAGCTTGCCGCGCGCACTGAAGACAACGAGCGCCGGTTAGGTGAAATTGCCGCCGACCACGTAACTGACCACGCGAGATGCACGGGCGTGGGCCTAGATTTGCGCGCCGTAGACAGCGTGGGCAACACTGCTGGCCCGCAGTATAGCTTTGGCTACCCTGAAGTAGACAGCATGATGACGCACGGCCGCACCATCATGCCGTTTATGGGCAACTATTTTGTAACGCGCGCGCTTATTACTGGCGCTGGGCTGGTGCGGCCGGGCGGCTTATATTACTCACAAAAGTTTACCGCCCAGCGGTGGACAACGTTCGGGCAGGGTTTCCCAACGAACCTGCTCAGTTTGAAAGATGAGGAAGGCGGCCTGCGCATAGAGTCACGCAACCCGGATTTCAACCTATGCTCTGCTGCCCTCAAAATGGAAATTGGCGGCACGGCAATTGCCCTGGCAGTGGCGCAGTCACCGCACGTTACCGAATACCATCAGAAAATGCTGGGCGAGGATGCGCCATACGACTTTATGAACCGCGTCAGCGCCCTCAACCACATGCATTTTGACGAAGACGGCAACCTTACCCTCCTGCCGCTCCAGCGCGAGGCCTTGAAATTCCAGATGAGCATCGATGAAACGTTCCTGACTGAACTAGTGCGCTACGAACCGTCCCCGGAACTGGTAGCTATTGCTGAAAAGCGACTGGCCTTCTGTGAAGACATGCTGAATGTCGGTGCTGACGAAAAACTACAGGCGCTTGCCGGCCGCGCCGACTGGGCCGCAAAGATGTTTATAGTACGCCGGCACATAAAGCGTGACCAAGCCGAGGGCCAGCCCCGCACCATGAACGACCTGCAGGCGCAGAAAGACGACATGGCCTACAGCGCTATCCAGGTAAAACGCACGCCTGATGGCCCGAAGATAATGCGCGCCGGCTACGCCTTCAAGTTACGCGACAGAGGTCAGTTTGAAGACCCCGTACCTACCGGCATGGTTGACGCCGCCCGCCAGCCCCCGCGTGATACCCGTGCATTTGTCCGTTCTGGACTGCTGCGCAAATATGTTGTTAGTGATGTGCGCTGGGGCCGCGTTATGCTGCCGCAAAAAGATGGCAGCACCGCAGCCATCCATTTAGATGTGCTGGATACCGCCGTTCCAGACGATTACCAGCGCGTGGTTGATAACGCCTGGCCACGCCGCGGTGTAAGGTAATCCGCGAGTGCAAGCCTAAAATCAACAGAAATCTGCCAATTCCGTTGTATTCAGGTCAACGCTTGCTCAATCTGTTACTGGTGGATAATTAAATGGGGTTTAACAATTCCGGCCTGCAAATTGCCTGAAAAATTATCCACAGCGCCCGAACACCTATTAAACCAGCGTATACTATAAAGACAACGAAAGAGGGATGACACATGAACAGCATGCTGGCTACCGCCCAGGCGTCTATTCGCCAGGCGGCATTAGGGTTGGGATATGATGAAGCGACAATTGACGCATTTTTACAGCCGGAGCGTGAGCACGCAATTACCGTGGCCGCCGGCGGGAAAACCTACCCGGCCTACCGCGTGCAGCACAGCAGCAAACTGGGGCCGCATAAAGGCGGTATCCGTTTTCACCCCCAGGTGTCACTCGACGAAGTGCGGGCGCTGGCAACGCTCATGAGCCTGAAAACCGCCGCGGTTGGTTTGAGCCTGGGCGGCGGCAAAGGCGGTATTGAAGTTGACCCGCGCGCCCTTTCGGAAGCGGAATTAGAAGAACTGTCCCGTGACTATGTCCGCCAGCTGGCGCCACACATTGGCTCAGCCAAAGACATTCCTGCCCCAGATGTAAACACCAATGGCAAAATTATGGACTGGATGGTAGACGAATACGAGAAAACCCAGGGCAGCAAAGATCCTGGTAGCTTTACCGGCAAAACCATGGGTAACGGCGGCTCTGAAGGGCGTGAAGCCGCTACTGGCCGCGGCGGCGTTATTGTGCTGGCCGAATACCTGAAGGCCCAAGGGCTGCTAGATAAGCCGCTGACCGTGGCGCTGCAAGGCTACGGCAACGTGGGCCAGTTTTTTGCCCAGGTACTGCACGAGCTGTATCCTAACCTGAAAATTGTAGCTGTGGCCAACAGCAAGCACACCTGGCTGCTGCCCGATGGCCTCAACCCGCGCGCCACCACAGACCTGAACACGCTTACAAATGCCAGGCAACTGCCGAGCGACGCTATCATAACTGCCGACGCCGACATTCTCGTGTTGGCTGCTTTGGAAAACGCTGTCAATATCGGCAACGCGGCAAGCGTAAAAGCAAAGATTATCGTCGAGCTGGCGAA
>DATIIE010000058.1:0-7009 GCA_035479955.1 Saccharimonadales bacterium (SeqCode)
GACATCCTGTTCTTCGCCGACAACATGTACCGCTACATCCAGGCCCGGAACGAAGTTGCCACTATGATTGGCCAGGTGCCTTCAGAGGGCGGCTACGAGCCCACAATCTTCAGCGACGTAAAGTTATTGCAGGACCGCCTAACGTCCAACGACAATGGCTCTATTACTGCCGTGCAGACCATTTACGTGCCAGCCGACGACACATCAGACCCGGCAGTGCAGATGATCCAGCACGAGCTGGACTCCATCATCATCCTGAGCCGCGCCGTGGCCGAGCAGGGCATCCGCCCGGCCGTAGACCTCATCCACACTACGTCGTCCCTTTTGACGCCGGAAGTTGTGGGCGACCGCCACTATTTGCTGAGCGTGCAGGTGCAGGGCATTTTGCAGAAGTATGAAATGCTGAAGCCGATTATCGCCATCATTGGTGAAAACGAACTGAGCCCGGCCGACCGCGCCGACTTTGCCAAAGCCAAGAAACTTATCGAATACTTCACCCAGAACATGAACGTTATGGAGAGTATGACCGGCAAAAAGGGCGAGTACGTGAAGCGCGACGACATGTTACGGGGTGTTGAAGAAATAATCGTATGATCGAGGAAAAGACCGCTAGCGGCGATTTGCAGGCCGAGGGCGCCGCAGCTGCCGCGTCAGTTAAGGACGCCAAGCCCACCATGCACATTAAGGTGTATTCGCCGTTCCACACCTATTACGACCAAGACAGCTACAGCATCTCGGGCACCAACCGCACCGGGCCGTTCGACATTTTGCCGCACCACCACAATTTTATGTCCCTGCTGGAAGCATGCGAACTACAGATCCGCCCGCTTACCGGGCCAGAGCAGCGCATCCGTATTAGCGGCGGCCTTATGAATGTGAAGGCTGACCAGGTTACGGTTTTTCTGGATATTTAGGTTTGAGTGGTTGGCGAGGGTAGGGCGGTGGCCATCGCTGCACACACAATTCCAGTTTCCGATGCAGGATGCTTTACGCATCCTTTCTCGAAAGCCTGGAATTCTGCCGCCACCTTTTGTGATAAGGCAAGTACTGTACTCATGCCACGCCCAGTACCACCCTACCGCTAATCAAACGCCATGTAATCGAAGCCAAACGAAGCCGAAGCTGGCGCCGAGTTGCTGGCGCACACGCTGAAACTGCCAGTGCTGCGTTCAATGTAGTATTGCAGGCCCGCGGCGCTGCTGCCTACCGGCGTAATAACCACGTGTGGAGTGCTGGTGAACTTTTGGCTGAACGAAATAGTTGCAAAGCAGCCAGCTGGCGGTGAGCCACCGGTATTTATGGCAATGCTGCCTGATGTGTCGGAGCCGCTCAGCGACACGGTGCCGCCGCTGCCGGTTGCTGTGCCACGGCTAATGCCTGGCGTGGGGCCGCCGGCCGCAATGTGGTGGGTAAGGGCCAGGTCGCCGTTCAGGTTCAATGTGCCGGTGGTGAGCGATGCGGTGGTAACGTTGCCGGTAAAGTTGCTGTTGCCGCTGACGCTAATGCCGTTTTTCAGCGCCAGGGCGCCCAGAACATTCAGCGCGCCGCTCACAGTTAGGTTGTTAGTAGTGGTGTCGCTGAGCTGCGTGGAGCCGGTAACCGTCAAACTATTCAACGATAACGCACCGCCAACTTTCAGCGAGCCAGCTACTTCCAAACTGTTGCGCACCAGCACAGAACCGGCAAATACCGCATTGGCCTGCACAGTTAGCAGCTGTTTGTTGTTGCCCACGGTAACGTCGGTGTTGGCTAGCTGCTGCAACTGCTCCTGTGACAGGTTTTCGCTGTCTAGCTGCCCCTTGGTTTGCTGGTTGCTCTTAATAGTGAGGGCTACCAAAATGCCCACGGCCAAAACAACTACCAGGATAAACAGCATTAGGTAGACGTTAAATTTGTGCCAGAAGCGCTTCAGCGGATTTGTTTTAGCCGGCTTTTTGTCGCCGGTGTCGGTGCCGTGGCCGCCGGTGGCATCGGTTATGTTCGGGTCACCGGTTTTTTTGTCGCTCTCTAAGCTGCCGCTGGCACTTTCTGCTGGCGGCGTTTTCTTATCCGTACCATCGGATTGCTCCAACGAGTGCGAATCATTACTCTTATCAGATTGAATTTCAGTGGGGTCCATCTACATGCTCAGCCTTAGTCTAATGATACTAAAAACTGGCCAAAAAACGTAAACGCTTTGCGGCTAATGTTGTGGAAGTGGCCTACGCGCAGCTAATGCGGTTGTGTTTAGGGCGGATCTGTCAGAAAATAAGGCTATGAAACGAATAAGGGGAGCACGAGCTGCGGCCAGCCTATGTGGTATCTTAGTGCTTTTGCTGTGCCCGCCGGTGCGTGCCCAGACCGTGCCTGATTCGGCCTCTTCTAATTACTCGGTCGACCAAGTGTATTTTGGGGCGGGCGGCCAGCGGAATGCCTGCTCTGCCACCTACTGCTCAGACCAAACAGCAGGGGAGACAGCTGTGGGTAACATGGCCGGCACAGCATTCCAGGCTATTGCCGGCAGTAATACCAAGCGCGAGCCGTACATTGCGTTTTCTACTTCTTCGGGTACGACCGACCTCGGTATTCTAAGCACCGCAGGTACTGCTACGGCCAATGCAACATTTGCAGTTAAGACATATTTAGCCAGCGGATATAATGTGGTGCTTGCGTCTGAACCGCCGACTGCAGGCGGTTTGGGCGGCCATGCGTTTGCAGGGCTATCAACACCAACATCTGCGGCCAGCCCGGGGACTACTGAGCAATTCGGTATCAACCTGGTGTCCAACACCACGGGCTGCGGCTCACCAGCCAACTTTGGCGCGGCGCCAGTGCAGGTGCCGGATGGCACGTTCAGCTATGGCACCGTGGCCAGCGGCTACAATACCTGTGGCAAATTCAAGTATGTAAAAGGCGATACTGTTGCCAGCTCAACAAAAAGCAGCGGCGAAACCGATTACACCATTTCGTTCATCTATAACATTACAAGTGTGACCCCCAGCGGCCAGTATATTTTTAACGGCGACCTCGTAGCAGTATCCACCTATTAACGGTTTGGTTACTGCACCAAGCGGTGTAAACGCTGCAGACGGCGTTTGTGCAGGGCGCGTTGCAGGCGGCGGTATTGCAGGTAGAACTGTGCTTCACCGGATATAATGACGATATTTTCGCCGAGCTGGGGCCGTTCAAACGCGGCAGCATACTGGTCGAACACGTGCGGCGGTACAACGCGCACTACAGAGCCGACAACTCCGGCGTCACGGGCGACCCCCGCCCGCTTCTTCGCAACAGGCACTGCGGTGTGCACCCAAATGCCCACGGCGTCAGCATTGTGTTGTGCAGCCAGGCGCACAATGTCTGCCCGCTGCGCAACAGTGTTTGCGGCAGCGTCATATAGAACATGCCGGCCGGCGGCGAGCTGGTCGGCCGCGCGGTAAGCCATCTCCTGGTACACCATTTTGCGCTCCTGCGGTGAAAAGGTGGGGAACCGGAATAGCTCCAGCCCAATTTTGTCACCGCGCAAATGTTCAGCCTTTAATAAGAAGGATAATTTATGCGCCAAGGTAGTCTTCCCCGCACCCGGTAATCCAACCGTGTAAAAAAGTATGGGTCTCATCTGATTGCATAGTAGTGGAGGCTGGCTTTTTTCTCAAGTTTTTCATATTTATTTGCTATGCCGCTGTCTAGGTGCACTTTAGCGATTTGTTCACGAAGTTGAACCGCTTGTGGATAACTGTATTGCAACGCGTATCATAAGCGTGATACTATCTGGTTAAATAGTTCACAAAAATAGAAAGGCCGTAAAAAGGGATGATAAAAAAACTGTTAGGGCTAAAGCGGAGCACCTATGTTGTTCTTGCTATCGCACTATCTGTTGCCGGTCTCGTACCCTTATTTAACGCTCAGGCGCTCGCCTACACCCAGCTCACCACACGTAGTATTAAGATGAGTAGTTCAGCCGTAAGCAACACCGGCGGGTCCTACCTTGTTTCGTTTACCGCTACTACCGCCGCCAAGAACGTGCGCATCGACTTCTGTTCTAACTCGCCGCTATACTCAGACAGCTGCACAACGCCTACTGGCTTTAGCGCCGCTAGCGCCGCAATTGGTACTGGCGGTACCGGCATAGACAACACGTGGTCCATAACCGGTGCAGCTGGCAACGTCACTGTGTCCAAGTCGAGCGCCTACAGCGCCGGCGGCATCTCATTCACGCTTACTGGCATAACCAACCCTAGCACTGTCGGTACCTTTTACGCCCGCATTTACACCTACGTTGCACAAAGCAACGACTACACCGCTGCTGCAACTCCGGGTACTGTTGCCGACTTCGGTGGTATTGCGCTCAGCACTGCCAACCTCATTAGCATTACTGCCAAAGTACAGGAAACACTCACGTTCTGTGTCTCCGGTGCCGACCTCTCACCATCCAGCGACTGCACATCGGCTACAACGCCAACCCTTACACTGGGGCACGGTACGCCTGCTATTTTGGACCAAACGGCAGTAGACGCGTCAAGTGCCTACACGCAGGTTTCTACTAACGCGAACACCGGTATATCTATGCGAATGAAGAGCAACAACACCTGTACGAACGGCGGCCTCAGTAGTAACGGCGGCACCACCTGTAACATTCCCGGCGTGCCAACAAGCTCAGGTGGCGTTGCCCAAGCAATTGCTGCTGGCACCGCAGCCTTCGGCATGTACATTGCCAACAGCACTACCAGTACTACCACCAGCCCAGCGGTAACCGGTTCCGGCACCATTACCCCAGACGCCAACTACCACAGTGCATCGCACGTTACCATCCCTACAGACTTGTGGTACGGCATGGACCAAGATGCCACCAACGGTGTTATTGGCACCTACGGCGACGTAATTGCAACCTCCAGCGGCCCACTCAGCCTCGCAAACAACCGCCTTGTATTTGCAGCAACTGCAAGCTTGACCACTCAGGCCGGTATCTACACCGTTAACGAGTCGATCATTACGACCGGCACCTTCTAAAGGCAAGAAATGAATGGGAGCGCGCGCGTTTAAGCTGGCACCCAAACTGTTCCGCTACTGTATGGTGGCATTGCTCCTGATGGGCCTTGGCCCGTTTGGCGGCACTGCGTCAGCTGCCCAGCTGCCCATTCGTACTATCAAAATAAGCAGCGACACCGCTGGCGACACAAATGTGCAGTACAACGCCGTTTTCCTGCTGGCAACCGCCGGTACACTGGGCTCTGTACAGATCCAATTTTGTTCCAACAGCCCGCTGCCTGGTGATGTGTGCGACGTACCCGCTGGCTTTGACATATCCAACGCAACCATGCTGACCCAATCAGGACAGACCGGGTTTAGTGTGTCAGCCAGCTCTACGCCAAATAACCTTATCCTTACGCGTCCGCCGGCAGCTTCCGGCCTGGGCCTGGTGCAGTATGAACTTGGCAACGTAGTAAACCCCACTGACCCCGGCCCGCTGTTTGCGCGCGTCAGCACGTACCCCACCAGTGACGCTTCTGGCGCATACACGGATTTTGGTGGTTTGGCGTTATCTTTCCAGGCGGAAGTGAACATCAGCCTGGAGGTGCCCCCATATCTTATCTTTTGCTTAGGCGAAAATGTTGCTGGCTTCGACTGCACCACGGCTACCGAAGCATTTTCTGATTTTGGTGACCTCAGCCCAGACACAACAAAAGCAGCGCAGCACCAGATGGTGGTGGCAACGAACGCCCAGAACGGGTATTCGGTGTGGGCGGCGGGCAATACCATGACATCAGGGAACAACGCCATAGCTGCTATGACAGCGCTGGCACCGTCGCTAAAGGGCACTGCTCAGTTCGGTATGAATTTGCGCGCCAATAACACGCCCACTGTGGGGGAAAATCCTCAAGGGCCCGGCGTGGGCACCATAACCGCCAACTACAACCAGCCAAACCGCTTTTATTTCCATTCCGGCGAAGCCTTGGCCACTAGCCCCACATCCGACAATTACCGTAAATACACCATCAGCTACATTACGAATGTGCCCAATGGCCAGCCAGGTGGTGTGTATTCCACTACATTGACCTATACTGCCTTGGCAAACTTCTAGTACTTCTGTTACCATAAGTGCAAACATAAGTGAGGGGAAACATGATTCGACGCAGAATCTTGACCGCAGTCGTGGTGGTTATGGTTGCTGTCGCAAATGTGGCTGGTCCGGCATTTACCGGCCGTGCTCATGCTGCCCAAACGTCCACAGTTGGTGGTAACGCCCTCAAGATTTCCCCGGTCCGTGAAGACATTGTCATGGACCCCGGCACAACTAAGGTGCTAGACGTGTACCTCACCAACCTTACCAGCGTGACTTCTTACATGCATGGTGTAGTGAACGACTTTACTGCGGCAGGCGATGAAACCGGCAAGCCACAAATTTTGCTGGATGAAAACCAGCAAGCGCCAAGCCACAGCCTGAAAGCGTTTGCGTCTCCTATTGGCAACTTTACACTGCCGCCAGGCGCTCAAAAGAATGTCAAAGTTACTATTACTATACCGAAAGGTACAGCTGGCGGCGGTTATTACGGTGCAATCCGTTTCTACCCACAACAGAGGGCCGGTGAAAAGAACCTCAACCTGGCGGCTAGTGTTGGCTCGTTGGTTTTGCTGAAAGTAAATGGCGCTGTCACAGAGAAAATGACTGTTGCCAGCTTCGACGTCCGGCGCGGCGACAACGCAGCATTCCTGTTCACTGGCAGCAAAGGCCTCACGAACGTTGTGCGTTTTCAGAACACTGGTAATATCCAGCTGGAGCCATTCGGCAAGCTACAGCTGAAACGCTTTGGCAAACCGGTCGCTGAATACGAAGTAAACACCCGCGACCCCAAAGCCAGCGTCCTCCCAGACAGCATCCGCAGGTTCGACACTAACCTGTCCAAGGTAGGGTCATTTGGCAAATTTACGCTGGAAGGCAACTTTGGCTATGGCGCTGACGGCCAGCTCGTTACAGCTAAAACCACTTTTTACGTGATTCCCGTAGCATACGCAGTTATTGGCGGCATATTGC
>DATIIE010000059.1:0-15242 GCA_035479955.1 Saccharimonadales bacterium (SeqCode)
ATGGTGGGGCTTACTGATGTAGCTAAGAAAAAACCGGGCAAATTTTCGCTTGGCATGAGCCAGCGTCTTGGTATAGCCGCCGCTCTGCTTGGCAAACCTAAATACTTGATGCTCGATGAACCAGCAAATGGTCTAGACCCAGAAGGTATTGCCTGGCTGCGCCAATTCATTAAAGACTACGCCGACCAAGGCAATGCCGTGTTCGTATCCAGCCACTTGCTGAGTGAAATGGCGCTCATGGCCGACAACGTCGTGGTTATCGGCAAGGGAAAACTCATTGCCCAAACCACAATCCAGGGCATTATTTCCAAGAGCTCGCACGCCAGCGTATTCGTGCGCGCCAGCAGCCTGCCGAAGCTGGAACGCTTGGCTAAACAACACAGCTGGAGTTTCCAGAAGACCGAAAACGGCCTGGACATCACCGGCGCAACCACCGACGAAATTGGTAAAGAGGCCTTTGCTGACGGCCTTGCCATTTTAGAGTTGGCCAGCCGCGGCGCTTCACTGGAAGACGCCTTCCTGGAGCTAACTGCTGGCAGCGAAGAATACCGCGCCGGCGCAAAGGGGAGTAAATAATGTTTGCCGCAGTCAAATCCGAAATCCGTAAAATTTTAACCGTGCGTTCAACGTACGCCATCCTGCTCGTCACCGTATTGTTGCTGGGGCTGTTCTCGTTCTACGCAACTGGCTTCCGCGCTTCGGCCGCCCAGCTGCTTGACCCCAACCTGCTGAAGGAGCAAATCCAGCAAGCAGTAATTTCCACTGGCTTGCTTGGTTCAATCGTCGGCCTGCTGCTGGTAACGAACGAATACCGTTACAACACCATTATGTACACGCTTACGTCGTCGAACAGCCGCACCAAGGTGTTCTTTGCCAAGTTTATTGCCGTGACTGCGTTCTCGGCAGTGTTCACCTTAATCGTGGCAATACTGGCGCCGGTGCTGACCCTTGCAGGTGTAGCCGTGCACGGTGGCGCTGGCTTGGCTCCGCAAACCCTGCAGCTGTCACCACTGTTCTGGCAAGTGCTGTTTGTGGGCTGGGGCTACTCAATCTTCTCGTTCGTTATTGCTATGCTGATCCGCGTGCAGGTTGGGGCAATTTCTGCCGTGTTCTTAATTCCGGCAATGGTTGAGCCACTGCTTGGCCTGGCCATGAAGAAAGACGCTGTGTACCTGCCGTTTAACGCACTGCAATCGGTGGTTGTAGAGAACTCATCGCTGAAAGCTCTGTCGTCTGGGGCTGCCGCAGGCGTAACCGCGCTGTATGTCGCCGGGCTGCTGATTGTGGCTTGGGTGCTGTTCCACCGCCGCGACGCTAACTAGTTTTTTGCCGCGGGCTTAGGTAACCGCGCCAGTGCTGCCAGCTCCAGCACCTGCCGGGCCGCCAGTTTCGCCAACCGATATATCAGCGCTGCTGGCAGTGTCTGTGGGGCCAGCGTCAATTTCGTAAGCAGCCGTATCTCCGCCAAATGCCGGGCCGCCGGTTACGGCGTCGAGCGCGCCCATATCTGCGCTTGGGCTAGCAACTTCAAGCACTTGGGCGATCTCGTCGTTCGTAACAGGCTGGTGCTGGAGATCGTACCCGGCAAAGTTAGGGTCGTAACTGTGCGGTTCGTACCACATAGAGGGTGCTTCCAGCCCGGTAAGGCCAGCCAGATAATCCGACTGGACGCCAACAGTGTATACGCCAACTTGGCTTTCTACCGCAGGGCCTTTTTCGGTGTCAAAAAGGCTGTACGACAGAACAGTGTGGTTTTGGCCGTCTTGGCCCTTGTCACCAAAAAATACTGCACCTACAAAGGCTCTGCCTTTATCATCTGGGGTGCGGTCTTCGGGCGCTACCCAGCTGAAGATGGTGTTTAGGCCGTACTCTTCTTTAACAGTGTAATTGACGCCGTTCGCGGTTGCTTGCTGGTTTTCGGCGTGGGAACGCACCGTGTCGGCGAATGCAGCGGCAATATATGGGGCAACTGATTCTACGTTATAGCGGACATTCGGGTTTGCCCCAATCTGAGGTTCAGGTTCAGTACCAGTCTGAGTGAACTGGAAACCAGTGCCTGTCTCCGGGCGAACGGTAATGTCTACCATCATAAGTGTTATTATACAATTTTATAGTTGAAAATACAATGAATGGTGAGAGTTCGGAAGTGGTGGGGGCGGTTGGAGTTGAACCAACCACCAAGCGGTTATGAGCCGCCTGCTCTAACCGATGAGCTACGCCCCCATAATGAGACAAACCTACGGTTTTTCTCATCGCACCGTCGGCAAAGCCGACCCGCAAGCGGGCAAGCGGTGCTGCTCTTTTCCCTTGGTCAGTGGTAAGAGCTAACAGAGAGAGTATAGCAGATTTTGCCCCAGAGGTTATATAATAGAAACAGCAAAATGCACGAAAAAATCAAACACTATCAAACACTGGCCATAAAACAAGCCGCGCAGCTCAAAGACGTGCGCGTTGTTGGCATGCTGCTGTTTGTGGTAATTGTGCTGCTGGTGAGCTGGAGCGGCGTAAAAGCTATTGAGGCAAACTACACCTTACAGCGCCAAATATCAGTGCTGCAGCAGCAGAACGCCGTCAAAAAACTGGCCAACGAAAACCTGAAGTTGCAGAACGACTACTTTAATACGCCGCAATATTTGGAGCTGGCTGCCCGCCAGGACTTTGGCCTGGCCGCCCCAGGTGAAACCGTGCTCATTGTGCCACGCGCCACAGCCATTGCGCACACCATAGAACTGCCGCAAGACAAAGAGCCGGGCGACGCCGCCAAGGTGAAAAAGCCAGCCTACCAGCGCAATTTCCAGGCGTGGGTAGACTTCTTTATGCACCGCTCGCAGGAGTAGTACGGCCGCATAGGCAGCAGTGGGCGCGCCTCAAGTAATTGACATCCGCACCTCTGTTTGGTATAGTTAATGGGTTATTTCGTATGACGCGGGGTGGAGCAGTGGCAGCTCGCGTGGCTCATAACCACGAGGTCAGAGGTTCGAGTCCTCTCCCCGCAACCAATAACGACTTTTAGAGCTTCTTCGGAAGCTCTTTTGTTATTTTTGCTATGATTGTCACATGTCTGAACTTGCAATAAACGTCCTGTCGGCTGTGGCGGTAAGCGGCATTATCACCACTATGGCAAAGGTGCAGAGCCAAAAGCTGAAGGCAGTACTGTACACGCTGCCGTTCCCAATAACCATTGCGCTTATTGGGTCGAACAGTGTGGCAACCAGCCTGAGCATGCTGGGCCTTATGCTGACGGGCGGTTTTTTGTGGGGTTGCTACTTCTTAAATGCCCGTTTACATATGAAAGTCCTGCAAGTGGATGTGTTGCTGGCCGTTTTGTATGTTGTTGCGGCATACTTTCTCGCCCAATCGGTGGTGGTGTCATTCTGGGCTATGTTCGCTGTCTTTTTAGCGGTGTGGCTGCTGCTGATGGTGCTGTTTAAGAAAGTAACATTTACCTACCGGGCAGCGCCGCTGGCCAAAACCAATCTGTGGTTAAAGGCTGGCACAGTGTTTGCTATCGCCTTCGCACTTTTTTCGGCCCACCACTACTTGGCGGCGTTTGTGGTGACCTTCCCGTATAACGGCGTATTTGCAGTGTACGAGAATCGGGCTGCACTGCTGCCGCAGGCGGCATTGTTCACGAGGAACTCTGCGGCGCTAGCGGCGTACTTCCTGGCAAACTACTTGGTTGGCGCGCAGCATCCAGCAGTGCAGCGGTATGCAGCCAGCTGGGCGGCCTTTGGTGTTGTGCTGGTATTGGCTAACTGGCTTATTAAAATACACGTCAAGAACACGCTGCCGGCCACCACCTAAGCAGTACAAGCATTAGGCAGCCGCCAGCATAAGGGCTATAGTTAAAGGTGCTGGCCACAGTGTGGCAGCGTAACTAACCAGGAGATACGTAATGTCCAAAGATAAAGGCAAAAAAGAAGCCAAGAAGCCTAAAAAATCCAAGCTGGCGAGCATTTAGCACGCCGCGCCAGCAAGGCAACGCTTTACCTCTGTTTTACGGCAGAGGTTTTTGTTTGCCTTTTGAGCACCGTACCATACAATAGTGGCATGAACAGCAGACGAGTAGCCGTACGCGCAGTTATCCTCCATGAAGGAAAAGTACTGTGCGTAAAATTGAAACCCTACCGTGGCAAGGCTACGGGCGACGCCGTAAATTATTGGTGCACACCTGGTGGCGGGGTTGATTTGGGAGAGCCGCTTATCCCGGCGCTGGAACGTGAAGTTATCGAAGAACTGGGCGTCAGGCCTAAGGTGGGCAAGCTGCTTTACATCCAGCAATTTTCCTACAATGATATGGAGCAGCTCGAATTCTTCTTTGAGGTAACCAATGGCCAGGATTACTTAAACATCGACCTGGAAAAAACCACGCACGGTGCCCTGGAAATAGCTGAAGTGGCGTTTATAAACCCGCAAAATGAAACCGTACTGCCGGAGTTTTTTACCCAGCGCGACGTTGCCGCAGACGCCCGGCGCGGCATTACGCAGGTGTTCAACTATATTCCGGGGTAGGCTCTGGTATGATGGTGCCTATGGACGATGAACTTGTAGATATTATTGATGACAACGGCACCATTTTGCGGCGTGAGCTGAAAACCGACGCGCACAAACATGGCTGGCGCCACAAAACAGTTATTGGCTATTTGAAGAATAATGGCACGTGGCGTTTGGTGCGCCAGGCAGCAGACCGCCAGGACGCCGGGCAACTGGTTGCGCCAGTGGGCGGGCATGTGCAGGCTGGCGAATCAGACGAAGACGCCTTGCTGCGCGAAAGCGAAGAAGAAATTGGCACGCGCAACATCCGCTTTAAGCATGTGGGCAGCAAAGTGTACCACCGCCAGGTTATTGGCCGCGATGAAAACCATTTGTTTATTGTGTACGAGATTGAGACCGACGACCCGGTCGTACTAAGCGCGGAATCGGTGGCAATTGAGCAATTCACTCCTGAAGAGCTGCGCCAAGCCCTGCAAGACCACCCGGAAAATTTCGGTGCGCCGTATTTCTTTGTACTAGAAACATTTTTCCCGGAGCAGCTGCCGGAAGGGTATTCACCCCGTCCTAGTTAGTGAAACCAGCCACCTGCTACAATGCACGTATGGAAAAAGAACCTCAAACCCAAACTCATGACCCTGTAAAAACAAAATCACCTGTAGTAAAGCGGGTGCTGCTTGTACTGCTGGTAGTAGTGCTGGTGGCTGCCTCGGGCGGCGGCATGTACTTGTGGCAGCATGGCCAACTCGAGGATAAAAATGCCAGCCTGCAAACCGCTAACAAAAAGGCCGACGCGCTCACTAAGCAGCTCGGTGCGGCAAAAACCACCCTTACCGCAACAAACGCTAAATTAAAAAAAGCCAACGACACGCTGGCCGAGCAGCAGGGAAACGCGCCGGTAACCCAAGAAGCCTTGGGCCTAACCGTTAACCGTTCCACGCGTATGATTTACGCCGACGGCCTGGGTGAGTACCGCCACGCCAACGCCCACACCGTTGCAGTCAGCATGACGCTCACCAACACTACAAAGCAGCCGGTTTCTGTACAAACAGCCAGCTTTAAACTGAAAGATGGGGACAACAACACCTATAAACTGTATGGCTCCGGCAGCCTAGGCTCGCGCCTGGGTTCTGGCTACGCCGACTTGTATGACCAAACCATTGAACCAGGCGAATCTGTTTCCGGCGCTCTAGAATTCCAGGTGGACAGCGGCAAAACTACAAATTACACGTTGTACAACGAAAGCAAAACCTACCCGTTCACCGCCAGCTCTTATTGGCCTGAGAACGAAGGCGCATACCTGTAGGCTCCACCATGCAAATGCAAGGTGCGGCTTTCCGCGTTCTAGCCTGTTTTTATGAAGCCGACATGCGCAGCTTTAGCGAGCTATGCCAGATGGCGGGCTACCCTACCGACCTGGGCGGTTATTACATTCGCCAGCTTATAAGCGCCGGCCATATCCAAAAAGAGGAACGCGGCCAATACCGCATCCTGCCAAAAGGGAAGCGCGAACTTGCAGTGCATTACGGCAAGAACCTGCATGCATCATGGCCGCGGGTTGTGGCGCTATTGGTGGTGCGGGTGGGCGAGCAATACGCAGTATTGCGCCGGCGGGTCCAGCCGTTTCCAGGCGCGGCCGAGTGGCCGGCCAGCGCAGTAGAACATGGTGAAACAGCCTCTGAGGCAGCTGCGCGCGTGGCAAAAAAGCGGCTCGCCACAGATATAACTCCGCAGCCCGCAGGCTTTTTCCGCCGCATAGACAAATATGGCGACACTATTTTTGACGACAAACTATTTTTGGTACACACATTGCAGCTGCCGCCCGGCACCCCGCTGCCCGAAAAAACAGAGCTGGGCGAATATGAACTGTACGACCCTGGCGACCTGCCTCACGTAGAGCATGCCAGCCGCGCCCTATTGGATATTGCTGCATATGTGGCGGCTGGCGCGCTTACGCTCCAGGAAAAGGTATATTCCCTCAATCCAGACGACGTTTCACTTACCGAAGAGCCTGCCGAGTAGACGGCTTTAGAAAATCATTTCATATTATATTTCCTCTATCTGTGGTGAAATGCATGCATGGAAAAAGCAGACCCCAACAAACCCATGCGTAACGCCATTGCCGTTGTGCTAAGGAGCAACGCCCACCCAGGTGCATTTTTGGCGGTACTGCGCCCCAACGAGGGCGGCGATTTACAGGGAATATGGGGTTTGCCGGCGGTACGCATGCGTCCAGGCGAGCTGCCAGAAGACGCTGCCCGCCGAGTGTGCCGTGAAAAGCTTGGGTGCGAAGCCGTGCCGCTGCGCCTTACGGGCACGATGTTCCAGAAGCGTCCGGAATACGACATGTTTTTTATGGATATGGAAATGCTGGTTGTAGATGGCGGCACAGCCAATGTGCATGCCGCCACATCTAAAGATACGGTGTACGTAAACCAGCGCTGGGCAAAAAACCCGCGCATATTATTGCCGGCTGCGCGCAAAGGCTCGTGCTGCAGCACTATTTTTCTGACCCAGTGCGGTGTATTACAGCGTGGGGAATGGGTGACGACACTGGATGATGTGTCGGGCATGCACGCCGCGCCAAATAAAGCATAGATAGCCTACGTAACAATTACTACAACTCCTACCTGTTTAAAATTCACCAACCACTGAGGCCCACGGACTATACTTCTGGAAGTTCGCAAAAGTTTCTGCTTGCGCACCGGTGCCCACTTGCTATAGTAAGCGTAAGTGGTATGTAACACTTGACAATTATGCATAAAAATGTATAATAATTAGTGTTGTGATCACAAACAAAAACTTTCAAAAAACAAAACAACAAAAGGGTGAGCGCTATGAGAACCAAAAGCGGGCTGAGCTTTGAGTTCGTCAAGACGAGCAACAAGAAAATACTCGCCATCGACAGCATACTAGCCAAAGGCTAGCTGCCCAAAACTCTAACAACAAGGTCCGGGATTTCCCGGGCTTTGTTGTTGTATACTGACGGAATGAGTATATTACTTGGAAAAACACAAGCTGCGCTGGACAGTGCGGGCCTCGCGTACCGCGAACTGGAATGCGACCCTGCGCTAGCCGACACAGCTGCCTTTTGCGAAGCCTACCACTTTAGCCTGGGGCAATCCGCTAACGCAATTATAGTTGCCGGCAAGGCCGAGCCCGTGAAATATGCCTGCTGCATTGCGCTGGCCACCACTAAATTAGATGTGAACAAAGCCGTGTGCAAGCAGCTGGGCGTGAAACGCGCTTCGTTTGCCAGCGGCGAGCAAACTACGGAACTGACGGGCATGGAAATTGGCGGCGTCACGCCGTTCGGCATACCCGCAGGCATCCCTATATATGTAGACGCTGCTGTTTTGGAGCAAAAAGAAGTGGTTATGGGCGGCGGCAACCGCTCCAGCAAAGTCATTTTGGACCCGCAGGAACTAACACGCTACCCTGGTGTGGAAGTGGTGCAGGGATTGGCCAAGCCAAAGGCCGACTAGCTCTGTAAGTAGTCTCTTTTACCTCTGTTATAAAGGGCTAGACCGCTGTAAACAAAACCTGAAGTTATGCTTGCCGCGCGGCACATAAAGCCGCTATGATGAGGGTAACTAAAGGGGGATTGGACATGAGGGTAGGACGCACCGCGCGCTGGATAACCACAGCAGCGCTTGTTTTTGTAGTAGGAGTAATTGGCGCAGTGGCTAACGGCGCGCCCCGCGCCCAAGCGGAGCCAACCATCCATGTAACTGGCCTGGTAACCAACCAGAGCGGCAGTGGCGTGGCGAATGTTGCAGTAACGGCCGACACACCTGGCACTACAACAGTTGCCTACGGGCCAAGCACAACAGCGTCCGACGGCTCCTACGAGCTTGATGTAGAAGCTGGCACCTACGACCTGCACTTTACACCAGCCAGCGGCAGCGGCCTGAACCCGGTGGTGCAATCCAATGTCACTATTTTGGCCGACCAAACAGTGAACGTGCAATTGGCGAACACTCCGCCACCACCACCCACCACGCATGTATTTAGCGGCAATGTGCAAACTGCCGCTGGCCAGCCTCTGTCTAATTTGCGTATCAACCTGGGCGGCGGCGCTGGCATTACAAACAATGGCACGCCCGGCCACTTCTCGTTTAGTGTGCTGGCTGGCGTGTATTCCAACCTGGTGGCCGACACTGGCATGTTTACGCTGGCTTACCCTAATTCGCCGTACCCCAACTATCCGAACGCTGTGCGCATTAGTGCTGGCAGCGGCGCCCCATCGTTCGACCTGACCAATAACGATGTAACCCAAGACCTGACAATGCCAGCGGTAACCACCCTGAACGTAACGGTGCGCGACAACGCCGGAAACACCGTGCCAGCTGGCAAAACGGTTACAGCTACTGGCGTTGGTTCGGCGGGTTCCACTTTTGCGCTCGTCCCTGGCGGCCCCAGCGCATTCCATGTAGACACTACGGCTTCTGACGCCCAAACTGATTCCAGCGGCGTTGCCCACCTAACAGTATTTGGGAATGTAACATTTAACGCTGGCCAGGTTTGTGTGAATGGCGTGGCAGGCTTTGCCTCTTCGTTCTGCAGCGCGGCTTCAGTGAACACCAACAGCGGCATTGCCAGCGTTACGCTGACGCAGCCATCTCCGCCAACGCACACATTCTCGGGCGTACTGCGCGACGCTAGTGGCAACCCGGTTCCGGGCGTTACCGTGAAGCTGGGCACTAACGGCTCGGTGCGCACAAATGCCTCCGGCGCGTTCTCGTTTACGGTAAGCCCAGGTGTGTACAGCTGGGGCATCCAGGGCGGCAGCGGCGGCACTGGCCCGCTGAATGTGCCGGGCCTGCCACAGTTCTTCAGCTTTGATTCTGGCACTACCACCAAACTCGACCTCACTAATACCGACATAACCACCGACATTGTACTGCCGGCAGCCACCACCGTTACCGTGCTCACTAAAGACGCCAACGGCAACAATGCACCCAACATTCCCACGCACGTAAATGCGTACCTGCCGAGCTACCAGCCGCTGCCAGGCAATGGCAGCCTGACGTTTGGCTTGAGTTCATACGGCGACGTAAACAGCAATAGCTCGGGCAGTGCAACGATAACGGTATTTACGAATAGCGATATTGCGCCCGGCCAGGCCTGCGCCACGTACTCGGTTAGCCCCACGCACGTCTGCAACGACGCCACCGCAAACACCGGTACGGGCGGCACAACTATAACCCTTACACAGCAACCGCCCACACCGCGCTACACATTCGCGGGCACACTGCGCGACCACAGCGGCAATGCCGTGCCAAACGTTACTGTTGAACTTGGCGACCACGCATTCATGCGCACTGACGCCAGCGGCCACTACTCGCTTACCCTGGACACTGGTGTATACGCCTTACAGGTATTTGGCGGCGCGGCAACTGGCCCGCTGAACATAGCCGGCCTGCCGCAGTTCTTCAACTTCAGCGGCCCGAATATCGACCTTACCAGTGCTAATGTAACCCGCGATATGGAACTGCCGCAGGCTGCAACGGTTACGGTCACCGTAAAGGATGAGTCCGGCACCCCGCTCAGCGGCGCTACAGTCAGCGCTGGCGGTGGCATGGTAAATGGCTTTGCCTTGTTCCCAAGTGAACCGGCTGTAGTATTTACCTCCAACGGCAACAGCGGCCAAAACACCACCGGCGCTAACGGCTCGGCCGCCATTACCGTATTCCGCAGTACTACATTCGCGCCGGGCACTATTTGTGCCACGCTGGGCGCCTTCCACCAGTGCAATGCTGCGGAGCTCACCACGAACACCGGCGACTTGAGCCTTATCTTCCAGCAGCAGCCGGCAACTCCGGCGGCGCCTACCAACCTGCAAGCAGCATCTCCCGCTAAGCAGCCGCTGCTAAGCTGGACTGGTGTTTCGGGCGCCGACCATTACGACGTGTACCGCGACGGCGTGGTTATTGCCTCGCCAAATGTGCCTGGCTACACCGACACCAGCGCAGCCGATGGCTCGCACGAATACTACGTAACCGCGGTAAACGCGGGCGGCACTAGCGGCCAGTCCAACCACGTAACGGTTCTGGTAGACAACACTGCACCGAGCATTATGTATACTGTAACTCCTGCGCCTAATGCCGCGGGCTGGAACAACAGCAATGTAGCGGTAGCCTTCACTTGTGATGACACGGGTTCGGGCGTGGCGTCATGCGTTGGTAATACAACTGTTACAGCGGAAACCAGCGGGCAAGTGGTGAACGGCACGGTTACCGACAACGCCGGCAACACCGCAACCGCACAAGTAACCGTGAAGCTGGACAAAACACTTCCAACGGTAGGTACATTTACCGTAGGCAGTAAAACAGCAGCCCAAACAAAGGCCTTTACTGCACCGGCTAGCGATGCAGGCAGTGTAATGAGCGGCGTAGTAAATGGTGAGTACTACTACGGCACCGACCCTGGCGCTGGCAATGGCACGCCCATGACATACAATGGCACAGCCCTTTCCGGCAGCCTTGGCAGCGGCCTGCCCGTAGGCGTATACCAAATTTACGTACGCAGCCATGACGCCGCCGGCAACTGGAGCAACACCACCAGCGCCCAGCTAATAGTGACGCAAACCGGCACCACCAGCGCCCAGGCTTCCGGCGCATACAACCCAAGTGTTGCAAACGGCGACCAATTGCCGCAGCTTGGGTCAGTGAACTACGCATTCGCCCAGTACAACATGAACGTTACCTTCAACAGCAACCGCATCACTAACAGCAGCAACGCCAGCTACACCTACAACTACGGCACCTCGCCGCTGTGCGCTGCATTGCCATTCACGCCTGGCTGCCACCAGACAACATTTGTAGCGGCAACATTTGACTCGATGGTGTTTACCGGCACCGGCATTGGTAACGCAACCATCACTGGCACGGCAACCGTAACAGTGGATGGCGGCACAGCCACCACTAACCGCTTCAAGTTTACTTTGTCTGATGGCGCCCGCACCGGCGGCACCGACCAATACGACCTCGTTATCTACGACGCAACTAACCCCACAACCGTCCTGTACCACGCTGTCAACAACAACGGCACGGTGCGCGTGCAATAGCACCGCACCGCCGCCGGGCAGTAGGGTATACTTCCTACCATGCCTACTAGCCTCCAAGCACAGATTTTAAAACGTCTCGCACCACTTTACGTCGCTTCGCTCCTGCAAGGCGTTGTGCTGTGGTACAACATCGAAAAACTCTTTATGCACCAACTCGGCTTCGATGACGCGGGCATTGGCATTATGGTTGCCGCGTACTCGGCAGTGATGCTCATTGTGGAGACGCCCTCCGGTATTCTGGCAGACCGCTGGAGCCGGAAAGGTGTGCTGGTAATTGCCTCTGTTGCGCTGGCAATTAGCTCGATTTTAGGCGGCATGAGCCACAGCATTTCCATGTACTTGCTGAGCGCGGCATGTTGGGGTATATTTTTTGCGCTGTATTCCGGCACGTACGACTCAATTGTGTACGACACCCTACTAGAAACTGAAGGCCACGCCAAGCGGTACGAGTTCTATTACGGCCGCGTGCGTATTGCCGACAGTGTTGGCCTGGTTGGCAGTTCGCTGCTGGGCGGCTGGATAGCAGCGCATTTTGGCGTGCGCGATTCATATTACTGGTCGGTGCTGCCAGCACTGCTGTCCATTGTGCCGCTCATTATGTTCAGGGAGCCGAAGCTCCACAAAAAGCATGCCATTATTTCGCTGACCCACCACATAAAAGACACCTTCCGGGCAATGACAAACCACCGGGTGTTGGTGCTTATTTTAAGCGGGCTGGTACTAATTGAAGCGCTCAGTTACTCGATGTTTGAATTTGCCCAGCTGTGGTGGATTGCTTTAGCGTTTCCAGTAGCAGCGTTTGGGCTGTCGAACGCCTTTTTACTGACAGCTATTGGCGTAGGCGGCTGGGTGGCTGGCCGGCTCAAACTGCAAAAGCTCACCGTTATGCTGGCTGCGGTGGGCGTGATGCTGGCGGCCGCGCTTGGCCTGGTGGTCCTGCACAGCGGTTGGCTGGTGGTAGCATGCCAGGTAGTTATAGCTACCGGTACCGTAGCGCTGACGGTGCTGTTTACCCGCTTGCTGCACGACGGGCTGCCGTCGCGGGTACGGGCCGGCGCATCTTCGGCAGTGAGCACGCTGACGCGGGTAGTTATTATTCCATTCGCCTTATTGTTTGGGTGGATAAGCAAAGAGGCAGGCATTTATTCCGCAGCCTGGACAGTGGTGGCGCTGATGCTGGCAGTCATTTTTGTAGCTGCTAAAACGCTGCGCCCAGGCGCGCGCTTGCCGGATATTACAGGCAAGGATACCTTGGCCGGACCCGGCTACAATAAATAGCCCTACTTTTTGGAGACAGTATTCAGCCGTTGGGGTCATAACTCTCGGCAAACCTGCTAGCGTAGCGCATTGCTAACGGTTACCGTCTTACTGGCGCATTCAAGCCGTTTGGATCGTATATGTCGCTGCGTTTCCCCACATATCGTGCAGCCAGGTCTATTAGTGCAGCGTAATCTTCTGGCAGGACGGTGTTGGTCACGCCGAATTCCGCCAAGTGGCGGGCTGTTTTGTCTAGTAGCCAATGCTGGGCCTCATGGAAGTCGCCTTTTGTATGCCGCTCATGCACAATGCCTTGTATGCCATTACTGGTGTTCCACAGCAGGGCTTCCATGCCTACGCCGCTTAGGGTCGTAGGTGCTTACGTCTACGATTTTGTCGACGCTTAACGGTATAGTTAAATCTACTTCACTTTTCGATTCCTCCCTACGTAAGAGGTAAAGTGAGTGCGCACTTGTATTGGTGCCGCGGTCGATATGCGATAAGCGATGTAGCGGCGGCGCTGACGGCACAACAGTAGGGAACGGCCACCGCTGGCGCAGGGCGCTCATGCTAATCATCATGGCTTCGATTGCTTTTTGGGCGGCCACATATGGTAAATCGGCAATATGGAAGTTGGCTGGCTCGGCAATTTCCTGAATGATGCTGCCGGCGTGCCGGGCGATACCTCTGCGGGCAATAGTGCCCAGTAACTGCTTTTCCCGCCGCGCCTGGAAGGCAGTGTATGTGCTGAGGGCTAGCTGCGTGTCCCAGTACAGAGCTTGCTCGTTAGCAGGCAATTCGTCCTTCCTATCAGTAATTGCCAGCAGGGCGAGCCCGGCTTCGGAAAGCAGCTCGCGTTTCGGCTTTCTATCGTCGTGGAGCGTGCCATCAAGCGCGTCCCAGGCAATGGCTTGGAGCGTATATAGGTCGGTGCCAGGGTCGGTTCGCAGCTCCTTGATGGCGTCGACTTTGCCTGCGGGCGGCAAATCGCTAAACCCTTCAGGCAAAGGAAGTGGTGCAACAGTTTCGGGTATTGGTCGGCTCATGAATTCAGTATAGCTTTTGTTTATATATAGAAAAAGGCCGCAGGCCGGCTACAATAAATAGCCCGTTGCTTGCTTAGCCTCCTCTTTTAGCCCTATCGTTCACCGGGGCGTTTAAGCCTGTGGGGTCATATTTCTGGGCGCGCATGCTAACGTAGCGCGCCGCCAGATCTATGAGCGTGGCGTAGTCACCAGGGATCTCTACCTTATTTTCGCCCCAGCCCGCAAGGTGGCGGGCGGTTTGGCCCATAAGCCAGCGCTGGCCATCAGAAACCTTGCCCTTTGTTTTGCGGACTTCGACAATACTTTCTATGCTGTGGCTGGTATTCCAAAGGAGCGGCCCCAGCGGAACCTGCAGGACACCATGGTGCCGTTCACGGTCGTACATATGTTCGTCGGTAAATTTATTAACGGAAGTTGGCACGGCATGCTGGTCCTGCAATAAATACATGGAAAAATCACTCGTATTTGTGCCTGGGTCAATGCCGCGCATGTTATGGACGGTTGGGATCGCAGGTATGGGGGTGGCGTACGGCCTGCGGTCGCGATATGCCATCGTACCGATCAGCATTGTCTCAATCATTTTACGGTTCACCCGTACATCAAGGTCGTCGAGATTGAAATCTACTGGTGCAGCAACCTCATGGATAAGCTTGCCGCTCAAGCTGACCATAGCTGCCCTGGATTTGATGGTAAGCGGTTTTTGCTCGATTACAGACCTGAAAACGCCATATCCAATCATAGCCAGCCGCGTATCCAGGTAGAGGTTGGGGTCGTCGGGTGGGAGGTCTTCCTTTCTGTCTACAATTGTTTGCAGAACATTTCGGGCTTCGGGCAGTAGCTCTGGGTCGGGTAGTGCCCCGCCATAAAATCCCGCGCTCAGCACATCCCAGGCAACACCTTGCAATACGTATGGGTCGGTGGCTGGGTCTTCCCGCAGTTCCCGCATCGCACCCAGTTTGTCGGGTGGGGCGAGCTGGCTAAATCCCTCAGGTATTGGGAGTGTGACCTGATGTTGCGGTTGGCGCTGAGTCATCATTACCAGTATAAACGTACATGCGTGGTTAAAAAAAGACTTAAATACTACCTGCCTATTGGGGCGGCCTAGCTGGTCAGGCGGCGCTGGTTATGCGGTGCGGCCGGCGGGCAGCGAGCCACTTTGCCAGCTCATACGCCCCGAACAGCAGGCCGGTGTAAAACAAGTCGCCCAGCAGTGTGTTCCGAAAGAATGGAAGGGCATTGTAATAGGAGCTTATAACGCCGCCCGCCGTATGCGGATACATAGTTGGCGGGTAAAAATAAGCAAAGTTGGTAACCAGGTAAAAGATAGCCGAACCGCCAATACTGGCGCCTGCAACTGTTGCCGCATTCTTTCTGTTTCT
>DATIIE010000060.1:0-2192 GCA_035479955.1 Saccharimonadales bacterium (SeqCode)
TCACCACTTCTGTGGCACATTCTGCGGCCTGTTCGTTTATTTCCATGCCCACAACATGCGCGCCACGCCAGGCAGCCGCAACAGAGAAGATGGCGCTGGCGCCCGGGCCAGCCTCAATAGCGGTGCGCACTTTTGGCAAGGCATGTATGGCGCCCAAAAAGCCGCTAACCCGCGGCGCCGTCATAACCAGGAATGCTGACACCATGGGCGGGAATTGGCCATTGTAGTCGATCGGCCGCCCGACGGCGGTGTGGCCCAGGTTGTTTATCACGCGGTCGCACAGGCTAAAATATGCTTCGTTAGCCACATTGTCGTGCGGGTTTAAGCGCATTTCATCAATAACCTCGCCAGTAATGGCGCGGCGCTCGCGGTCGCTGCCGGCAGCGCGGAGTTGTTCGTACAGTGCTGACATGTTCGCTTTCGGTAAATTACAATTTTAAAATAAATTTCACTGTTTGTCTATTGCGCGATGTACCCTAACAGCAAATAAAGGCTGCATAATTGTTGTGCTTTCTGCCCGCAGCTGCCAGAATAAAACCATAAGTAGCTAGTGGGGATAGTACATGGCGAGGCTGCCTGTTTCGGGTTCGGACGATGGGACATGGGGGGATATACTCAATGCCTTTTTGAGTGTGGAGCACGACGGCAACGGCATGCTGAAGCCAGGCGGCAGCCTTTCAACCAAAGCAAACGACAGCGCGGTGGTGCACAACACCGGCGCAGAAACGGTTGCTGGCACAAAAACCTTTTCGGCGTCGCCGGTCGTGCCCGCCCCCAGCTTAGGCAGCCATGCCTCCACAAAAACATATGTAGATAACGCTGCTGCCAAGATTAGCGGCACAGTTGTCTACGTGGAGGATTACGGCGCGGTGGGCGACGGAGCCACCGACGATTCTGCGGCCATTAAAAACGCCATTGCCGCCGCCGTTAGCGCAGCCCAAAGTGACGGCTCGTACTATGCCGAGGTGCGCTTTAAGGCCAAAACATACATGGTGAACACGCCAACCACTGGCGGCGCCACCAATGGATCGGCCATGGTGCCGCTGCCAGTTTTGCCCGTTGCTGGCCAGAAAATGACGCTTGTATTAAAGGGCGTTGGTGATGCCAGTGGGCTGTACCACTGGAACCAAACCACGGTGCAAAAGGCTGGCACTACACTGCGCACAACGCATAACGCCGGCGATTCGCTGCCTGCCACTGGTGAAATAGCAGTAGTCGGCGGTCCAACGCCGCATTATGGCTACGGCTACCCCAGCGGTTTATTTTCCAACATGCTGGTAGTTGTGGACGGTGTACTCGTGGTAGTGCCGGAAAATCCGCGCATCTGCGGCTTTGACTTCCGGGGCGTGGCCGAAATGCACGTCATAACAGCCGCGGTGCTAGCAGCCTCGACGTCGGCGGCGCCGGAAATTCCTGACCCGGTCTGGGGCTGGGCATTATCCCCGCCAGATATCCAAAACAATGCGCTGTGCGACATTGACAGCTTCAGCGTGGAAGGCCATGTAACTGGCCTGCGCATTACCGAGCACGTCCGCTGCAACTCACTACGGGCAATAGGCTGCTTTAACGGCATTGCCTGCGACGGCTCATCTGGTTTCCCGCACGCCAACTGGATTGGTTACGCCTGCGTTGAAAACTGCAAACGGTCGGTCGCATTTGCCACCAGCCGCGCCAAATTAAATATTGAGTGCCTGGACATAGAATCGCCAACCGCCTCAACCGGCGACCACCAGATCAACGACCCTGGCAACGCCGGCGAAGGCACGATCCGCATGTTCTCTAACGCCTTTGACCCCAACGACCTGAACGCCAATGTTTTAAACGACAGCACCCTTGGCGTAAACGGCGCCAGCGGCTTGCGCGTCATAAACTCCGAAATGTACCCAGGTAATACTACTGCGCCCAGCGTGCCCGCAACCACTGTCGCCCTAAGGAATCCGTTCTGGCGCGACGCAGCCGTATCAGTTACCGGCACTGTAACCGGTGTGAAAATTGACGGCGTAGCCACTGGTGCTACCGGTGCAATTGCTGGCGCTACATTTTTCGTGCCAACCGGCAAAACTATAGAGCTGGACTACGCTGGCGGCGCACCAACGTGGGTATGGACTATCCTGTAAACTAGACAGTGGAATGACAAAACATATTGTTGTAATTGGCGGTGGAATGGCCGGCACTGCTGCCGCGCATCAGCT
>DATIIE010000061.1:0-9688 GCA_035479955.1 Saccharimonadales bacterium (SeqCode)
GCCTCAGCGCTTATTTTGACGCCGGAAATTGGCCTAACCTCCCAGCTGGCTAATGATTTCCGGGCGGTATTTGGTGAACGTGTAGCCGTAGTGCATTCCGGGCTGACCGAGGCCCAGCGCGAACGCACCTGGCAATACCTACTGGAGCAACCAGAGCCAATGGTCGTCATAGGCGCACGTAGCGCCCTGTTCAGCCCCGTGCGCACGCTGGGGCTGATAGTTATCGACGAGTCGCACGAAACCGCCTACAAGCAAGACCAGGCGCCCTACTACCATGCTGCGAACGTGGCCGCCAAGCTGGCCGAGTTGCATAAGGCAACGCTCGTGCTGGGCTCGGCCACGCCGCTGGTAACCGACTATGCCATAGCCACCGCCAAACAGCGCCCGATTGTGCGCATGACCCATACTGCCGCCCAAACCGACGACACCCAAAAAACAGTAAAAGTAGTAGACCTGCGCGAACGCAGCAATTTTACCAAAAGCCCCTACCTCTCCAGCGAGCTAGTCGGCGCCATCCGCACCACCCTGCAAAAAGGTGAGCAAGCCCTCCTATTCCTAAACCGCCGCGGTACCGCCCGCGTGGTAATGTGCCAGGACTGCGGCTGGCAGGCACTCTGCCCCCACTGCGACCTGCCGCTGGTATACCACGGCGACGAGCACCTTATGCGCTGCCACAGCTGCGAATTCAAGGCGCCTGCCCCCACTAGCTGCCCTAGCTGCCGCGGCACAGCCGTTATTTTCAAAAGCATTGGCACCAAAGCCGTAACCGACGAAGCCCAGCGTCTGTTCCCCGAAGCCCGCGTGCAGCGCTTCGATACCGACAATAAAAAAAGTGAGCGCATTGAGCAGCATTACGACGCGGTGCGCGCCGGCAGCGTCGACATTCTTATAGGCACGCAAACGCTGGCAAAAGGCCTAGATCTGCCTAAGCTTTCGCTGGTGGGCGTTATTATTGCCGACACCAGCCTGTACTTCCCGGATTTTAGCGCTCAGGAGCGCACCTACCAGCTCCTAGGCCAGGTGCTGGGGCGCATTGGCCGCGGCCACCGCGCCAGCACCGCGGTCATCCAAACATACGCGCCAGACAGCGCCTTGCTGCAATCGGTCATCACCAAAGACTGGGATACATTCTACAACCGCGAATTAACTGAGCGCCGCCAGTTCCTGTTCCCGCCGTATGTATATCTGCTGAAACTTGCCTGTGCCCGCGCCAGCAGCAAAGCCGCACAAACCGCGGCCGAAGCGTTTATCCGCACCATCCAACAAGAAGTACGTGGCATTGCCGTTGAAGGCCCCACGCCCTCATTCCATGAAAAGGTGCAGAACAAATACGTATGGCAGGTTATCGTAAAGGCAAAACGGCGCAGCCAGCTGCTGGAAGTCATTGGCCGCCTGCCCAGCGGCTGGTCATACGACATAGACCCGATGAATCTGTTGTAATCTGAGGTAACTCCGGTATACTTTTGGTAATGACAAAAGACGACGTAATCACTTTGCCCAACCCGCACTTGCGCGAGCGGTCAAAAAAAGTGGGCATTATAACCGACGAAATTAAAGCGCTCATTGCCAACATGGAAGACGCCACGCTCGACTGGGAAGCCAGCCGCGAGCACGAAGTGGGCGTTGCCCTGGCAGCAATTCAGGTGGACCAGCCGCTGCGTATTGTCGTCATCCGCAACGACTTCGACAATAAAAAAGACAAAACCTTCTCTGTTTTTATTAACCCGGTCATTACCAAATACGAAGGTAACGTTGAGGAAGATTTTGAAGGCTGCTTGAGCGTACCGGATATTTACGGCAAAGTTGGGCGCTACAATAAAGTGCGCATCCGCGCCCTTGATGCCGAAGGCCGCGAAATCCGCGTTACTGCCGAAGGTTTCCTGGCCCGCGTATTCCAGCACGAAATTGACCATACTAACGGCATGGTATTCATTGACCACATCCACGACACACCCGATGCATTTTTCCGCCTGCGCGAAGATGGCCAATTAGAAAAGCTGGACTATGAAAAAGACGTCAGAACCAATAGTCTTCTTTGGTAGCGGCCCGGTTGCTGCCGAAAGCCTGCGCCTGCTGCTTGAGCACCAGACCGTTGAAGCGGTAATTACTAAACCGCGTGCGCCGCACCACCGCGGATCCGTGCCGGTGCTGGAGCTGGCCGAAGCGCTTCACCTGCCTGTGCATACCGTAGAAAATCGCAAGCAGCTTACTGCGCTGTTTGACGACGCCCGTTTTGAAAGCCGTCTGGGCGTACTGATAGATTTCGGCATTATTATTTCGCAGGACGTTATTAATTATTTCCCCCTGGGCATCATAAACAGCCACTTTTCAGTGCTGCCGCAGTGGCGTGGCGCCGACCCGATTACGTTCTCAATTTTGAGCGGCCAGGAACAAACCGGCGTCAGCATTATGCTGCTTACTGCCGGCATGGACGAAGGGCCGCTGCTGGGCTACGGCGAGTTCGATATGCCCAGCGGCATCACCACGCCCGAACTTACCGAAGACCTCATTTCGCTTAGCGACGCATTGCTCCAGCACGACCTTCCCCGGTATATGGCCGGCGAATCACATGGCGTGCCGCAGGACATTACTGGCCGCGAAGTGTCATACTCGCGCAAACTCACTAAAGACGACGGCGTGCTCGATTTCTCTAAGCCGGCGAACATGCTGGAACGCGAAATCCGCGCTTTTATTGAATGGCCAAAAAGCCGCGCAACATTGGGCGACATGGACATTGTCGTTACCAAGGCTCACGTTGTGCATGAAAGCGGCAAAGCCGGCACAGTGGCAATCATAGATAAATTGCCTGTAGTGTACTGCGGCGAAAGCGCACTAGCGCTCGACATGCTGAAGCCAGCCGGCAAAAAAGAAATGACCGGCCAAGCATTCCTGGCCGGTTACAAATCACATATTTTAGGCAACTAGGTTAGGCTGCGCGCGGCGGCTGTTGCTGCTGCCATGGGTCGCCAGCACCGTCGGATTGGTCGCCCTGCCACATTGGGTCGTTCGGAGCTGTGGGTGCGGCTGGGTTCACGCCAGGCTGCTGGTATTGCTGCGGCTGGGTCATAGGTTGTTGCGGCTGCTGTGGCAATTGCTGCTGCTGTGCGTCGGTAGGCGCGGCGCCACCAGGGGCGCCAGATGCTAAAATCTGTGGCGCCACCTGGGCAATCTCGTGTTTCAAAACGTCGAATTCAGCAGCTACAACGTCTTTGTAGTCTGGGAAATTGCTTTCCAACCAGTGCAGCGCACCAGCTTCGTCGTTGCGGTCAATAAATTGTTCGAATTCGGTTAGCTGGGCGTCACTCATACGCTCGGCAAGTTTCATGCCTACGCGCATTTCGAGTGTTTCGTAAATATGCGCTAAAAGCTTCTTCTTCTCTTCAGTCGGCAATGCGGACAGGCCAAGTTCCTGGAGTAGATCGTCATCGAGTTTAATCATGGTTATTCCTCTCTGCTTTCATTCTAGCACTATCGGCTGGAACGTCTCTTATAGTTTGCGGGAAACTGTTTCGCGTGTAAAGACCTCTATGCGGTCGCCGTCCTGAAGTTCGAGCCGCACGGTAGTCTCCAGGCTTATGCCGCACATTTCGCCTTCTTGTACTTCTTTGGCGTCCTGCGGGCCGCGCTTCAGGTTGGTCACCTTTACTTCGGCCAGTTTTTCGTTGTCGCGCATAACGCGGGCTAAGGCCGGCGTAACCAGCTTGCCCTTGGTAACTTCGCCACCGCAAATAACTTCCGTTTTTGTGGTTTTGAAGATAGCGCGGACGATTAAGCGGCCAAGGTCGGTTTCGATAATTTCGGGTGCCAGCAATTCGCTTAAGCCGTCCTTAACGTCATCTATGAGTTCGTAGATGACTGCGTACAGCCGTACCGTAGCCTTGTCACGCGAAGCAAGGCGCTTCACATTCGTGGGCGCTGTGACGTTAAAGCCATAAATAATGGCGCCGCTGGTTGAGGCGGTATGGATGTCATTTTCAGTGATGTTGCCAACGCCGGAGCTTACCACGCGTACTGCCACTTCGTCGGTGTCGAGCGCCTTTAGGCTGTCGATAACAGATGTAAGCGAACCCTGTACGTCGGCGCGCACGATAATGTTCAATTCTGACATTTTATTGTTGCGGTTAATAAGGCGGATCAGCTCACCGCTAGTCATGTCGCCGCCACTGCCGGCCGCGTGCTTTTGGATAGCCAGCTGCTCGGCTTGCGAGCGGGCAATTTTCTCGTCTTTTACTACGGTAAATTCGTCGCCGAATTCTGGCAGCGCCTTAAACCCGGTAATAACAACCGGGCTGGACGGGCCAGCTTGTTTCAGTGGTTTGCCATCAGTACCCTGCAGGGTGCGGACCTTGGCATAGGTGGAGCCGGCGAGAACAAAATCGCCGACCTTCAGCGTGCCTTCTTCAATCAAGGCGTTGGCAATAGGGCCGCGGCCCTGCTCCAGGTGCGCCTCAATAATCAGGCCAACGGCTGGGCCGTCTACTTCGGCGCGGAAGTCTTCTACGTCGGCAACCAGCAAGACCATGTCTAGCAGATTGTCGATGCCCGTCTTGTTCTTGGCGGAGACTTCAACAGTAACCGTGTCACCACCCCACTCTTCAACCAGCAATTCGTGCTCAGAGAGCTGCTGTTTGACGCGGTTGGCGTCGGCACCTTCTTTGTCTATCTTGTTGATGGCCACAATAATACGGGCGCCGGCTTTGCGCGCAAACCGGATTGCCTCCAGGGTTTGCGGCTTAATGCCGTCGTCGGCTGCCACCACAATAATAGCGATGTCAGTTAAGTGCGCACCGTGCTCGCGGATGGCGGCAAATGCTTCGTGGCCTGGTGTGTCCAGGAATGTAATAGCGCGGTCGTTGCGTGTAATTTGGTAAGCAGAAATATGCTGGGTAATACCGCCGGCTTCACCTTTAGCAACCTGTGCGCCGCGAATGGCGTCAAGTAAGGTGGTCTTACCGTGGTCAACATGGCCCATAACAGCTACAACCGGTGGACGGGCCACCGCTTTGTCGCTGGCCACGCGCTTCTCGCGCACTGGCAGGACTACTTCTTCAACCTTCTTTTGGAGCTCAACCTCCAGGCCAAGCTCTTCAACGATAATTTGGGCGGTGTCGAAGTCGATCCGCTCATTTACCGTAGCCATAACGCCGTTCTTAAACAGCTCGCCAATAAGGCGTGTAACAGGAAGGCTCAGCCGGTCGGCCAGAGCGCCCACGGTTATCATATCCTCAATCTCGATGGTTCGTGCCATCTCTAGCGCTCCTTTCTGCCGGTACCGGCTGTTGCCTTACATATTGCTTTGTTTATTATTTAGCGTTTGCGCTTTTGAGGCTCAACGCAATTTTGCGGGCGTCGGTGTCGATGTCGAGCACCTTAAACTGCTTCTTTTCGTTCAGTTTAAAGATTTGTTGCGGGTCAACGGTTTCGTCGTCGCTCATCTCGCTCACGTGTACTAAAGCTTCAACGCTTGGGCTCAGCTGCACGAATGCGCCAAATGGCGTAATGCGTGTGATTTTGCCTTCTACGATGTCGCCCTTGGTGAAGGCTTTTACTTCCTTCAGCCACGGGTCTTCGCTCATTTGCTTGAGGCTGAGGCTCAGGCGGTCTTTGTCGATAGCAATGATCTTAGCTTTCACATCTTCGCCAACCTTCACGTAGTCACGCGGGTCTTCCACGCGCTCCCATGAGATTTCAGAAATGTGGATCAAGCCTTCGATGCCAGCAACGTTCACAAATGCGCCAAAGTCGATCACACCGGTTACAACGCCTTCAACAACGTCGCCAACCTTCAGCTCGGCAAAGCGGGCTTGCATGTCGTCTTTTACAGCTTCCTTCTCAGAGAAGATCAGCTTGTTGTCCTTGCGGCTGACGTCCAGGACACGTACACGGATGGGCTTGCCAACCAGTGCATTCAGCTTTTGCAGGATCTCGTCTTTGTCGGCGCCAGATACGCGTGGGTAGTGGCCGGCAGCCAGTTGCGATACGGGCAAGAAGCCACGGATGCTTTCCAGTTCAACCAGCAGACCACCGCGGTTGGCGTCGTATGGGGTTACTTCAACGATTTCTTGGTCGTCGAAAATGCGCTTCAGCTCGTCCCAGCCGCGGTCCTTGGCAGCACGCTTCATGCTGAGCAGAGCGTGGCCTTCGTCGAGTTCTGGGTCAATAACGCTTACCGTTACGGTTTGGCCGAGTTCAAGCACTTGGCCGTGGCCAATTTCGCGGCGCATTACGACACCGACGCCTTTGGCGCCTAGGTCGATCCACACCTCGTGCTTACGAACCGTGCTTACGACGCCTTCAATGACATCGCCCGCTTCGAGTTGTTTGACTTCGCTGCCAGCAAGCAGCTCGTCCATAGTTAAGTTAGTATCTTTTGACATGTTTTACATGCCTCCTTGTAGTGTATTTTCTGTCGGTGCTCTCAAAGATCACCGCAAGATTATCTCCATTATACCTCTTTTGTTCGGGGGCGTCAAAAGGCGTAGCCCGGCGCCCAGCGCGCATGCTACACTAAAGGCATCATGTACTTGGGGATTGACATTGGAGGGACCAAAACACTGCTCGCCTGCCTTGACGACAATGGCGTCATTCAGGAGCAGTCTAAGTTCCCAACCCCACCAAGCTACCAGGATTTCCTTCGTGATTTGGCCAATAACGTTGCAAAACTTTCAACGAGCAAATTCATCGCTTGCGGCGTGGGCGTGCCTGGCAGGCTGGACCGCAAAAACGGCATCGGGCTGGCTATGGGCAACTTGCCCTGGCAGAACATTCCTATACGCGACGACGTACAAAAAATCGCCAACTGCCCAGTGGTAATTGAAAATGACGCTAAACTGGCTGGGCTCTCTGAAGCCATGCTGCTAAAAGATAAATACAGCCGCGTAGTCTACCTTACTATAAGCACTGGCATTGGCCTGGGTGTCATAGTAGACCAAAAAATTGAGCCAACGCTTATAGACGCCGAGGCCGGCAAAATGCCCCTGGAGCACCACGGAAAAATGGTGCCCTGGGAGTCGTTTGCCTCTGGGCACGCTATTGTCGAACGCTATGGCCGCAAAGCCAAAGACATACAAGACGAAAAAACATGGACGCATATTGCCCATGACATTGCCGTGGGGCTTATAGATATCCTCGCTGTTGTGCAGCCGCACATTGTGGTGCTTGGCGGCAGCGTAGCCACGTACTTCGACCGTTTTGACGATCTGCTATTAAAAACACTGCGCTCATACGAAATGCCGCTCATACCTATCCCCCCTATTATCCACGCGGCGCGGCCCGAGACAGCTGTAGTGTACGGCTGCTACGATCTCGCAAAAATGACATTCGACAAAAATGGACACCCTCGTACATAAGCTCCAGCAAGACCACCCCAATCTGTTATTTACGGTTGGCGAAACGCTGTGCTGGTCGCCTAAGCGTAACCAGATATTTTACGCGCCCGACGAAGCGCCGCACAGTGTAGCTGGCCTGCTGCACGAAGTTGGCCATGCACTGCTCGGCCACCACACCTTCAAAAGCGACATAGAGCTTCTGCAGAAAGAGGTGGAAGCCTGGCAAAAAGCACAGCACCTAGCCGCCCGCTATAACGTACGGATAGATGAAAACCACATACAGGATTGCCTGGACACCTACCGCGACTGGCTGTACCAGCGTAGCCGCTGCCCTGCTTGCCGCACTACTGGTGTACAGCAAACGCAGCGGCAATACCACTGCATTAACTGCGGCACAAAGTGGGAAGTGAGCAGCTCTCGCCTGCGCCGGCCCTACCGCCAGCAGGCAGCTTTTACAAGTACAACAAAAGAGGCTGGAGCTTAGAGCTTCCAGCCTCTTACTTCCGCCTGCCCCTTACAGGGAGCGGTTTGCCCGGCTAGTTACTGCCAGTTTTTGGGCGGCGCGAAATGCGGCCACCCTTGCGGCCAGCTTCACGAGCCAGCTCACGGTTAGCGTAAAAGCCACCGGTACGGCCCAGTTGGCCGCCCTTAGCACCGATCTTCGCATAGAAGTCAGAACCGTATTTCGCTTTGTTGGTTGCAGCGGCAGCTTTGCCGCCAGCTTTAGTTCCAGCCATAAAAACCTCCCAGGCTTAGTCTTTCTTCTAGAGAAACAAAAAGGGTTCCCGCTCTTTTTACGGAGCTGGACCCTCTTTTTGTTTCTTTCGAAACTGCTTATATAGTAACACGCTTATGGAATAATGTCAATGGTTTTGCTTATGCGGCCACGACCGCCTTTACCTGTTCGTATAACGCGACACCATGGGCGTACTCCTGGGGAATATCCGGCTGTGCGGCAAGCCAGGTCTGGCCGGCTTCGTAGTGTTCCTCAAACTGTTTGGGCAGTCCGAAACGGTCAATGCGCTCTTGCCACACTTCGCTGGTAATAACTGAGCTAACAGCCGCTTCGCGCACCTCCAGCGCGCCAGCCACTTTTATACAAAAACGGCCGTAATCGCCCATATATGCCCGGGTATGTTTCGGGCGTACCCAATCTTTCCACACGCGCTGGGCATCACCACCTTTAGCTAAGATAACCTCATTTGCCGCAAGTGCCGCAAGGCGGAGAGCGGGCGTATCAACGACGCCAGCTTCATACATGCCAATACTACGCTGTGGCTTAGTGCCGATCTCGTGTATAAAACGGGCTGGTGATGAAGGTACGCCGGTCATAATGCCAGCGGCCGAGGCCGCAAGCTTAGGATCAACCTCTATGTCAGGCGGGAAAAGCGCACTCCGAAGTCGCTGCACCAGCTCTGTTGCAGGAGCACGCGACCTGTCCCACGTAAGGATAGCCAGGTCGAGATCGGATTCAGGCACAGCCGACCCATGTGCCCTGCTGCCAATAAGTTGGCAGCCAAGTATCGTGCCAGGATCTGCAAGCGCCGCCCCTACCGGTAGCATTTTCAGAATGAGCTCATTCTGTGGCTGTACATTGGGCGCCACCCCGGAGAGCGGATTACGCTCCGCCAGGACTGCATCACGAATCTGTTCTAAAGAATAGGCATTAGGGTTGCTCATGGCCGTTCCTCCCGGTGTTTCGAGAAATCGCGAAACATTCTCAGCCTCATAGCTCTGCCTTGCGCCAAAGTTACCTGCTGCGGATCATCCCCTCCCAACGAGCGTTTTACATCGGCAGGGACTATATCTTCCCGTTCATTGACCAGGATGAGGTCACGTATTGCCAAACACACCTCACCCTCCCGCTTTAAATGAGTGGTCACAACTGTTCCCAGCATATGGGCGAGGGCTTCTTGCGCTTCGGTAGTAGTACGCTCATTGGCAGCTTCTATAAGTGTGGCGATGCCACCCTGTAAAACCAAAATATCCCTGGCAGCCCTGTCGGGCGCAGGCCCCACGAAGCGCTCAAGGAATTGCAAGCCGTCGGGCGTAGAGCGCTCCAGGCCAAGGGTCGTCAGGAGTTCCTCCCCTGTAAAAGAAGGCATTTGCCCGTGGGCAGCATCGTATAAGGCGGCGTTTATCTGGTGGGCCGGTGAAGGCCAAGCTACTTCTTCTGGCATATAGTGTCTAGTTAGGTAATTAGTTCAGTGGTTTAAATAAAAGATAAAAGCCACCCTATTCGGATGGCTTTTATATAATTCGGCACCGTGCTATTTTCCCAGGGGTGAACCCCAAGTATTGTAACCGCGGCGAGGCTTAACTGCTGTGTTCGGTATGGGAACAGGTGTTTCCCTCGCGCC